>NZ_NEEY01000100.1 GCF_002252085.1 Aerococcus sp. 1KP-2016
TGTCAAGTCCATAATCTTGTGTAAATTGTATTTACGCTTGTTGCGATGCATTAAGTTCTTATAAATAATAATTACTCGTTCGTGTTATCTTTGTCGTACAATTTATAAGGTGCAGCTTGTAGTCTCTCGTGAATATCTAATAGAACTGCACCAATTAAGCGTTCGGCTGATCGAACATTTGGAAAAAAGCTGATTACTCGTTCTCTCCGACGAATTTCACGATTAATTCGTTCGACTGAATTAGTTGAACGTAAATATTTTTGAGCTATATGAGGTTCTGAAGTATATTGAATAGCATCGAAAAAGCCTTCATCTAGGGTTTTCACGGCAGCATCATATTTAGCATTATCTTTTACTAATTCGAAAAAAGTATCACGATATTCGATCGCATGTTGTTTTGTCGTAGCTTTAAATATTCTTTTTAATGTGTCTCGTTCTTGTTTACTATTTTTTCGTGGCATTTTTGAAATGATATTTCTCAGGAAGTGCACGACACAACGTTGCCACTTCGTGCCCATGAATTCAGTTTTAACAGCAGCTTTGATGCCTTGATGTCCATCAGAAATGACCATTTTAGGTGTAGTTAATCCCCTAGCTTTAAGGTTTTGTAGGAATTCTGTCCATGTTTTTGTGGATTCTACATCCGCGACCATAAAACCGATAATTTCACGAAAACCATCTTCGCGCACCCCTTGAGCAATATAAACAGCTTTCTGCACCGAATGATGATTTTCATTCACTTTGATATACATTGCATCAAGAAATAGATATTCAAAAGTTGCATGTGTCAATGAGCGACCACAGAAGCTTTGAATTTCTGGTTCTATTTTTTCTACAGCTTTAGAAACGTAAGATTTTGAAACACTATCACCAATCAATTCCTCAACAATATTCGTTACTTTTCGTGTGGAAACACCATTGATGACCATTTCAACCATAGACATTACAAGTGCTTGATCCATTCGTTGATACTTCTGAAAAATATCTGTAGAGAACTCACCAGAGCGCGTTCTTGGCACCCTGAGGGTGATTGTACCGGCTTTAATCGTGTAGTCTCTTTCATAGTATCCATTACGGTAATCTTGACGATTACCAGTACGTTCATAGGCTGATGCTTGAATATAGCTATCTCGTTCTGCTTCCATCACTTGATTTAATAGTGCCGTAATAATGCCCTTTGTAGCCGTGTTTAAATCACTTTGTAGTACTTCCTCTAGGAACTTATCAGAATTTATTGTAAAATTTAGTTGAGTCATTACCTAACCTCCATATATTGTTTTGTGGTAAATACAATTATACAGGAGTCAGGTTAATGGCTCTTTTTCTTTTTACACAATTATATGGACTTAATCT
>NZ_NEEY01000101.1 GCF_002252085.1 Aerococcus sp. 1KP-2016
CTTTTTACTCAAAATGCCCACTCCCTTCTGTATAACGCAAATAAAGTATACCGAAAAATTGCATAAAAATAACCCGAAAACTAACAACACTCTTTTTTTGAGTGTTCAGTTTTCGGGTAGAGATTCACATGTTGAAATGGACATCCTCCTTTTTTGGTTGATTTAAAAGCTTTAATTGTTCGTTTGTTTAGCGTTAAAGAACATCATAATCAAGGTTGCCGTTTCCTCGATCGAACGGTCCGCTACATTAATTACAGGGCAGTTTAATTTTTCATACAAATCGTTGGCGTAGGTCAATTCTTTTTCAATTCGTGCATCATCAGTGTATGTCGATGCATTTTCGATGCCATACGAACGCATGCGCTCACGTCTAAATTTGTTCAAAACGTTTACATCGTTGGTTAGGCCGATTATTTTTGAACGATCGATGTTGAAAATGATGTCTGGTACACGCGATTCTGGCACTAGTGGCAGATTGGCAACCTTGTAGCCCATATTGGCTAAGTACATAGATAGCGGCGTTTTAGATGTACGCGAAATGCCTAGTAAGACGATATCGGCATCGACAAAGCGTTTGGGGTGTTGCCCGTCGTCGTTTTGAACAGCAAATTCCAGGGCTTCTATCCGTTTATAATACACGTCATCTAATTGATGGCGAATACCAGGTTTACCGGAAGGTTGTACATCAGTTTGATCCACAATATGCGACATAATTCTATCTAGGACATTCACATAGAAGATGCCTGCTGTTTCACAATACTCTAGTGCTAAACGATTTAAATCCTTGTCAATAAATGACGCGATAATACTCGCATGCTCTAAACGTGCTTGTTTTAAAATGGGTAACAACATATCATCATGTTGGACGAAGGGAAAATTTGTCACAGCAAAGTCTACACTCGGAAATTGGACAGAGACACTCTGGAAAATATCGTTTACCAACGAACCAACTGCATCAGAAATTAGATAGTATTTGGGTTTTTGATTCTTTTGTTCAGTCAAAAAGACTACCTCCAAATGGATTTTAGGTCCAGTATTTATTGAATATTTTACCATAAACAGAAATAATTACATCTTTTGAATATAATAGTTTGAATTCGTAATAAAATTATGCTATACTTATATTACGAATTCGAAATATAAAAAATAAATATTAGACAAACAAATTTAAAGGAGCGATTATTATGTCAATGGACTTATTAGGTATTCATCACGTAACAGCAATCACATCAAATGCAGAGAAAAATTATCAATTTTACGCAGGTGTATTGGGTATGCGTTAGTGAAAAAACAGTAAACCAAG
>NZ_NEEY01000102.1 GCF_002252085.1 Aerococcus sp. 1KP-2016
CTATATAAGTTGAATAAAAGTTTTACCCTACAGCCTCACACAGAGACGGTCAATCACCTTCTTCCGCTCCCCATCGATCCAACGGAGGAAGCCGCGGACGGCCAGGATAATCTTCTGGACGCTCGGAAAGAAAACATTGTGGATTGTGGCTTCTTTCAGCCATTTCCAGAGGCCCTCCATCAGGTTGAGTTCGGGACTGTAGGGTGGGAGGAAGGCGAGCTCCAGGCGCTCCCGGTGATCTTCCAGGAAAGGCTGGATCAGCTTGGCATGGTGGATCCGGGCGTTGTCCAGGATGAGGACGATTTTCCCTTTGGGATAGCGGTCCAAGACATGCTGCAGGAAGCCCAGGAACGTGAGAGCGTCATACGCCTCTTTCTCCCAGCAGAGCACCTCCCCCGTCTCGTAGTTGAGGCAGCCGATCAGCTTGGCGCCGCGGTGCTTCCCATAGGTCGGGATAATCCGCTGCTTCCCTTTGCGGAACCAGGTCCGCTGGATGGCCTGGTAGTCCCGGATCATGCATTCGTCCTGGAACAGGAGGTGGTCGACCTCTCCCGTCATCAGTTTTTTTTAAGTCGGGGGAAGGTTTCCTCGCGAAAAACGCGCTGCTTCTCGGGATCCGCCTTGGCCAGCGTATAAGTGGGACGGGTGTAGCTGAGCCCTAGCCGCTCCAAGAGAAGCGACATGCCCCGCTGGGAGTAGCGGACGCCCCATTCCCGCTTCACATAGGCGATCATCAGGTCGAGTGTCCAGTTGGCGAACGGCCCGAGCCCCGCCTCCGACGGGAGCTGGTTGGCCACCACGGCCACCAGCTGTTCCTCCTGTTCGGGGCTTAGGCGAGGAGGCCTGCCGGACGGACGGAGAGGGGTCAGGGCCTCCAGGCCCCCTTTTCGATAGGCGGCCACATAGCCGCCAACTGTTTTGCGGGTGCGGCCTGTGATCTGGGCCACCTCTTCCATCTTATGCCCGCTCAGGTAGAGGAAGACCGCCTGGTAGCGTTCGTACATGCGCCGTTCCTTTGCCTCTTTCATCGCGCGCCTCAGTTCTGTCAGTTGGTCTCGCAGTTCCATCTGGCTCATCCCTTCATGTTTTTGCCTGAATCATATCAGAAAAACAAGAGGGAGTAAAACTTTACCTCAACTTATATAG
>NZ_NEEY01000103.1 GCF_002252085.1 Aerococcus sp. 1KP-2016
TGGTCAGCTCTTTTTTAATACATGCAATTTGGCTTAATTCCTGTTGTCGACAATACTTCTCATAAATTTCAATCTGTCAAGAGTAGTAGCGGAGCGACTCTTGATAGATTGAAACTTTATGTGAAACTATGAAAAGACAATGGAATTAGTATATTGGCTGCGATACTGGACGGGGCTTAGCCATCCTAGTTTCTCTTTAATTCGTTCTTCATTATAATAGTTAATATAGTTGGTAATTGATTCAGCCAATTCTTCAAAACTATGATAAGTTTGACCATAATACATTTCTTGTTTGAGTATACTAAAGAAATTTTCCATTGGGGAATTGTCATAACAATTCCCTTTTCTAGACATACTTTGGAAGATATCATTATCTTTTAAAGTTTTTGAATACCGTTTCATTTGATAAGCCCAGCCTTGGTCTGAATGAAAGGTTCTTCTGAATATGCAATCATTTGTACGTTCTATAGCTGCCTTCAAAGCTTCCATCATACTTTCACCGTTAGGCCGTTTTGTTATTTGAAAACTGATGATTTCGCTATTGAATAAATCCATATAAGGATCTAAATAAAGTCTGCCTGTCTGAGTATTGCCTAACTGGTCCATATAATAGTATTTGAATTCAGTTGTATCAGTCGTAATTTTTTGATGTGGAACTGATGTGTTAAAACGTCGTTTTAAACGATTTGATGCTACTTTCCCTACAGTTCCCTTATAAGACTTATACTTTCTGCTTTTGTGTGAGAAGGCAGTTACAAGAATGCCTAATTCACGCATTAAGCGTAATACTTTCTTCCGATTTATATGATAACCTAATTTTTTTAACTCGGGAGTCAGTCTCTTATACCCATAATCTTTATTTCTCTCTCTTAGTTCTAGTAAAGCATCTTTGTAAACTTTATCCTTGTCTGGGCGTTTAGATTGCTTCCTAATATAGTGATAAGTTGCCTTTGGAAAGCCAGTTACTCTCAAAATATCAACTAATTTGAATTTATTAATATTATGGAGATTGTAGATTGCTTGAACTATTTGTTTCTTTGTTGCTGTTTCTCTGCTTCCTGCAATCTCCCTAATTCCTTTAAAAATTCATTCTCGATTCTCAAATCA
>NZ_NEEY01000104.1 GCF_002252085.1 Aerococcus sp. 1KP-2016
TGAATCTCTACCCGAAAACTGAACACTCAAAAAAAGAGTGTTGTTAGTTTTCGGGTTATTTTTATGCAATTTTTCGGTATACTTTATTTGCGTTATACAGAAGGGAGTGGGCATTTTGAGTAAAAAGATTTATAACCAATCTGAAATTAAAACTTTGGAAAATAATCCTAATATCAAAAGTGTGACAGAGAGAAGCATCACCTATTCATCAGAATTCAAAAGAAAGGCAATTAAACAGAGCATACAAGGTATGACGTCCACTCAGATATTTGAGCTTGCTGGACTTCCTTCGCATTTAATTGGAGAAGGAAAAGCGAATCAATCACTGTCTCGTTGGAAAAAATTATATAAAAGACATGGCGAAGATATATTGCTTCAAGAGACTCGTGGTACTGGTCAGAGTGGTCCATATGGACCAAGAGGACAACTATCGTTAGAAGAAGCTTTAGAAAAAGCGAATGCCCGTATAGCCTATTTGGAGGGTAATCTTGAACTAGTAAAAAAATTAGAATTGCACGAGAGGAGCGTGAAAAACGACAGAAAAAACGACTTAAATAAACAGGAACGCTTTAAATTAATTAACCAAATTATTCGTGAAAATCAACTTGTTGGCATGGTTAATCATTTGTGTAATCTTGCGGGGGTAAGTAGAAGTGGCTATTATTACTGGCTAAATAGTAGCGATAAACGAAATGAACGTGAGCGCAATGATTGGGAAGATTTCCAATTGTTATATAAGGTATTTCTCGATAAGAAGAAATGTGGCATCGATGAAATAAAAATGGCGCTAGAAAATGAATACAGTATAATAATGAATCATAAAAAAATCAGAAGAATTATGCGTAAAAATGCCATTATATCGCCAATAAGAGCAGCTAAGCCGTATCGTAAAATCATGAAGGCAACTCAAGAAAATGCTACTAAGAAAAATATACTCAATCGCCAATTTAATCATAATATGCCATATAAAGTGTTTCTAACAGACATCACTTATCTTCCTTATGGAAGTGGACAATGGGCTTATCTTTCAGCTGTTAAAGATGGTGCTACAGGCGAGATTGTTGCACACCACTTCTCAACTA
>NZ_NEEY01000105.1 GCF_002252085.1 Aerococcus sp. 1KP-2016
TAGCGCCAGCCCGTTCTCTTAGCTGTTGAACCGCTTGGTCCACCGATTCGGTGTCCTTCCCGTTCAACTTTAGGATGACTTCAAAGCGTGTCTGCCGTTCAGCCAGCGTCAGCAGCACGGCATCCGACTTGGTCTTGTTTCCCACTACCGTGTCGATTTCCCAATGACCGAACGTTTCCCGTGTTTCAACTTCTTTAGGGCGTTCTTCAATTGACGTCCCGAGAACACGCTTGTTGGGACGGTGTCCTGGGAGGACCGCTTTGATTTTACGGGACAGTTTTTCAAGCAAGTCCATGTTCTTTGTTCGCATGATTCCGCGGTCAATCCATTGATAGAGAGCGGTTGTGCCAGGAATGATGGCACAATCGAACAGCTCGTGTTTTCTGGCAAATCCGACCACGACGTCCGGCGACCATTTTTCATTTAACATTTTGTCATCTGCCCAATCAATGAAGGCATTTGTGTTCGCCCATTTGGGGCGTCTGCCACAGTTCAGTCGTTGCTTTTCATAGAAGGCCTGTCCTGCATCAGCGTCATAAACAGAATAGTAGGTGTCATACACTTTTCCATTTTGCGTTTGGCGTTTTAACTGGGTGATGGTTCCGCGATCAATCTCATTGTTTATGGTTTGCGGAACACGTCCCAGCACTTTGGCAACCTGACGGTTGGAATAGCCTTCCTTTTTCAAGATAGCGATTTGGCAACGTTCTGAGTAGGAAAGATGTTTTCCCTTGCGTGAAACTGTGTTATCATGGGTTTGCGTCATTTGAATTCATCCTTGTCTATTGAGAGTTGTGGTAACTTCAATATAACATGGAATTCACGTGGCGTTTTTTTTATTTTAAATGGCTAAGTTCATTATAAAATCCGCCTC
>NZ_NEEY01000106.1 GCF_002252085.1 Aerococcus sp. 1KP-2016
CTAATTTGAATTTATTAATATTATGGAGATTGTAGATTGCTTGAACTATTTGTTTCTTTGTTGCTGTTTCTCTGCTTCCTGCAATCTCCCTAATTCCTTTAAAAATTCATTCTCGATTCTCAAATCAAGATTTTCGTTTTCAAGTTGTCTCAGACGCTCAACGTTCACATCTTCTCTAGTTATCTTCTTTGGATCTTGAAATATTTTCTTATCAGCTTTCTTCCGTTTACCCATTTTCGGTGGCCTACCTCTCTGTTCTGATAAGCCATCGACGCCTTTCTTGAGGATAGTAGTGCGCCAATTACAAAGTAAACTAGGGTTATTCATCCCTAATGAATTGGCTACTTCTCGATAACTCATCTCTGTTGTTTCATACAATTTTACAGCACTAAGCTTAAAATCAACAGCGTAATGAGTTTGATTCTTACTACGTTTCAGTCCTCGATTCCAAATTGTTGATAGCTATTAACCCATCTTCTTACAATAGACTCTTGAATATTATATTTCTTTGCTACCGCTCGGTAGCCTCCGTAGTTCCCTAGATAATGTTTTACAATTTCCAATTTAAATTCTAGTGAATATTTTGCCATAAAAATAAACCCCCAAAAGTAGATTTTGGTTCTAACTTTTGGGGGCCTCTACACACGCGGCCTAAGGTTCTTTTTCTCGTTTGAATATTCATAAGTTACAAGA
>NZ_NEEY01000107.1 GCF_002252085.1 Aerococcus sp. 1KP-2016
TTGATTTCAGTACAGACCGAAAACCCGAAGAGAGTGCCTTCTTTTCGGGTTTTCTTATATAATCCTCGAATGGCTTCCATGCCTTTAATCGTGGTAGAGGCAGTGCGTAAACTTCGATAGAATTTATTGCGTCTCTTTACTGGACGATGGTCTTGTTCAATCAAATTATTCAGGTATTTAATGGTACGATGTTCTGTCCCTTGATAAAAGTCGCCGTATTCTTTTAGTTTATTAAAGGCACTTGTAATAGAGGGGGCTTTATCTGTGACTACAACCTTCGGTTCATCAAACTGCTTCACTAACCGCTTAAGAAAAGCATAGGCTGCTTGTGTGTCCCGTTTTTTACGTAACCAAATATCCAAGGTTAAACCATCTGCATCGATGGCTCGATACAAATAATGCCATTTTCCTTTAATTTTGATGTACGTTTCATCCATTTTCCATGAATAAAAGGATTTTTTATTTTTCTTTTTCCAAATTTGATAGAGTAGTTTGCCATATTCTTGCACCCAACGATAAATCGTCGTATGAGAAACGTTAATGCCACGATCATATAAGATTTCTTGAACTTCACGATAGCTAAGGTTATAACGAAGATAGTAGCCCACGGCTA
>NZ_NEEY01000109.1 GCF_002252085.1 Aerococcus sp. 1KP-2016
CAACTGGTGGAAGATGAATGAAGGTGATGACGGTAGTCATCGACTAATTCATCTGAAGCAGGAAGGGGGTTGCTTTTTCGAACTCAACTTCACAGGATGTGAGCGCGGGCGTTTAGACAGATAGCACTGGAGTTTAAGATGTGACAAAAGGTGGTTTAATCCAAGACACTGGAAGATTAGTGATGAGACACTCAACGAGTGGAGCGAACTAATCTGAAGTGCCATTGGATTACCTTTTGGAACTCGATTCGAATATGCAGTAGCGAGTGCAACTCGCTGCAAATATTTCTGAAGTGGAGACCTGTTTACCCAAGCGAACTCAACTATAGGATGTGCGCAAAAGCGGTTGGGACAAATGGTTCCAACCGCTTTTCCTGTATTATGAACGAGGGAATTATAGAATAATTCCAAATACTAGAAAATAATGCGAAATTTTATAGCATAGAATTTCATATGATAAATAAATGACGAATATTATTAAATGACGGGTCGTACTTTATAAATAATAAAATCTATCAAATATGGGCATATATGCTATAAAAAAA
>NZ_NEEY01000108.1 GCF_002252085.1 Aerococcus sp. 1KP-2016
TGCGAAAAAAGTAGTCCCACTTTCGTTTATTTTTATAAAGATATAGAAAAATACACGCCCACTACTGAACAAAAAAGTTCATAGTTTTGGGAGTGTATTTTTTTGAGAGACCTTTTGTCCCAGCCTCTTTTTTGATTCAATAATGAATGGAACATTGTCAGTTGAATGTGATGGATAGTGTTTAAAGCGTAGTAATTGAAATGTAAAGAAGGCGGGGCCTTCTTACCTTTTGAAACTGTCTAAAGTAATATTTTGTTTATGCAAGGGTGTCCAATTTTTATATTGGTATGTGATATTGATGGCGTGACTTATTTAGGGAAAATAAGTCACTGTAATGGTGGAGGTGTGACTTATCTGGGTGAATAAGTCACTACATGATGATCTTGTGACTTATCTGAGTATATAAGTCACTACTAGAGCGAGAAAGTGACTTATCTGGGTGAATAAGTGTCAAGTCCATAATCTTGTGTAAATTGTATTTACGCTTGTTGCGATGCATTAAGTTCTTATAAATAATAATTACTCGTTCGTGTTATCTTTGTCGTACAATTTATAAGGTGCAGCTTGTAGTCTCT
>NZ_NEEY01000010.1 GCF_002252085.1 Aerococcus sp. 1KP-2016
TGAATTTCCTTTCTAATTTTGGTTTAGACGCTTAAATTTTAGCATAGGAAATATTCATATGTCTTTTTGTATTTTTATACAAAATAGGTTTGAATGATTTCTCATCCACACCAAAAGTCGGAGACCCACAATTGTCGATGACTTTTTTTGTGAACAAGATAATAAAATTGTTGCGTAGATGGTGTTAACATTGCAAATCGAACATACGTTTGATAAAATAAGAGGTGAAAATGAACGATTTAATGTGACTTTTTAGAAAATATGTCATAATAAATAGATGAAGTAACAAAGTTCCAATTACTAAGAAAATAGTGTAAGGAGTGGCATGAGTGAGAGATTTGATTAAAGTTAGAGGCGCACGTTCCCACAATTTAAAAAATATCGATATTGATATTCCCCGAGATCAAATGGTCGTTGTGACAGGTTTGTCTGGATCAGGAAAATCTACCTTGGCATTTGATACCTTATATGCTGAAGGCCAACGTCGTTATGTAGAAAGTCTTTCTGCGTTCGCACGTCAATTTTTAGGAAATACAGAAAAACCAGATGTAGATAGTATTGAGGGATTGAGTCCGGCTATTTCTATCGACCAAAAAACAACTAGTCGAAATCCACGTTCAACAGTAGGAACGATTACAGAAGTCAATGATTATTTGCGTCTACTGTATGCGCGCGTTGGACAACCCATTTGTCCAAATGATGGAACTGAAATTACGAGCGAATCTTTAGATCAGATGATTGATCGTATCTTGGCGCTACCAGAACGTACAAAGATTCAAATCTTATCACCAATTGTTTATGGAAAAAAAGGGCAACATAAAAAAATTATTGAGGGTGTTCAAAAACAAGGGTATGTCCGCGTGCGTATCGATGGTGAAATTTATGACATCGATGATACGCCTGAATTAGATAAAAATAAGAAACATCAAATTGATATCGTCATTGACCGTTTGGTGATTAAAGAGGGCATCCGTTCTCGTTTAGCCGATTCACTTGAAGCCGCTTTGCGTTTAGCTGATGGTTACGCGGTATGTGATTTAATCGATGGGGATGAAATTTTATTCTCAGAACATTATTCTTGTCCACATTGTGGCTTTACCGTAGGTGAATTAGAACCTCGACTATTTTCATTCAATGCACCTTATGGCGCGTGTGAAGAGTGTAGCGGATTAGGTGCAAAAATAGAAGCTGATCCTAACCTAATTGTCCCTGATAAAAGTAAGAGTCTTGAAGAAGGGGCTATCCAGCCTTGGAATTCAAAAGGTTCTGCTTACTACCCAACAATTTTAAAACAAGCTGCTGAGGCTTTTGATATCCCTATGGATGTACCCTTTAAAGAATTGACGCAAGCACAACAAGATCTTATTTTATATGGGTCTGGAGACAAAGAGTTCCATTTCCATTTTGAAAATGAATTTGGTTCAGTTCAAGATAAAATGCGCGTGTTTGAAGGCGTTATTCCAAACGTGCGTCGTCGTTTCCAATCTAGTCAATCGAAAGCCATGCGAGAAGCTATGGGGCAATATATGACAGAATTAGAATGTCAGGTATGTCATGGTAAACGACTAAATCGTCAAGCCCTATCTGTAAAAGTTGGCGGGCAAGATATTGCAGAAATCACACATAAAGCGATTGTAGATACCGTTGATTTCTTTAACGGTTTAGATATGACAGATCAAAATAATACAATTGCCAAACCAATTATGCGTGAAATCGGCTCACGATTGAATTTTCTACAAGAGGTTGGATTGGATTATCTAACTTTAGACCGTTCTGCTGGTACCCTATCCGGTGGTGAAGCACAACGTATACGGTTGGCAACCCAAATTGGGTCAAACCTATCAGGCATTATGTATGTCCTAGATGAACCATCAATCGGCTTACATCAACGTGATAATGATCGTTTAATTAAATCGTTGAAACGTATGCGTGATTTAGGCAACACCCTAATCGTAGTAGAACATGATGAAGAAACAATGCGAGAAGCAGATTATTTAATTGATATGGGCCCTGGTGCAGGTGAATTTGGTGGACAAGTTGTTGCAGCTGGTACACCAGAAGAAGTAGCAAATAACGAAGATTCTATCACAGGACAATATTTAAAAGGTATTCGAAAAATTCCTCTACCAGAAAAACGTCGAACTGAAGATAAGGGTGCTATCCATATCAAGGGCGCAAGTGAAAACAACTTGAAAAATGTAGATGTGGATATTCCAATTGGTCGTCTGAATGTGGTGAGTGGCGTTTCGGGTTCGGGTAAATCTTCATTAATTAATGAGGTCATGAAGAAATATCTGATTCATCAACTAAACCGTGCAAAAACACCACATGGCGCAGTTGAAGAGATTACAGGTTATGAATCATTGGATAAAGTCATCGATATTGATCAAAGTCCAATTGGGCGTACGCCTCGTTCAAATCCAGCCACCTATACCTCTGTGTTTGATGATATCCGTGATTTATTTGCGCAAACAAACGAAGCAAAGGTACGTGGATATAGTAAAGGACGCTTCTCATTTAACGTTAAAGGTGGCCGTTGTGAAGCTTGTAAGGGTGATGGTATTCTGAAAGTGGAAATGCATTTCCTTCCGGATGTATATGTGCCATGTGAAGTATGTCATGGTACTCGTTATAACGCAGAAACATTACAAGTGAAATACAAAGGCAAAAATATTGCCGAAGTATTAGATATGCGTGTAGAGGAAGCGGTTGAATTCTTCGCAGCTGTACCAAAAATCCGTCGTAAACTACAGGCAATTGTTGATGTAGGATTAGGCTACGTTACCTTAGGTCAACCAGCGCCATCTCTATCTGGTGGGGAAGCCCAACGTATGAAATTAGCTTCAGAATTGCAAAGAGTTGCAACAGGCAATACCTTGTATGTATTAGATGAACCAACAACAGGGTTACATTCTGAAGATATCAAACGTTTGATTTGTGTGATTCAACGACTTGTTGATGCAGGAAACACCGTAGTTGTTATTGAGCATAATCTAGATGTGATCAAAACAGCGGATTATGTCATTGATATTGGACCAGAAGGTGGCGCCAACGGTGGTACTGTTGTTGCTACTGGTACCCCTGAAGAAATTGCTAAAGTGAAAGCATCTTATACAGGTAAATATTTAAAACCATTACTAAAGAAATAAAATTGTCGGACAGATGAAAGCAGAGCACTATGAGATGTGAACATAACATTACACTCATAGTGTTTTTAGCTAGCAGTAAAAATAGAAAGTAGGGTGATTACGTGAAAATAATACATACAGCAGATTGGCATATTGGCAAAATCGTAAATGAACATCCCTTAATTGAAGATCAAGCAGCTATTTTAGATGACTGGTTGAATCAAACAGTCGCATTAGCGCCTGATTTGGTAATTATGGCTGGTGATTTATATGACAGAACTTTGCCAAGTCGTGATGCCGTTCAATTAGCCAACCGTATATTGACACGTATGACCCGTGAATTAGATTGTCCCATTTGCATCATCTCTGGTAATCATGATGCAGGCGAACGTGTTGCCTATGCGAATGATATTTTAGCTAGCCAGGGCTTATATATGGTTGGGTTACCGACGCATGAAATCGCTAAAGTTTCGACTACGGAAGCAGATATTTATCTCTTGCCTTTTAGTGATCATTTGAGCCTTAAACGTATTTATCCCGATGAAACTATCCATAGTATTGAAGATGCAACACGAGTGCAAGTGCAGGCTATCAAAAATCAATGGGATGAAAGCCGCTTAAACATCGTGCTCTATCATGGTTATGTCACTGCCAGTAGTATGGATACTCCTGGCGAAGATTTAGAAAAATCAAAATCTGAACGTCCGTTAAGTATTGGAACGAGTGAATATGTACCTACCAAGGTATTTGAAGGGTTTGATTATGTTGCCTTGGGGCATTTACATGGCAGTCAAAAAGTGGGATCTGAACGCATTCGCTATTCAGGTTCACCATTGAAGTTTTCTAAATCTGAAGTGAATCATCATAAAGGTTTCTTAGAAATCGATTTGGATAAGGCGACTGACAGCATAGAAGTGACGAAGCATGATTTGTTACCCAAAATTGATATGCGTGTCGTTCGTGGGCAATTTGATGATATCCTAGTTGGTCATTCTGATGATTATATTTTCTTTGAATTAACCGATGATTATACACAACATGAGGCCATGAATCGGTTGAAACAACGGTATCCAAATGCCATGAGCTTAGAATATACAGCATTGAAGAATGAGCAAACAATCAATCATACGACAAAACGGAAAGTGTTTCAGGAAAAACCGGTATGGGACCAGTTTGGTGATTTCTATGCGGCAAATACCTCACTTGATTTGTCAGAATACCAAACGACTATCGTCCAAGATGCTTTTAAAGCGATTTTAGAGGAGGATTAATATGAGACCCTTAGAACTTGAAATCCAGGCATTCGGCCCATACAAAGAAAAGGTAACACTGAATTTTACTAATTTAAACAATCGACATTTATTCTTAATTACAGGGCCAACAGGTGCAGGGAAAACAACGATTTTTGATGCAATTGTATATGCTTTGTACGGTAAAACCTCTGGCTCTTCGCGAAATGTGAATGAATTAAAATCTCAATTAGCCGATGATGAAACAGTTGCCTATGTATCTTTAGTTTTTGAAATTCACGGGAAAGTTTATACGATTAAACGCATTCCTAAACAACGTCGACCACAAAAGAGAGGCAAGAAAATTTCAGAACAAGGGGCAGAAGTTTCTCTTGAAGGTGAGGATTTTGTCTATACGAAAACAACAGAGGTAGATGGTAAAATCCAGGAAATTTTAGGCTTAACCGTTGATCAATTCCGACAAATCGTCATGCTTCCACAGGGTGAGTTTAAAAAATTACTTGAATCAAATTCAGGAGACAAGGAAACCATTTTACGTAGTATCTTCCATACGGGGTATATTGAGAAGTTCCAAACGACTATTGCAGAAAAATATAAAGAAGCGGTTCAAGAAGTGGGCGTCTTGAAAAAACAAGTAGATGCAGGTAGTCAAAGTTTCTTACAATTTACAGATCAAGATGTATCAATTGAAGTAGCAGATACATTATCAGCAGATATGGATGAAAATAAGGATGAAAATCAGGACGTAACCCAGCTTGTAAGTGAAAAGGAATGGGTTGAACAAGCCATTACGCTAGGAAACCATACCGCATTAGCTGACTGGGCACAAAATAAATTAGCCTTTTTCAATCAAAAAATTGACCAGCTAGATGATAAAATGACGCACACAGACAATAAATTGCGGGCCACGAATGAAAAAATCGCACTACTAGATGCTGCTGAGAACTTAGCCGTTCGTAAGCAAGCGTTGACGGCGCGTGAACCTGAGATTCAAGCCTTACGAAGCACCTATGAAAAATATCGGGAGAGCACCGACAGCTATCAAGTGCATAAACAAGTGGTCAACTTAAGTGCGAGCAAAAATATGATCGAGCAACAGCTAAAAGAGAATGAAAAAGAATATAGCAAGGTATCAGTTCAGAAAGCGGAAATTGAACAGGAATATAGGTCCTTAAAACCATTCATTGACCAGGTTCCTCAATTGCGTAAAGATCTTCAAAATTTGGCGGTTGCTAAGACGAAATGGCAAAGATATCTCGATGATGTAAATAGCTTGCAAACCAAACAAACAGCTAACCAAGTTTTACTTGCACAAGAGGTAACTTTAACAAATCAAATTGAAAGCTACCAAAAGAATGACCTAGCCAATATACAAACTGACCTAGCAGAGAAACAAACAAAATTGGCGCAAGTTACTGATTTAAGCGATCTTGAAAAAGACTTAGCAGTCACGCAGCGATATGTAGATACGATGACAAACGATAGCAAGCAATTAGAAAAACTACATGCTATGATTGTGGCGGATTGGCAAAAGCGTCAAGAAGAATATGGGCAATATGTACAGGCTACTGAAGAAAGTAGGGTGCTATCAAATCAATATAACCATAATATTGCCGGTGAGTTGGCACAAAAACTAACAGAAGGTCAAGCTTGTATGGTATGTGGTAGTCTAAATCATCCATCCCCTGCAGTTGTAAAGTATGCTGAAGTTACTAAGGATATGGTTAATGCCAAATTAACTGAAGCGCAAGCGTATTACCAAAAAAGTACGGTTACTGAGGAACATATGAAATTGCAACAAGTCCAATTTGACGAATTGTTTTTTAAGTATATACAAGAAGCCAAACATTTAGACAATATGAAGCAATTCAACAAACAATACACTGACAATGCAACAAAATTAAATGTTTTCGCAAAAATGCAAGCGGTGTATGAGCAGATGTTAGCAAGTGAACAAAGTCATTATGCTGCGAAGAAAGCAGAAAAAACCAAGTTGGAAGAAGCATTAAGTGCCTGTCAAAAAGCGTTAACGGATGCCACGACCTACCTTCAAAATATGCAAATATCACTTTCAGGTGTGAAAGGCCAAATTGCTAGCAACCAAGAAAGTATTCAAACGACAGAGGTAGAAATTCAGCAAACTAGGGGTCAATTAATTGGGGCATCATTAGACGAAGTTACGGCCCAATATGACGAGAAAAGTGTTGTTTTAGAGCGTACAACGAAATCAGAGAAAAATCTGACGGATAATCTGAACGCTGTAAAGAATGAATTAACCAAATTAGAAACGCAAAAAGTGAATTTCCAGGCGCAAATGAAACAAACGTTGCAACAAATCACGCAAGAGGAAACAACATTAAATGAGTTGCTTAGCCAAGCCAAATTTACCCTTGAAGAAGTAATTGAAATTCATGAATCGAACAGAGATTGGCCAGCAATAGAAGGTCAAATTAAGAAATTTGATCAAGATGCCTATCTTTATCAAAATGATTTTGCCAATAATCAAACAGCCATGTCTGCCGCCTCTATTGATGATACAAAAGCCAATTATCAAGCACAGGTGGTCGAAATCGAAGCATACTTAACTCAAGTGAAGGCAGAAAAAGATGCGGTAATAGGTATTCGGGCACAGCTGAGCCAAAGTCTTACGCAATTCAAGCAAAATTTACAGGCATATCAGGAAAAAGGGCAACACTTTGGTGAATTAGAACGCCTAAATCAAGTCGCTAACGGTAAGGTGAATGAGTACGGCAATATCTCTTTTGAGCGGTATATCCTTGGCTTGTACTTCGATGAAATTTTGTCTTTTGCTAATGAACGCCTATTAGAAATGACACAAAAACGTTATGTCTTCAAACGAAATGTTGAAGGTAAAGGTGGTAACGGTGCTAAGGGCCTTGATTTAAATGTATTCGATTTTCAAGCAGGAGCAGAACGAAGCGTTCAATCATTGTCCGGCGGCGAAAGTTTTAAAGCAGCCTTAGCTTTAGCAGTAGGCCTTTCAGATGTGATTCAAAATGAGGCGGGTGGTATTGAGATTGGGACCTTATTCGTTGATGAAGGATTTGGTACGCTTGATCAAGAATCCTTGCAACAAGCAATTGAAACCTTAACCGACTTGCAACAAGCGAGTGGTCGTATTATTGGCATTATTTCCCATGTGGAAGAATTGAAACAACAAATTCCAGTCCATCTTCAGGTAGATAAAGGTGACCAAGGCGCTATGGCTAGATTCACTGGTCTAATATAAATGTCTAAAAACAAGTAAATGCGAAATTAGGGCTATAGACCTATGACAAGTACTCTGCAAAATAGCACAATATAGCTATCAAGGGAAGTACAAAACAACTAGGAGGTTGTCATTATGTCAAACGATAAAGAACGCATTTTAAAACTTGTAAAAGACGGCATGTTAACCAATGAAGAAGCGATTATCTTATTAGAAAATAGAGCAAAACAAAGTACCGAAAAAACGGTGGCAGATCAAGAAGCTGAGAAAGATGTCTTAGATGATTTCTACGCTGAATGGTCAGCTGAAAAAGAAGCGAGTCAACCTGACTATAGCGGTCGTGACCAAAAAGTAGCCATTCAAAAAGACTTGGAAGCGAGTCTTGCAGCTAAATTAACTAAACGTAATCAGCTTGAAAATAGTGTTGAAAAAACACAGGCGAGCAATATCCAAATTGACCGTTTAACTGAAGAAATTAATCAATTATCTGAACAAATTGAACAAGTAAAATCGGAGATAGCTACAATCGATTTAGAAAATCCTACAGTCGAAAACAACACAGCTGATGGGGATACTACTAATCAAAGCGAAGAAACTGACTCATCTCGTCAAACGAATGATTATGATTACAAAGATATCATGAGTGACTTATTCAATAAAACCCGTACAGTTATTGACCAAGTGCAAGAAAAATTCAATAAAACAGTGAAATTTGAAAAAGGTAGCGGTCCTATTCCAGTACCCAAATTAATCACACATCAGTTTGAAGCTAGCTATGATTTTGAAACGCCACTATCAATGGTGGATATTCAAATTGCAAATGGTAAAGTAACCTTGATTGGTTGGGATCAACCAACAAGTAAAATGACGGTTACCGGTAAATTATATGGTGATTTTGAAGAGGAAGATGCCAAAGCGGCTTTTGAAAAACGTGTGGATTTGAATTTTGTTGAAGGAGCTTTAACCTTAAACATGATTTCCCGTTTCATCCAATCAGACATTGTGTTGCAAGTGCCAAATGAACGTCTAGACTATCTAAAACTGAGAACCATTTCGGGTCCGGTTAATGTCACAAAGGTGGATACCAACGACGTCTATATTCAAACTGTGGACGGTGAAATTCGATTGACCGATTTTACTGCTTCGATGATTGAAGTAGACACGAAAAACGGCCAAGTGGTATTAGATAATGTCACCGCCTTAGATTTAGTGGCAAAATCATTGAATGGACACCAACGCCTTAAGGGGCATGTTGAAAATATCTTAATGAACACACTAAAGGGGGATATTGTTGTAACCATGTTTGAAACACCGCTAGTCCGCGCTCAAGTGGATACGAAAAACGGTAATATTAAATTGAATATGCCGACTGCCACAGCTGTTGATGGGGTTGCGCAAACAATGCAGGGCGAGATTATGTTCCGCAGTGAGCATTTGAAGAGCCAAACACAAGCAAATGACCAATGGAATAAAGAAAAAGTCTTCTATCATGAAGTTGTTGGTGAAAAACCATATCGAGTGAATTTAAAGACAATGCATGGTAATATTCAGGTGAAAGATGATGCAAACCGTCGCAAAGGAGATGCATAATCGTGACAGGTAAATTAAAAAAATCAGTAAATGATAAATGGCTATTCGGTGTTTGTGGTGGTATTGGTGAATATTTTAATGTGTCAGGCAACTTAGTCCGTATCATAGCGGTACTGATTAGTTTAACCCAGTTTCCAGTGTTCATTCTGTATATAATTTTGGCATTCCTGATGCCGTCAAAATAGGAGGACGTAAACATGGCAAAAACATTGACTAAATCTAACAGTAACATCATGGTTGACGGTGTATGTGCAGGGATTGCAGAATATTTTGACATTGATCCGACCATTATCCGAGTACTTTTTGTGGTCATCAGTATTTCCGGTGGTGCAGGTATTTTGGCTTATGTTATTTTAGCCTTGATTATGCCACGGGCTAGTGCCAATCATCATGTGACTGGTGAGGGTGATCCACAGGTGCGTCAAACGAAACCGGTTGATGATTCAGAAGATATCCACTATAATAAAAAAACTAAAACAAATGATACTCCAGACGAGGAAGAAAGTTGGCGTGATTTCTAATTATGAGACGATTTATATTAGCAACACTTATTGATGCTTTAGGGTTGATGGCGATTTCTTGGTTATTGGCACCGAATGTGTACGTAGCTGATTTTTGGTCAGCAATCTTGGTGGCAATCGTATTGAGTATTGTTAATTCAATCATTCGTCCTATTGTGAACCTACTAGCATTACCATTGAATATTTTAACGTTCGGATTATTCCGTTTAGTCGTGAATGGGTTGATGTTTGCAATTGTAGGTTTATTCTTCCCATCATCCTTTGTATTCAGCAGTTTCATTTATGCCATCATCGCGGCATTTCTGTTTGGGATGTACCACTGGTTCTTTGAACAATTCATCAATGAATCACGTTAAGCGAGTCAATTTTTAAAAGAGGCTGGGACAAAAGGCCTCTAAAAAGGCGTACACAATTCTTTATAAGAGTTGTGTACGCCTTTTACTTTGAAAAAATTCTTATAAATTAAATATATCATGGGCACAGGTTAAAGGATTGAAAGTGTAGTTCTTTAGCCGTGAAAGATGATGAAATCGAGACCTTGGCTCGATTTCAAATTGAAAGACCTTGGTTTTCAATAGTCCCATGGCTCACAAGGAATGTACACTGTAAGGACGAAAAATCTATGATTTTAATTTTGTCTCAGCCTCTTTTTTGTTTTTCAGCGCTATATTGGGGGGTGGATTGTTTTTCGCAATATTTTAGACAATCCAACTGTCCATATGTATTGAATATGGTAAAATGATTACAAAGTGACGTCAAGAAAGGAACTCGAGTATGACAAAGGTAACCGTAAAAGACCTTGTAGACCAATTTGATTTTAAAATCGTATCTGGTGGTGAGTATTTAGATAGAGAAATTGTTACCAGTGACATTTCCAGACCTGGTTTGGAGATTACTGGGTATTTTAACTACTACCCATCCGAACGTGTCCAATTATTTGGCCGAGCGGAATTCACTTATCTTAGTAAGATGACAAGTGATGAACGTTTATTAATTACGCGTCGTTTAGCACGCGATGATACACCATTATTTATTTTTTCAAGAGGGCAAGAGCCTGAATATGAGGTCTTACAAGCGGCAGCTGAAAACCATATTCCTGTCCTAAGTTCAACAACTACTACGACACGTCTATCTAGTAATTTAACAGAATATCTACACTCATTGTTAGCGGAACGTATTTCTAAACATGGTGTTTTCATTGATGTCTACGGTTTAGGGATCTTAATTACAGGACATTCTGGCGTAGGTAAATCTGAAACAGCCTTGGAATTAGTAAAGGGCGGTCACCGTTTGGTAGCAGATGACCGAGTTGATTTCTATCAACGAGATGATACAACAATCATGGGTGAAGCGCCGGAAATTTTACGGAATGTGATGGAAGTCCGCGGTTTAGGTATCATTGATGTAATGACTTTATACGGGGCGGGTGCAGTACGTAAAGAACAACAGCTTAACCTAATTATCGATTTACGTGAATTGAAGAAAGATTCTACTTTTGACCGTTTAGGTACGGCTGAAGAGCGAGAGCGAATTTTGGATGTAGATATTCCAAAAATTGCGATTCCAGTTCAAACTGGGCGAAATATTTCCAGCATTATTGAAGTAGCAGCAATCAATTTTAGAGCCAAATCTATGGCTTTGATGCCGCTAAGATGTTTAATGAGCGCTTAACAAGATTGATTAATAACAACACAAATTAGAGGAGAAATAAATTGATGATGAATATTGCTGCAATTGATCCAGTGGCCTTTAGCATATTTGGATGGCCCATTCGCTGGTATGGTATTTTTATTGGCGCTGCTATTCTAATTGCTTTAACACTAGCATCTAGAGATTTCCGGCGTAAGGGTTGGGATGAAGAATTTATCTTAGATGCGGGCATGTGGTCCATCTTGATTGGTTTTATTGGTGCACGTATTTATTACGTACTCTTTGAACTAGATTATTATCTACAAAACCCAGGTGAAATTTTACAAATTTGGAACGGTGGTATTGCCATTTATGGTGGGGTTATCGCTGGTGGTTTGACACTTTACCTTTACTCTAAATCCAAGAAAATGGATCCACTTTTTGTAACCGATACCGTAGCCCCGTATCTATTACTTGCTCAAGGCATCGGCCGTTGGGGAAATTTTGTCAACCAAGAGGCCCACGGTGGTGAAGTCGCGGAATCATTTTTACGTGATACCTTACATCTGCCTAACTTTATTGTTGAGGGGATGAATATTGATGGCGTGTATTACCAACCGACTTTCCTATATGAATCTGTATGGAATTTCATTGGTGTAGCCGTTATCCTCTTCCTACGTTCGCGTAAAGAAACCTTGCGTATTGGAGAAACGACCCTGCTATATCTTATCTGGTATTCATTCGGTCGTTTCTTTATCGAAGGATTGCGTACCGACTCATTAATGTTTGGACCTTTCCGTGTCAGCCAAGTATTAGCCGGCTTATTATTCATTGCAGGTATTTTCATTTTTATGTCACGTCGTTTAAATGACAAACATTACGATTACTATAGTGAACACAATGGACCAGCTTATCAAGCAAGTGCTGGTCAATCAGACAAAGCATAAAGGAGCGGTTGCATGACAGCCAGAAAAATTGCCGTACTCGGTGCAGGTTCATGGGGTACAGCTTTGGCAATGGTCTTAGCGGAAAATGGTCACGATGTAAGTTTGTGGACCCACCATTTAGACCAAGCAAATGAAATGATAGCAACAGGTAAGAACGCACGCTATCTACCAGAATTACAACTACCCAAAAATATTCGCATTACCAGTGATTTAAACCTTGCGCTTGAGGGTGCTGAATTAATCAATTTTGTAGTGCCTACTAAGGCAATCAGACAAGTCGCATCTCAGGTTGCTACGATTTTACAAAGTAAACAAGGATTACCGATTTTGATGCATGCTTCAAAAGGACTTGAACAGGGTAGTCACCTACGCATTTCTCAAATTTTAGAGGAGGTATTTACACCTCTAGGACAAGCAAAAGTGGTAGTGTTATCCGGTCCAAGTCACGCAGAAGAGGTAGCACAACATGATATTACAGCCATCACAGCTGCGAGTACCGACCAAGGGGCGCGTGATTTTGTGCAAGAAGTATTTATGAATGACTACTTCCGAGTGTATACAAATCCTGATATTATTGGCGTAGAACTTGGCGGTTCCCTGAAAAATATTATTGCCCTAGGAGCGGGTGCACTGGTTGGTGCAGGTTTTGGTGACAATGCTAAGGCCGCGTTACTAACAAGAGGTTTAGCAGAAATCACACGCTTAGGTGTAACGATGGGGGCAAACCCTTTGACCTTTATGGGCTTATCTGGTTTGGGTGACCTAGTTGTCACAGCAACAAGTGTCCATTCTAGAAATTGGCGGGCAGGTCAACAAATTGGCCAAGGTCAGTCAGTAGCTGAAGTCGAAGCACACATGGGGATGGTTGTAGAGGGATTAGCCACAGCTATTTCTGCTTATGAACTAGCGCAAGAAAAGGGCGTTGATATGCCGATTACCCAAGGCGTTTACATGGTCATCAAAGAAGGTTTAAGTATTCAAGAGGTCGTGACCGCATTGATGACACGTGAACGTAAGGGTGAATTACAATTCGAAGATAATTTAGCAGATTTATTTTAAAACACGATATACATAAAACTGGAGGATGTAAACATGACAAAAGTACGTAAAGCAATTATCCCTGCAGCGGGTCTTGGTACACGATTCTTACCTGCAACAAAAGCGATGGCCAAAGAAATGCTACCAATTGTGGACAAACCAACTATTCAATTTATCGTGGAAGAAGCGATTGCATCTGGGATTGAAGATATTTTAATCATTACTGGTAAGAGCAAACGACCAATTGAAGACCACTTTGACTCAAATGTGGAATTAGAATCTAACTTAGCAGACAAGGGACGCGACGATTTACTTGAAATTATTGGCGAAACGGTTGGTTTGAACTTATTCTTCAAACGCCAATCTTATCCAAAAGGACTAGGAGACGCGGTATTACAAGCGAAAGCCTTTGTTGGTGATGAACCATTTGTTGTAATGCTTGGTGATGACTTGATGGTGGATGAAGTGCCGCTAACGAAACAATTAATTGATGCATACGAATTAACACATGCATCTAATATTGCGGTAATGCCTGTGCCACACGAAGATACAGATAAATATGGTGTGATCGATCCAGAAGCACAATTCAATGAAAGTATTTATAATGTGCGTCAATTTGTGGAAAAACCAAAACCAGAAGATGCACCATCAAACTTAGCGATTATCGGTCGTTACTTATTAACACCTGAAATCTTCGAATTGTTGGAAACACAAGAAGAAGGTGCGGGTAATGAAATTCAATTAACGGATGCTATTGACCGTTTGAACAAAACGCAACGTGTATTTGCTTATGAATTTAAAGGTCGCCGTTACGATGTTGGAAACAAATTAGGTTACATGCAAACAAGTATTGAATACGGCTTACAACACCCTGGTGTGAAAAATGGCTTGAAAGAATATTTGTTATCAATTGAGGATCAACTGTAAGCTTTTTTGAAAAAATAAATTAGCCATCAAAGATTGTAACTTGCTTGAGCGAGTTACAATCTTTTTCACTTGAAACATGGTAAAATGATAGTTGATGATAATAAAATTGAACGATATATAAAAGGAAAGGATGTGTACATTTTGGCAGAAGAAGCAAAACAATTTGATGTCGTAGTCCTAGGTGCTGGACCAGCGGGGATGACCGCTGCCTTATACGCATCACGGGCCAATTTGTCCGTAGCATTAATTGAACGAGGTGTTCCTGGTGGGGAACTAATGAATACCGCAGAGGTAGAAAACTACCCTGGATTTAAGAGTATTTTAGGACCAGATTTAGCAACTGATATGTTTGAAAGTGCCATGCAATTTGGTGTTTCACATGAATTTGGTACTGTAAAAACAATTACGCCTGGTGAAGGTATCCATACCATTCAAACAGATATGGGGAAAACATACGAAGCAAAAGCTGTAGTTGTTGCAACAGGATCAGTTCACCGTAAATTAGGGGTACCTGGTGAAGAACAATATGCTGGCCGTGGTGTATCTTACTGTGCCGTTTGTGATGGGGCATTCTTCCGCGATAAAGACGTAAAAGTTATCGGTGGTGGAGACTCTGCAGTTGAAGAAGGTACTTATTTAACACAATTTGGGAAGAACGTAAATATCGTTCACCGTCGTGATGAATTACGTGCTCAAAAAATCTTGCAAGACCGTGCAATGTCTAACGACAAAGTGGACTTTACTTGGGATACAGTCGTGAAATCAATCAAAGGTGACGAACAAAAAGTAACCACCCTTGAAATGGAAAATGTGAAGACTGGTGTCGTTACAGAAGTGCCAGCTGATGGCGTCTTTATTTATGTAGGTTTACTACCAAATACTGAAGCCTTCAGAGACTTGAACATTACTGACGAAGAAGGTTGGATTATTACGGATGAAGATATGCATACAAGTATTCCTGGTATCTTTGCCGTAGGTGATGTACGTCAAAAGAAATTACGTCAAATTTCAACTGCTGTTGGTGATGGTGCCATTGGTGGACAAGAAGCATATAATTATATCGAAAGTTTAAATGACTAAGTGTCATTAGCTAGAGTGAAAAGAGGGTGAACCAATGTGGGTTTACCCTCTTTTTGTCTAAAGACAATGCCATAAATTTTCAGATACGCCTATGCTTTGGTCTATCTTTTTTCATAATATTTGATACAATAAGAGCAAAGATGTTATCGCTTTATTTTAAGGGAGGCCACATGATGGATTGGAAAGAAACTTATTTACAATGGAGAAACTTTGATGCGCTAGATGCTGATTTAAAAGCAGATTTAGCAGCTATTGAAGGCGACGAAAAATTGGTGGAAGATGCATTTTATCAACCATTAAGTTTCGGTACTGCTGGTATGCGTGGCGTGTTAGGTGCAGGTATCAACCGTATGAATATTTATACCATTCGTCAAGCCACTGAAGGGCTAGCTAAATTGGTAGAAGACTACGGTCAAGAAGCCAAAGACCGCGGTGTAGCGATTGCTTATGACTCTCGCCACATGTCTCCTGAATTCGCTATGGAAGCAGCTAAAACTTTGGGTGCACACCAAATTAAGTCGTACGTATTTGAATCACTACGTCCAACACCAGAATTATCATACGCTGTTCGTGAATTAAATGCCTTTGCCGGTATCATGATTACGGCAAGTCATAATCCAGCTGACTACAATGGATACAAAGTCTATGGCGAAGATGGTGGACAAATGCCACCAGTTGATGCAGATGCAGTAACAGCCAACGTTCGTGCTGTAGAAAATCCGTTAACTGTTGCAGTTGGAGATGAAGCAAGTCTAAAAGCTGAAGGCCTAATCAATATGATTGGTGCAGATATCGATAAAAAATACTTAGACTTATTGCAAACAGTCATCGTTGACCAAGATTTAATCGATGAAATGGCAGACCAAGTATCTATCGTTTATACACCGCTACATGGTACAGGCCAAATGCTTGTTGAAAACGCCTTAGCAAATGCAGGTTTCACTAACGTGACTTACGTTGCAGAACAAAAAGAAGCAGATGCGAATTTCTCTACGGTTAAATCACCAAACCCAGAAGAAGCAGGGGCTTTTGAATATGCAGAACGTTACGGTAAAGAAAATGATGCGGATATTTTAATTGCAACTGACCCGGATGCAGACCGTATGGGGGCAGCTGTAAAATTACCAAATGGTGACTACCAAGTAATTACAGGGAACCAAATCGCAGCCTTGATGACACATTACTTATTAACAGCGAAACAAAGTGCTGGTGATTTACCTGAAAATGGCGTAATTTTGAAATCAATCGTTTCAAGTGAAATGCCAACAACCATTGCTAAATCATTTGGCGTTGAAACGGTGAATGTGTTGACTGGATTTAAATTTATCGCAGAACAAATCAAAAATTATGAAGAAGACAATTCAAAATCATTCTTATTTGGTTTTGAAGAGAGCTACGGTTATTTGGTGAAAGCTTTCGTTCGTGATAAAGATGCTGTGCAAGCAACATTACTATTAGCTGAAGTAGCTGCTTTCTATAAGAAACAAGGTAAAACAGCTTATGACGGTTTACAAGACTTATTCAAAGAATTTGGTACTTTCCAAGAGAAAACGATTTCTGTGACCCTACCAGGACAAGAGGGTACAACGAAGATTGAAGCGATTTTGGCCAAACTTCGTGGTGAAGGTTTAAGCGAAATTGCTGGTCAAAAAGTTGAGGTAACAGAAGATTACCTTGAAGATAGCCGTGTATTCGCTGATGGCCGTTCTGAAGCAATGGGTATGGAAAAATCAAACGTATTGAAATATTATTTAGCAGATGAAACATGGATTGCCGTTAGACCATCAGGTACTGAACCAAAAATCAAATTCTATATTGGTGCAGTTGCAGATTCAAGTGAAGCAACACAAGCCAAAGTTGAGGCTTATCAAACAGCGTTAAATGAATTAACTGCCTAAACGTTCTAGGTAAGACAGTTTCCCCTATGAGGAGGAAAAAACAAATTGAATGATCAACTAAAATTAGTCATTATTACAGGGATGAGTGGAGCTGGTAAAACAGTAGCGCTACAAAGTTTTGAAGACATGGGTTATTTCTGTGTGGATAATATGCCCCCTTCATTACTACCGAAATTTTGGGAATTAATCAAAGAAACAGGGAAGATTAGTAAGATCTGTTTAGTGATTGACTTACGTTCACGTTCATTCTTTGATGAATTGATGGATGAAATTGCAGGTATGGATAATACCAATACTGTTGAAATGTCGATTATTTTCTTGGAAGCAGATGAACAAGCCTTGGTTTCACGTTATAAAGAAACACGTCGTTCTCATCCGTTACAAACAGATGGTGTTTCTGTACTTGAAGCCATTCATCGCGAAAAAGAATTGCTAAGCGACATTCGTACAAAATCTTTAGTGATCGATACCACCAATTTAACACCACGTCAGTTCCGCGATAAATTAAATGCGGAATTCAGAACGTCTGACACAGATACCTTTACGGTGAATGTGATGTCGTTTGGTTTTAAATACGGGTTACCAATCGATTCTGATATTGTTATGGATGTACGTTTCTTGCCAAATCCCCACTATATCGATGAGTTACGTCCTTTAACAGGACTTGATGCACCAGTGTATGACTATGTGATGTCGCAACCAGAATCTGAAGTATTCTATCGTAAATTTACTGATTTATTAGATTTTGAATTGCCATTATATGAAAAAGAGGGTAAATCAAGTTTGACGATTACGATTGGTTGTACGGGTGGACAACACCGTTCAGTTGCGTTAACAGAACGTGTGGCACACCATATTCAAGACCAAGGCTTCAAGGTCAATATTATCCATCGTGATCGCACGAAAAGAAAAGAGTCGATGAATAGGTCGTGATAAATCAAAAACCACCAATTACAAAAAGACGACCAAAAGTAACGGTCATCGGTGGTGGGACAGGCTTGCCCATTCTGTTGGAAGGGTTAAAAGCTGCAAATTGTGAAGTGACTGCTATTGTTACTGTCGCAGATGATGGTGGTTCGAGTGGATCGTTAAGAAACGCTGTGAATACCATCCCACCAGGAGATATTCGTAACTGTTTGATTGCCTTATCTGACATGAAGGATATCTATAAAGATATCTTCCAATACCGTTTTGGGGATGAAGACAAAGAATTTTCAGGGCATGCAATCGGCAATCTTATTATTGCGGCTATAGCTGAAATGAGAGGCGATGTTTTCTCAGCGCTTCGTTTATTGTCCTATATGATGGAAGTCGATGGAAAAGTATTGCCTGCATGTGAAGAGCCCTTGATTTTACAAGGGCACTTTGCGGATGGCACTATGATTGAGGCGAAACAGCTGTTGTAAGCCATCCAGATCAAATTCAACATGTAACAGTACGTTTAGCAAATGAAGACCCTACAAAACCAGCTCGTCAACCTCAGGCTGGTCGTGAAGTGGTATCGGCTATTATGCAAGCAGATACTGTCGTTCTAGGACCTGGATCCCTCTTCTCTTCTATTTTGCCTAACGTGGCAATTGAAGATATTCGAAAAGCAATTCTTGACACGCCCGCCAAAGTTGTCTATATTTGTAATATCATGACACAACTTGGTGAGACGGAACATTTTTCTGATGCAGACCATGTGCGCGTGATTAATGAACACTTAGGAGCAAAGGGAATTGATACCGTCTTGGTGAATAAAACCCCCGTGCCATATGAGTTTTTAGAGAATGCTAGTGAGAAAGATTACTTGGTGCAAATTACGCACGACCGTAAAGGGTTAGCGGAAGAAGAAGCACAGGTAATTGGGTGTGATTTTTTAAACATCGAGAAATCAGGTGTGTATCATAACCAAGACAAGCTAGTGGCTTCAATTATAGACGTTATGAATAATACAGCAAAATAAAAGAATAGCAGGAAGAGGTGAGCTGATGGGTTCGTTCGCAGGAGAAGTGAAGAAAGAACTCACCCAGCTAACAGTGGATTATGAGCACGCGCGTTCAGAATTAGCAGCAATTTTACGCATGAACGGTTCGATTACCATTATGAATGGCCAATTGACCCTAAATGTGCAGACAGAAAATGCCGCCATTGCACGACGAATTTACACACTGTTGAAGGAATTTTTTCATACCAATGGTGAGTTGGTTGTTCGGAAGAAAATGAAATTAAAGAAAAATAATATCTACATCGTGCGTGTGCAAAATCATGTGGAAGAAATTCTAAAAGATATGCATATTCTAGATCAATTGGTAATTAATCCCAATATTTCTGAGGAAATGATGCAAAATGATCAACGAAGTCGGTCTTATTTACGTGGGGCATTCTTAGCTGGAGGTTCGGTCAATAATCCTGAAAAATCTTCCTACCATTTGGAAATTTATTCAGTATATGAAGAACACTGTCAAGATTTAGTAACAATGATGAATAAATATAATCTAAATGCACGTTCAGTTGAACGTCGGTCGGGTTACATTGCCTACCTAAAAGGATCAGAACAAATTGCTGATTTCTTAGCCTTAATTGGGGCTACAGCCTCAATGTTAAAATTTGAAGACATTCGAATTGTGCGGGATATGAGAAATTCAGTAAACCGTATTGTCAATTGCGAGAATGCAAATTTGAATAAGACGGTTACAGCTGCCTCTAAACAAGTAGAAAATATTGAATTAATTCAATCTACGGTTGGTATAGGTGAATTACCAGAAAAGCTGCAAGAAATTGCACTCTTACGTCTGGAAAATCCGGAAGCAAGTATCAAAGAATTAGGGGAGCTCGTTGAGGGTGAACCAATTTCAAAATCAGGTGTAAATCATAGATTACGTAAAATTAACCAATACGCTGAACAACTTAGAGGTTCGGTCGTTAGTCGTTAGACAATTAAAAACGTTGGTATTTAGCTGATCAGGCTGAATGCCAACGTTTTTTGTATTTCTTCGCACATGTATCATGCGAATGGCTGGTTTAAAAATATGAATGAGATGGGCGACAAATAGCCATCTACCCGAAGATAGGCGATTGGATTGCCGCTCAAGCATTTTTGAGGTAAATGCATGAATAATCTAATGAAATAAGGATACTGTATTTGCTGGCATATGTTGTCCAAATTTTAATCAGTTTGAGGAAGTGAATTAAAATGTAAGACTATGTATGTAAGAATTTAAGTTTTGTAAATGGTGTTCAAAAATAATAGTTAGCAGAATGAAAAATGATTATGTCAGGCGTGATAGGGCAAATTTTATTCTACGATTAAGGATTCGATGTTATCCAAAATTTGTTGTTCTTGAGTACGGGCTTGATCTGTAGCAATTTTCTTGCGTAAAAACTGTACTTCAGAAACCAATACTTCAACTGTTGACACATGTTGTCCTTGTTTTGTTTCAAATTGTCGCATGCGCAATTGGCCAACGATCGCTAATTCATCACCCTTATGCATATAGGTATGGATGAGTTTAGCTGTACCGTTCCAAGCGGTAATAGGGATGAAGTCAACATAGTCGATGCCATCTTTACTTTTTCGGTTGATGGCAAGGGCATTGTTGATGACTTGACGGTTGTTAGATATTTCAGTCAATTCAACATCTCGTGCGATACGACCAATTAATTGGACTTGATTCATTATTTTAGCCTCCTTATTAGTATTTGAAACAAGAGGGTTACGCCCTCCACTTAATATATACGTTTTATTTTCCCAAAAACCGCGAAAAAAATTCAAATTCATGTGTTATTTTATAAATTATGACTAAATTGAATAGAAACTAGACGGCGATTAGCCCAATTTAGGGTACAATATAAAAGAGATAATAATGGTATTTCATCGGATTTCTTTGAACTCAAATGACTAATTTATGAAACTAACTAAAAGTTTAGGAGGATATTGAGCATGAATATCTTAATGATTGAAGACAATGAGAGTGTTGCTGAAATGATGAGCATGTTTTTCGAGCAACAAAAAGGTTGGGAAGCAACTTTTATCCAAGATGGAGAAGAAGGTTGGCAGTACTACTTGGCGAATGAAGCAGCGATTGAGATGATTATCTTAGATTTGAACTTACCGGGTAAGGACGGTATTCAAATCTGTCGGGATATTCGTAAACAAAATAAATTGGTACCTATCATCATGTTGACTGCCCGCGATGCAGAGAGTGAACAAGTGCTAGGCCTAGGTCTGGGCGCAGATGATTATGTAACCAAACCATTTGATCCGATTACTTTTATGGCACGAATGCGCGCTTTGTATCGTCGTAGCCAATTAACAGAAGAAATTGCTAAAGATGGTGAAGTTGAAAATGCGAGCCAATACGATATTGAAACGAAATTTATACGCATTAATAGCCAGAATCGTGAAGCGTTTTTTGAAGATCAATTGATTGAACATCTAACGCCAAAAGAATTTGAAATTTTACAATTGTTGGCAAGTCACCCGAAACAAGTATTTACCCGAGAACATTTATTGACAACACTGTGGGAAGATCCATTCTATGGAGACGAACGTACTGTTGATGCACATATCAAGAAACTACGTCAAAAAATGGAAGAATATGGTCCACAGCTGATTCAAACAGTGTGGGGAGTAGGATATAAATTCGACGAAACTGGTGTTTAAATATGAAGTTAAACTTTTTCTACCAACAAATTCTTAGTTTCCTCGTTGTGATCGCAGTGACCATTGCTGCGATGGGGGTGACCTTGTTTTCTTTTTCAAGAGATCAAGTATTACTACGTCAGGAACAGCAATTAAATGATATTGCCAAATTTGTTGGTGGTCAGACCATTACGACGGATTTCTTAGCTTCTATGGAGCCTTTGTTATCTTCATCAAATATGAAATTATTTTATTTCGATGCGAATAATAATTTGCTGTATCCAACGGAAGAAGCTGAAGAAATTCCGACAAATCAACTATCTGATGAAGCTTTGGCAGATTTGCAGAACGGTAAACCTCTAGGCTTACAAAGTTTTGAAATGGGTTTTGCTGAGAAAAATGGCGATGCGCTAGCTATTTTCATGCCACTGACAAGTGCTGAAGACCAGTCTTATGCGGGGTATTTGGTATTAGGTGTGCCATCCAGTCAATCGGATGCGATCATCGACAACTTAATGCAGAATGTGTTGAAAGGCATTGCGATTGCCTTAATTATTGCGGTACTATTCAGTGTATTTATCGCGGGTTATCAAAATAAACGTATCCGACGTTTGCGAGAGGCAACCCAACAAACTGCGCAAGGCGACTATTCGGTACGCTTAGAAGTGAGTAACATTGATGAGTTTGATGATTTAGCGGAGGATTTCAATCAGATGGCCCTATCCTTAGAGAAATCTGAAGTTGAAATCGACCGTCAGGAAAACATTCGACGTCAATTGATGATGGATGTGGCACATGAAATCCGGACACCGCTAACAACAATGATTGGTCTCTTAGAAGGATTGCGCCAAAAGGTACTACCTGAGGATAAGATTGATCGCAGTGTTGACTTGATGTACAAGGAAGCGAATCGCTTGAACCGTCTAGTAAATGAAAACTTAGATATTGAAAAAATTCGTTCTAATGAAATTGTTTTATCGAAGAGCAATTTCAATGCTGGAGATGTTTTACGAGATATTGCCTTGCAACTAACGGAAAGCGCCAAAGCGAAACATACTGTATTTGATGTCGATGTGCCGGATAATGTACCAGTCTATGCCGATTACGATAGATTCCATCAAATTATCTTTAATATTGTGCAAAATGCGGTACAATTTACCAATGATGGAGAAATATATTTGAGTACACTCTTCCAAGACGGGAAGACTTATATTAAAATAAAAGATTCAGGTATGGGCATGACGAAAGACCAAGTAGAAAATATTTGGGAAAGATTTTATAAGGCCGATATTTCACGAAAAAACAATGAATTTGGTGAATCAGGTTTAGGCCTTTCCATTGTGAAACAATTGGTTGAGCTACATAAGGCTACGATTCATGTTGAAAGTGAAGCGGGCGTTGGTACGATCTTTACGCTTGTTTTCTTAAGTCGCGAATTATTAGCACAACAAGCAGATGCAAAATAAGGAAAAGAAGAAGTTGAGTAAAAGGCTTTTATGATAGGGGCAAGGACCCTATATTTGTTTCGACAAGTAGCATGTGAAGTATAGATACTTGGCTCAACTTCAACAAAAGGATTGAATAGGTATGTATTTTTTAGGACCACTCCTTGAGTGGCTAAGAGACCTATCGAATGGACGCATCCTGAACTTTCATTTGGTGGAACTCTCGATTTTTAGTTTAGACAAAACAATTATATATATGATTGCTTTGTTGGTGATTCAAGCAAGCTATCTCATTTACAAAAAGAGAAAGCAAGACAATTTTACAATCAATTGGTTTCGCGAATTGGTGAAATTTGTCTTCGTCACATATATGATTTTATTAGTCCATTTAACGGTCTTGCGTTATGATTGGATGTGGTGGCAAGACAGTTTCAATTGGCACCGATCTTTTGATGAATTAAATTGGGTACCATTAGTTGATACAATCAAGTTAACCAAAGGTTCTACCTTTTCATATTGGTATAATTTCTTTGGTAATGTCCTTTGGTTTATGCCATTTGGGCTTGTGGTGCCCTATATATTTAGAATGAAGCATGCTTTTTTCAAAACTTTATTTTGGGGATTAATGTTTAGCTTATCAATTGAAACGATGCAATTTTACTTAGAAACCGGCGTAAGCCATATAGATGACGTCATTTTTAATGGCGCTGGGGTAATTTTGGGTTATCTCATGTATGATGTATTACAAATAGGACACATGTATTTTAAGAGGAGAAGAAATAATAATGGCTAGAAAAAGCGCACAATTACCAAAGAAGGAACTTCGTAAATGGGCAACAGTCCAGGTTAAGAAGGGCCAAATTTTATTAACAGAAAAAGACTTCGTAAATCCACCACAATTTACTGAAGGTGAATTGGTGGAAATTATTGGGATTGACCACGAATTCTTAGGTTATGGTTATATGGCCAAACAACAAAAAGGTGTTGGTTGGATTTTAACAAGAGACCAAAACGCGGATACAGGTTTGTTGGATAATTTAGCATTTGTGCAAGAAAAATTGCAAGAAGCTAAGAACCAACGTCAAAGCTTATTAATCGATGATACAACAACAGCTTTCCGTATTTTCAACGGTGAAGGTGATGGTATTGGCGGTTTCACAATTGATTGGTATGCTGGATATGCCTTAATTCAATGGTATTCAGAAGGTATCTACCGTTACCGTAAAATTATTTTAGAAGCCTTGAATAATGTATTCCCTGAATTAAAGGGCATTGTTGGTAAAAATCGCTTTAACTTAGATGGTAAAGCAGATTTCCCACAATCAGAAATTCTAGCTGGGGATATTCCAGAAACATTAACTGTTCAAGAAAATGGTGTGAATTATGTTGTACGTCTTGATGATGGCTGGATGACAGGTATCTTCCTGGACCAACGTAATGTTCGTAACTTTATTCAATCTGAACTTGCACCAGGCAAAACAGTCTTAAACATGTTCTCATACACGGGTGCCTTTTCAGTGGCTGCTGCCTTAGGTGGTGCAACTGAAACCATGAGTGTTGACGTAGCCAAACGTAGCCAACAATTGACTGAAGAACAATTCCAAGCGAATGGTCTTGAAATTGGTGAACAACATAAAGTTCGTGTGATGGATGTATTCAATTACCTAGACTTTGCTAAATCACATGATTTACGCTTTGATATTGTGATTCTTGATCCGCCTTCATTCTCACGTACCAAAAAACATACCTTCCAAGCAACGAAAGACTATCGTAGCTTAGTGGCTGATGCGTTATCAATCTTAAACCGTGGTGGTTACTTGGTAAGTTCTACTAATGCAGCAAACATGTCAAGAGAAGACTTTATCAAGCAAATTGGTGAAGGTTCGGACGATGCACATGTGGATCTTGTGCCTGTAGAATCATTCAGTTTACCAGCAGATTTCCCTGCACCTAAAGGTAACCCAGAAAGTGACTACCTAAAAGTAGAAATTTTCCAAAAAGCATAACATAAGGGCTATCCTTTGAAACGAAATATGCAGCATGTAAAAAAGCTAGGACTTCATAGGTCCTAGCTTTTTTGAATGGATATATTATGATTAATGTTCGTTTGGATCGTTACGTGCGTCGTCATGGGTAGGGTGGATTGTTCCTGGTACGTGGTCGGGACCTGCGTAAATTGTGTACAATTTCAATGGTTCATCACCTTTGTTTGTGATGTTGTGCCATTTGTTAGCAGGAACAAATACTGCGTCATCAGCACTTACTTCTTTTTCGAAGTCTAAGTTGTCTTCAGTTTCCCCAATTTGGCATAATCCTGTACCTTGTTCGATACGGATAAATTGATCGATACCATGGTGAACTTCTAAGCCAATGTCATCGCCAGGAAGGATATTCATTACTGTTACTTGTAATTTTTCGCCTGTCCAAATTGTCGTACGATAATTATCGTTATTGATTGTTGTTTCTTCAATGTTAGTTACATGTGGTTGTTTACCATAATCTTTTTCGTCAATTGCCATTGTAAAAACCTCCTAATTTTAGTGCATATAGTAATGGATACTATATAATTAATTATACACCTTGCATATCGAAACACAAATGAAATGGGGTTCAAAAATGTTGTTATTAAATCATTTTTTGACACAAAGGCGTCTTCATGCAAGTCTTGAGAATATTGACGGATGGGGCTTTTTGGCTTTCCTTTTTAAAATAGTATATGATAGTTATAGTAGATAAATATATATTAAGATGAGTGAAAAGAGGAAAAAATGTATGTCATATATCAAATTAAAGGATGTCGTGAAACAATATGGTTCAGGTGACACAGCCATCTTAGCCAATGATCATGTGAACCTAGAAATTGAAGAAGGAGAGTTTGTTGTGATTCTCGGACCATCAGGCGCGGGGAAATCAACACTACTGAATATTCTAGGTGGAATGGATGCTGTTACGTCAGGCGATGTGATTGTTGCTGATAAAAATATTGCCGGCTATGATGAAAAAGGTCTGACGAATTATCGTCGTGATGAGGTTGGCTTTATTTTCCAAAATTATAATCTCATTCCCAATTTAACAGCACTAGAAAATGTAGAAGTCTCAGAAGAAATTTCTAAAGATTCCCTATCAGCAGCGGAAGCGTTGGAAGGTGTGGGGCTTACCAAACGTAAAAATAATTTCCCAGCACAATTATCTGGTGGGGAACAGCAGCGTGTGTCGATTGCACGTGCAATCGCGAAGAACCCTAAACTCTTACTGTGTGATGAACCAACAGGGGCATTGGATTATGAAACAGGGAAAAAAGTACTCGGTTTCTTACAAGATTTAACCACTGATCATGGAACGACTGTCGTCGTAATTACCCATAACCAAGCGATTGCACCAATGGCTGACAGAGTGATAAAAATTAATGATGGTACTGTGTCCTCCCAAGAATTAAACGAGCACCCAACACCAATTCAAGAGATTGAATGGTAAGGGGGCGAATGTAATGAAATATAAGAAAATTTGGTTGGATGGTTTTCGTGAAATTAAGAATACCATCGGACGTTTTTTAGCGCTATTACTGATTATTGCCATGGGTACGGGTTTCTTCGTAGGTATTCGAGCAGCGGCGCCAGACATGATGGCTATTGCTGATAAGTATTATCAACAAGTGAATTTAGAAGACATGTCGATTCAATCAACCATGGGTCTGACTAGTGAAGATACGGCCATTTTGGATGATATAGATGGTATCCAATATGAAGCTTACGCCTTTGCCGATAGACAGGTTGCGGATAGTGAGGATTTAGTCCGTTTTTATCCCAACTTTAATGCATCCGGTGAGCTCAATCAATTTGCAGTGACAGAGGGTCGTTTGCCAGAAAGTAAGACAGAAATCGCTTTGGATAGCCAACTAGCGCAAACCAATGAATCTATTTATGGCATTGGTAAGGAGATTAGCTTATCCGATTTAGGTGTCACAGAAAGTGAAGATATAGAAGCGCCAGCCCTTTCTGAAGAAACCTTTACGATTGTTGGTTACGTGAATTCACCACTACAAATTTCAAATATCTCACGGGGTGCGACCAGTATTGGGGACGGGAAACTAAATGGTTTTGCTGTTGTTTCACCAGAGGTCATTACGGGTGATATCTTTACTAGTATCGCAATTGACATCACCGCAGCAGATAATTTAACAGCTTATTCAGATGAATACAACGAAGTGATTGCAGATAAGAAAGCGGAAATTGAAACTGCGTTTGAAGGTCGACCACAAACAGTCTATGATGAAACAGTCACCGAGGCTACTGAAGCAATTTCAAGCGGTCAGGCAGAGATTGATAGTGCACAAAAAGCATTGGCCGATGGAGCTAGCAAAATCAGCCGTAGCCAATCACAAATTGATGAGGGGCGGGATGCCTTAAATCGTCAACAAAGTGAAGTTGAAGCGCAATTACCTGAGGGGGTTACGCTAGCACAAGCCGGGTTATCTAGTGTAGTGGCACAATTAGAAGCTGGCTCAGCATCTCTGGATGATGCTCAAAGCCAAGTGGATTCAGCCCGCAAAACCTATGAAAGTGAAAGTATCAAAGCTAGCGAATCGCTCTCGTCTGCTGAATCTGAACTTGCTGAAGCACAATCGACTGTAGATGACTTGGAAGTACCTGTGTATCACATAAATGACCGCTCGAGTGTGAATGGGTATACCGCTTGGGAAAATAATGCCGCCAATATGTCAACAATTGGTCAAGCCTTTCCGGTTATTTTCTTCCTGATTGCAGCCCTCGTTTCCTTTACCAACATGCAACGAATGGTAACGGAACAACGGACACAAATTGGTACCTATAAGGCACTAGGTTATTCACCACGCGTCATTCAGATTAAGTATTTGATGTACGCCAGCATTGCCGCCATTTTGGGTATGGTCATTGGGATTCCAATTGGCAATTATCTATTCCCTAACATTATTGTGACGGCATTTGCGGATACGGTAGCTTTACCTGGCATGATATACACATGGCAAATCACGGACATTAGCTTAGCAGTATTGATTTCATTACTGACGACTGTTTTACCAGCTTACATCACTACACGCAAGACCTTGCGTGAACGTACAGCACCATTGTTACAAGCTGTAGCCGGTAAAAATGGTAAACACATTTTCTTAGAACGATTCAAAGGTTTTTGGCATAAGTTGAGCTTCCAATCTAAAATTACTTGGCGAAACATCTTCCTCTATAAGGGCCGTAATCTGATGACGATCATTGGGGTTGCTGGGTGTACGATGTTGATTGTAACGGGATTTGGTCTAAGTGATTCAATCTCAGACTTACCACAAGATCAATTCCAACAAATCAAAACCTATGATGGTTACGTCACTTTAAATATGGATGCAAGTCAGGAAGAACGTGAAGCAGTTATTCAAACACTGAATAACCAGGAACAAGTAAATCAAACGCTAAGTTTACACCAAGAAGTAATGACAACAAATGATCCGGCAATCACCCAACAAATTGTGACTGTGATGGCTTTTAATCCTGAAAGTGATTTTGAAGATTTCTTCTTATTAGAAGATTTATCTAGCGAACAACGACTAGATCTACCAGATGATGGAATTTTGATTACGGCCAAGTTGGCATCCTTGTTAGATGTAACGACAGGAGACAAGATTGTACTAACAGACACCGAAAATGTGGAACAGTCTTTTGTGGTGAAAGGCATCGTGACGAATTATTTGGGCCACGATATCTACATGTCTGAACAATACTATGCAGATACATTGGGCACAGATGCTGAGGTGAATTCAGCCTTTGTTCAATTCGAAGCTGGCACATCAAACGATGATCAAACAGGTATCATGGAGAAGGTAAAAGATATGCCAGGAACGATTGGCAGTCAACTCAATGCAGGTTTGATATCAGACTTTGAAGAAACCCTTGCAGCCTTAGATTTAGTGACAGTTGTCTTAATTATTTCTGCTGGTGGATTAGCTTTTATCGTCCTTTATTCGTTGACCAATATCAATGTATCTGAACGGATGCATGAGTTGGCAACGGTGAAAGTACTCGGTTTCCGTTCACTTGAAGTGAGTATGTATGTGTATCGTGAAACCTTATTCCTTACATTGATTGGTATTATTGTTGGAAACTTTATGGGGTATGGCTTACTATCCTATATACTTGAAACAATATCTATTGATCAAATTTACTTCCCTATCGTGATTAATTGGGATTCCTATTTATTTGCTAGTTTCATTACCTTGGTCTTCTCACTCATTGTTATGGTATTCATGCATATCAAGTTGAAGAACATTGAAATGGTATCCGCATTGAAAGAGGAAGATTAATACAATCGAAGTACCATTATTTCTAATGAAAGTTTTAGGTTTGCAAAAATTGACAATACCCCTGAATGTATATAGAATAGGGTTGAACTGAATGTCAAGAAGGATTTACATTGTAGGAGATAATCATGTTGATGAATAGGGTAGCAATTGTGGTACAACCGGTCACTAAAGATCACTCAGGAGAGATTCGTGTCTTAGTGGATCAAACAGTATATAAAGCAAAGAGCGCCATTCCTGACGGAGAATTCATGCAGAACGAATTAGTTAAAATTTGTCGCATTGAGGACAATGTCGCTTATTGCCAACGTGGTATGCTAGACAAACAATATGATCAAGATATTGCCATGTCTACAAGCATGTAAGCATACTAAATAAATAATTATGAAAGACAGATTAGGGTAGACCTAGTCTGTCTTTTTTAATTATAATAAATGCAAGAAGCGGATGTGAAAACTGCGGAAATATTTGAATACACAAAAGGTTTACAAAACTTTTACACGATTCAAAGACAGATATTTACATTTTCACAGTAAGATAGTTGTGGGACACTTATTGGGATTTTTTCGGAGGAGGAAAACATGTCTAAGAATCATTTTATTACGACTAGTCGTTTTGTATTATCACTAACCGCAGCGGGTATCGTTGGTTTAACAACTACTCATGCAGTTCAAGCAGATGAAGTTGCCACTTCAACAAGTTCGCTAGCAGCTGAAGCTGTTTCAAGTGAAGTGACTACTGACGTTACTACCGAGACACCAACTGAAACAACCGAGGCAACAACACAAGCATCTGTTGTTGAGACGACTGCGGTTGAATCTGCAACACCAACTGAAGCAACTACTGAAACTGTTTTAGAAGCACCTGTTGTCGAAGAGATTGTGGCGGCTGAAGCTGTTGTGGCAGAGGATGTAGCAAGTGAACCAGTAGCAACTGAGGAAAAGGTTGTAAATCCTGAAGCATCAAGTGAAACAGATACTGATGGTGACGGTCGTGTTGATACCATTACGATTGCACATACAAATGATATGCATGGTCGTATTGAGCAAAGTGGTTCAAGTGTGATTGGGATTGCTAATGCCTCTCAATATTACGAAGAAGTAGGCGCAGATGTGGTCGTTGACGCTGGTGATGCATTCCAAGGTTTACCAGTATCTAACCATGATCAAGGTGCAACTATGGCGGAAGCGATGAACCAAGCTGGCTACGATGCAATGGCAGTGGGTAACCATGAATTTGACTTTGGTCAAGATGTGGCAACTGCCTATGAAGACAAAACAGGTTTTCCTGTACTATCCGTAAATACTGTATATGCTGACACACAAGAATATGTATTCACACCAAGTACTAACGTTAGTACACAAGGTTACAACTTGGGTGTTGTCGGTGTAACTACACCCGAAACAGCAACTAAAACACATCCTAATAATGTAGAAAATATCGAATTCTTATCACCAATTGAAACAACTATTTCTGAAATTTCACGCTTAATCGCAGACGATACAACAGTTGAAGATGCTTTTATCGTTTTAGCACATTTAGGTATTGATGCAACAACAAACGAAGAATGGCGTGCAACAGCTTTAGCAACAGCACTTGATGATGTTGAAGCTTTCAATGCATTCCAAATTGTCATCTTAGATGGTCACTCTCATAGTGCATATGCAGATGAACATTATGGTAACGTGTTATTACAACAAACAGGTACTGCATTAAATAATATTGGTTTGGTTTCACTTAATTTTGTAGATCCAAGCCAAACGAGTGGTCAATTAGTAGCTGCTAGTGATGTATTAACTTCATTAGGTTACGAGTTTGATGCACGTGGTAATGTGACAGTTGAAGGTCGTACTGATGAAGCGATTCAAGCAATTTTGGATGAAGCTAGTCTAGCTTATGAAGAAGAGACAGGTCGCATTATCGTTGAAGAAAATCCAGTTTGGTTTAACGGTGTACGTGAATATGTACGTTCACATGAAACAAATGCAGGTACCTATATCACTGATGCAATGGTTGAATATGGTCGCAATGGCGGTTTCGTAAACGCAACTGATTTTGCCATGATTAATGGTGGTGGTATCCGTGAACAAATCGCTGAAGGGGAAGCAATTACTGAAGGTGACGTGATCGCTGTTTTACCATTTGGTAACATCATTTCGCAAATTGAAGTGACTGGTGAAACGATTTACGAAATGTTCGAGTTAGCATACTCAGCAGCAACAATCACTGAACCATATACTTCTTCAGATGGTAATTACACTGTAGAGACAATTGATGAAGATTCTAGCTTACCTAGCCTTGCAGCTTTAGGTGGATTCTTACAAATTTCTTCTGATATCAAAGTATACTTTGATCCTACTTTAGCAGCGGGTCAACGTGTATTAGGTGTTTATGTGTTAAACCGTGAGACAGGAGAATTTGAGCTAGTAGCAAATGATACAACGGCTACATACTTCATGGCTACTAATGACTTCCTGGCACAGGGCGGGGATGGTTATACCATGCTTTCTGGTGAACGTGAAGAAGGTCCTTCTCTTGATCAAGTAGTGATGGATGCAATGGAATTTGGCTATGTAGATTTAGCTTCATACGCTGATCCATTACCACAAAATCAAATTATCCCAATCTTGACTGCGGATTATAAAGCCTTACTTGCAGCTGGTGAAGAAACGCCAGTTGAAGAGGAACCAACAACTGAAACACCTGGTGAAGAAACACCGGTTGAAGAGGAACCAACAACTGAAACACCTGGTGAAGAAACACCGGTTGAAGAGGAACCGACAACTGAAACACCGGTCGTTGAATCAGGTGCTGCAACTACAGAAGATACAGAAACTGAATCTAATAAGGAAGAAGCGACTGATGTAACTTCAACTGAAGATGATGCAGAGAAAGTTGCTGTAGCAGCTGCAGCGACTGCAAGCTTACCAGAAACTGGTTATGCTGGTAACTTTGGTTTAGCAATCTCAGCAATCTTAGGTGGTTTAGGCCTAAGCTTATTCCCAAGCCGTAAACGTAAATAATGCAAAAAGACTGATGGACGTCTTATATAAAGATCCGTCACAATAAATAAAATAGGCTGGGACAAAAGGCCTCTAAAAAGGCGTACACAATTCTTAATAAGCGTTGTGTACGCCTTTTACTTTGAAAAAATTCTTATACATTTTGATTGAAATATATCATGGGAACAGGTGTTAAAGTACTGAAAGTGTAGTTCCTTAGCCGTGAGAGAGGATGAAGTCGAGACCTTGGCTCGATTTCAAATTGAAAGACCTTGGCTTTCAATGGCCCCACGGCTTACAAGGAACGTACACTGTAAGGACAAAAAAGCTATGATTTTAATTCTTTGTCCTAATCTCTTTTTGCATGTACATTTACTGTAAACCAAGTAGGTTGATTAATAGTGGAATCGTGACGACTGAAACAAGGGTGGATAAGAACACATAGTTAGTTGAAAATTGTACATCTCCACCATAGAGTAAGGCATAGGGTGTAGCTACGGCTGGTCCAGGTGTTGCGATAATGACAATTAGGGTAGATAGAATAATCGCATTATCAATAAAGTTACGGAATAAGAGGAAAATAATAATTGGCAAAGCAATCATTTTGATAAACATCAGGGCGTATAACTTCGCGTTGGAAAAAGCTTGGCGAATGTTTGAATGGGCAATAGCCATTCCGATAACCATCATGGCAAGTGGTGTGGTTGCCCCACCAATCACGGTGGTTGTTTCTGCAATTAAACTAGGCAAGCGCCAATCCATCAGGAAGCAGATGAGTGAAGCTAGACCAGCTAAGAAGCCAGGTGACAAAAATAGGCGCTTAGTTAATTGTACAAAGTCTATGTTATGTTCACTATGTCTGCCCATGACCCAGACGCCAAATGTGTACACAAATAAATTACTGGGGATATTAATGAGAGAAGCATAGAACATAGCGCCCGTGCCATATAAGGCAAGAATCAATGGCAAACCCATAAAACCATTATTTTGGAAAACAGTCAGGAATTGTACAGTCCCCTCAGTGGCTCTTTGTACAACTATTATTCTGGGTACGAAGAAGGAAGCAATAATGAAGATAATCCAGGTGAGTGAAGCTATCACGAGAAATTCTAAGGCGTCAGACTTGGTGCCTAGTTCCCCCGAGGCATTAATTGTGGACAGGATGAGGGCTGGCGAGGTGACAACCGTAATCATTTGGGAAAGGTCGTTTTGAATATGGTCACTGAATATATGTTTTCGTTCAGTAAGGTGGCCTAAAAACATGATGATAACGAGAATCATCATTTGCGTAACGGACGTCATAACTCCACTCCTTATGTTGAATTTATTTCATTATATCAAACAATTTGCATGTAAAATGAGAAAAAAATCAGCTTCATAAAGATAGCTTCAATAGCTAAAAAAACCGGCAAATAAAGCAATTAAGGTCAATGTTTAGCAAATAGGATGGACGGGGTTTTGATCTTAAATGATAAAATGGTTAAAAATAACATTGAAAATGGCCAGAAATTTTGTTATATTGGATGTAACGCATAGATTAGGAAAGGGGCGAGGTTACGTATGTTTGCGGAAAATGAAATGAAGTTTGATGCGATAGCCTCAAACCAAGTACCAATTTCAAGTACATCTTTATTATTATTATTAGCTTAGTTAGGATTCTACACGATTTGGTAGGGTCCTATTTCTCATGAAATATGGGCCAAGCTAATCAGCCGGTTGCTCGTATTTCACGAGTAACCGGCTTTTTTGTTTCGTCTAACCAACGAAATCAATGATGGTACTTGCATCTATGAGGTTGATTACATCCGATAGGCAAATTTTATAAAGCGTAAGACACTTTAGCTGACTGATAGAAAAAATGTAGCGGTGATAGGTTCAAGCAAATAGGAGAAAATTATGAATAATGCAATCGTAAAGAAATTCGGGATGGTTATGGCATCAGCAATGATGATTGTGGGTTGTGGTAGTGTAACGCAAACTTCAAGTACCGCAACCAACGCGGATGACAGTGACACGATCGTAGTTGGGGGTAACTTTGAATTAACAGGTGCTGTTGCTGCCTACGGGAATGATATTTCCAATGGTGCTAAATTAGCGGTTGAGGAAATTAATGCCAATGGTGGCGTCAATGGTAAACAATTAACTTATGTCGAGGCAGATAATAAATCAGATTCTAATGAATCGGCAGCTACAGCGACACGTTTAATTGATGAAGAAGGAGCTTCTGTCATCATCGGCCCATCTACAACGGCTAACTTTGAGGCCCAAGTTAATCCAGCTGAGACAGCTAAGGTACCTTTCATTGGACCAGCTGTAACAAGTGATGGGGCGACTACGGACGAAAATGGCGACGCTTATGATTATGGTTTTTCCGTTGCCTTCTTAAATTCTTTCCAAGGTGGCGCAATTGCCCGCTTTGCTAATGACAAAGGTTTCCAAAAAGCGGCAGTCCTACAAGATAATTCAGCTGATTATGGTCAAACGTTAGCAAGTGAATTTACGGATGCCTTTGAAGGCCAAGTGGTTTCCACAGAATCTTATGTATCAGGGGATAGTGATTTTAGCGCGATTCTTACCAATATTAAGGGTCAAAATCCCGATGTTATCTTTATTGCGGGCTACTACACAGAGGCAGGAACAATTATTAAACAAGCGCGTGAAATGGGCATTGAAGCCGCGATTGTTGGACCGGATGGTTTCGGTTCAGAAGAATTGTCTGCACTTGCCGGTGAAGACAATATGAATGACATCTACTACGTGTCACATTTTGCAACTGGTGAAGATGCACCACAAGCAGCACAAGATTTTTCAGCCGATTTTGAAGAAACATATGGTAAAGCACCGGATGCCTACGCAGCACTAGGTTATGATGCGGTAAATATCTATGCTGCAGCAGTTGAAGCGGCGGGTACTACTGAAACAACCGCAGTTGCTGAAGCCATCGCAGCAACCACAGATTTTGAAGGGATTACAGGCACCATCACCATGAAAGATGATCATACACCAAACAAAACTGCTTCCATTCAAGAAATTCAACAAAATGAAGTGGTAGGGTCAACTGCCGTAGCACCGGAATAAGGGGTTATGTGAGATTATTTCCGTATTATTAAATATTTCTGTGAAAATTTGAAATTTTAACTTGAAAAGATGACATAGGTTTGTTATATTATGGACAACTCATTAAGAACAAATTAGAAAAGGGTGGTGAAATCAGATGGGTTTATTGGTAGAAAATAATACGCTATGTAAAGCATATCTTGTTTCAGCATCTCAGGCGAAAATTATTATTTTGATTAACTAAGTGGATTCTACATTAGAGTAGGGTCCTATTTCCCCATCAGTGAGGGCCTTAGTTAAACGGCGGCCCCCATGATTAGGGTCGCCGTTTTTATTTATCCTTAAACGGCGGATAGTAATTTTTGAACCACTATTTGTCGACTGACATGAGCCAAAAATATTGAAAATAAATAGTTCTGGGGAGGACTTTATGATGAATTTTAAAAAGATGGCTTTAACTTTAGTCTCAGCGTTAACTTTAGCAGCCTGTGGTGCGGCAACGTCTACTACTAGTGGTGCGGGTACAACTGCAGACAACGAAACTTTCAATGTTGGTGGTAACTTCGGTCTATCTGGTGCTTTCTCTGCTTACGGTACTGCAATCAATGATGGTGCTACCTTAGCATTCAAAGAAATCAATGAAAATGGCGGTGTATTAGGTAAACAAGTAAATTACGTTAGCGTCGACAACAAATCTGATGCAACTGAATCTACGACACAAACTGCTCGTTTAATCGATGAAGAAAACATTTCTGTATTAATCGGTGCGGATACAACAGGTTCAACTGAAGCACAAATCCAAACTGCTACTGACGCAGGTGTACCTATCGTTGCACCAGCAGCAACAGGTGATACCTTAACTTTAGATGGCGACGGTAATGTATTAGAATACGTATTCCGTGTGCCATTCCAAGATGCTTTCCAAGGGGCAGTTCTAGCTGAATTTGCCAACCAAGAAGGCTACGGTAAGGCAGCAATTATTCAAGATAACTCTTCTGACTACGGTCAAAACTTAGCAGCAGAATTCGAAAAAACTTTTGAAGGTGAAATTGTTGCGACTGAATCTTACGTTTCAGGTGATACAGATTTCAACTCAATCATCAGCAATATTTCAGCAACTGATCCAGATGTAGTATTCATCGCTGGTTACTACACTGAAGGTGGTCCATTAGTGAAACAAGCACGTGAAGCTGGTTTAGACAGCGTTGTCTTAGCTCCTGATGGATTCGGTGCGCAAGAATTTATCGATTTAGCTGGTGCTGACAACGTAGATAACGTTTACTACGCAGCTCACTATACAACTGGTGAAGGTGCAACAGATAAAACTGCTGACTTTATTGAAGCATTCAACGCTGAATACGGCGAAGATCCTAACATGTTCGATGCTTTAGGTTACGATGCAGCGTACTTAGTTGCAGATGCAGCTGAACGTGCCGGTTCTGATGATCGTCAATTAATTACAGACGAATTAGCAGCAACAACAGACTTCGAAGGTGTAACTGGTACATTCTCAATGGATGAAAACCACAACCCTGTGAAAACTGCATACATCATTGGTTTAGAAGATGGTAAAGAAGTATCAACTTCTGCAGTATCTCCAGAAGACTTACAAAACTAGTGAAACATACACTTGATTAAATGAAGAAGGGTGGGCTGAGGCCTACCCTTCTTTTTGTGTATTTTGGTAAAATAGCAACCGTCAACAAAACGGAAGCGTCAATTGACGTATTTCATTGTCTATTTACATTAGAATTAAATTAAAATTCACCTTGATTTTTTCAAATAAAGTCAATATAATAACTGTAGTCTTATTTTTATTGTTCCAATTAAAAATTTGGAGGAATAGATGATGAAAATGAATAAATTAATGTTAACGTTGGGTTCTTTACTATTGTTAGCGGGCTGTGGTTCAGTGACGCAAACATCAAGTACAGATAATACGAATACTGGTGATGCCAGTGAAACAATTAAGATTGGTGGTAACTGGGATCTTTCTGGTGCCGGTGCAGCCTACGGTGGGCCAGCTAATGATGGGGTGAAATTAGCCTTTAAATTAGCCAACGAAGCCGGTGGTGTGAATGGCCAACAAATCGAATACGTTGAAGCTGATAACCGGACTGATGCCAATGAATCGGCAAATACGGCAGCACGTCTATTAGATGAAGAGAACGTACAGATGATTATTGGACCTGCAACTACGGGTGCTTTTGAAGCACAAATTCCAATTGGTACGAGTGCTGAAATTCCTATGATTGCGCCTGCAGCAACGGGAGATTCACTAACTGTTGATGATGAAGGCAATACGTTGGATTATGTGTTCCGTGTGGCTTTCCAAGATGCCTTCCAAGGGTTAGCATTAGCTACTTTTGCCAATGGTGAAGGTTATGAAACGGCAGCGATCATCCAAGATAATTCAACTGACTACGGTCAAAATCTTTCAGTAACCTTTAAAGACGCCTTTGAAGGGGAGATTGTTGCAGAAGAATCTTATATTGCTGGAGACACTGATTTCAATGCGATTTTAAATAACGTTGCGGCTAACGATCCAGACGTAATCTTTATAGCTGGTTACTATTCAGAGGGTGGTCCGATTGTTGGGCAAGCGCGTGGAATGGGCATTGATAGTGTGATTTTGGCACCAGATGGGTTTGGTAGCCAAGAATTCGTTGATTTAGCCGGTGCTGAGAACGTAACAGACTTCTACTACACATCACACTATACAACTGGTGAAGGTGCGAGTGAAGAGAGTGCAGCCTTTATTGAAGCGTATGAAGCTGAGTATGGCGTAGAGCCTGATATGTTTGCAGCCTTAGGTTATGATGCTGCGAATCTTGCGATTGATGCAATGACGCGTGCAGAATCATCTGATCCAGCAGCTGTTACGGCAGCGATAGCTGAAACAAAGGATTTTGCTGGAGTAACAGGTACATTCTCATTTGATGACCAACATAACCCAATCAAGACAGCATATATTCAAGAAATGCAAGATGGCGAAGTTGTGGGTACAACTGCAATTTCACCAGAAGATATTGCAGCACAATAGTTTTTATTGAATCAACTAGTGGTTTAATAGCTAGAGGGGTGTTCTTAGTGAAATGCAAACATTGTACATGTTTGGCATTTACCTTGAAGAACAACCCCTCTTTTTTGCAAAAAGGGGAAAGTTAAGCGTTATCATCCATAAAAATCAAGCGTTTCAAAAATAAGATTAGAAATGTATTAAAAAGCATTGCATTAATTTTGGCGTATTCTTATAATGAAAACAGTCTTATTCTTTATAAAATTTGCGGAAATGAAACATTTTTATCGGTAGTGAATGATTATCACCATCATAGCTTGATAATGTTAAGGATATACTTTTAGCCTGTGGTGGGTGGTTCCCCTGGGGTCTAAGGCATATATGTGTGAGATGGGAGAAAAACTCATTTTCTCATAAAAATCTGACATGGCTAATAACAAGCTTGTTTTATAAGAAAGAAATGTGTGATCCAACTAGTTCACTGCAAGTTAAAGAGGACTAGATGCAGATTGCTTGGGTGTAAACCCTTATAAGTATTAAAGGAAAAGGAAGTGAATTATTATGGAGATGTTTATGCAACAGCTCGTAAACGGACTCTCTTTGGGTAGTATTTATGCCCTAATGGCGCTTGGTTATACAATGGTTTATGGAATCATTGGTTTGATTAACTTTGCCCACGGTGATGTATATATGGTTGGGGCCTTCTTTGGCTTTTGGTTGATTACAGGGTTAGGTGTGCCTGTTATTCCAGCACTAATTATTACAATGATTTTTACAGCAATTTTAGGGGTTATCATCGAACGTGTGGCTTATAAACCACTACGTAAATCAACTCGTATTGCAGCCTTAATTACAGCCATCGGTGTTTCTTATTTATTACAAAATGCAATGATTTATTGGGTTGGACCGGAAGTTCGTGCTTTCCCTACAACTTTACCAAATCTAGCAATTGACTTGGGTATCTTTACGATTTCGACACAACAGGTTGTGATCTTTATCGTAACAATCATTTTAATGGCAGCTTTACAATATATTGTAAAATCTACCAAAATGGGTCAAGGTATGCGTGCCGTTTCTGTTGATGCAGATGCAGCGCGATTGATGGGGATTTCAGTAGATACAATTATTTCCTTTACCTTCGCAATTGGTTCAGCTTTAGCTGGTGCTGGTGGGGTATTGGTAGGGATCTACTATAACTCAATCTCTCCAACAATGGGTCTTACTCCTGGTATTAAAGCTTTCGTAGCGGCAGTACTTGGTGGTATTGGTTCAATTCCAGGTGCGATGTTGGGTGGCTTATTAATCGGTGTTATTGAATCTATGGTATCTATGATCGGCCTTTCTACTTGGCGTGATGCTGCAGTTTACTTCATCTTGATTATTATCCTTGTCTTCAGACCTAGCGGATTGTTAGGTAAGAGCACGCAAGAGAAAGTATAGGAGGGTTATGATGAAAAAAGAATCATGGGCAAAGAGCTTCTTTACGAAACCAACATTAACTTGGATTGCTGTGATTTTAGGAGTTTTCTTCTTAATCATGGCAGCCTATCTTCTAGGTTTAGTAACGTCGTTCTATCAAAACATTTTAATTACAATTGGGATCAATATGATCCTTGCAGTAGGGCTTAACCTGGTAGTAGGTTACGCAGGTCAGTTCTCTTTAGGACATGCCGGATTTATGGCGATTGGTGCCTATGTGGGTGCTATCGTTTCAATGCAAATCCCTGGTGAAGGTGGTTTCCTTTTAGGTATGGTTGCGGGTGCAGTACTAGCAGCAATCGTGGCTTTAATCGTTGGTGTACCAACTTTACGTTTAAAAGGTGACTATTTAGCAATTGCTACGTTAGGTGCATCTGAAATTATCCGTATCGTTATTCAAAACTTGGAAATTACCAATGGTGCCGCTGGTATCTCTGGAATTCCAATGAACGTTACTTGGATTACGCTATACATCTTCATCGTATTAACAACCTTATTAGTTGTTAACTACATCCACTCTAGTCCTGGTCGTGCAACGATTGCCGTTCGTGAGAATGAAATCGCAGCTGAATCAGTTGGGGTCAAAACAACAAAATATAAAATTATTGCTTTCGTAATTGGTGCGATTACTGCATCTATTGCGGGTAGTTTATATGCTGGTTACTTCTCTGTTATTAACCCATCTCAATTTACCTTCCAACGTTCAATCGATGTATTAATCATTGTTGTGTTCGGGGGTATTGGTTCTATTACTGGTTCATTCGTAGCAGCAATCGTGCTAGGTTTGTTAAACTCAGTGTTAGCACCTTTAGGTCAATTACGTATGGTATTCTACGGTATCGCTATTATTGCCATCATGGTATTCAAACCATCAGGCTTAATGGGTGAATATGAATTACAATTCAGCAAATTCTTTAACCGTAAAAAGAAAAAATCTGATAAAGAGGAGGCATAACCATGTCATTATTAAGCATCCAAGATTTAAGTAAAAATTTTGGCGGGTTAGCCGCCGTTTCTAATGTAAACATCGAACTAGAAAATAATGAGCTTGTTGGTCTTATCGGTCCCAATGGTGCTGGTAAAACAACACTTTTCAACTTGTTGACTGGTGTATATGTACCAAGTTCTGGTGAAGTTAAAATGACCACTGAAAAAGGTGAAGTTTTATTAAACGGTAAAGAACCAAGCGTTATTAACGAACTTGGTCTTGCACGTACTTTCCAAAATATCCGTTTATTCGGGAACTTGACTGTTTTAGACAATGTGCTAGTTGCATTGCATACAAAACATGGGGCAAACTTCTGGGCGTCTGTATTACGTACACCTAGCTTCTACCGTAATCGTCAAGAGTTAGAAGAACGTGCAATTGAGTTGCTACGTATTTTTAACCTTCAAGATTTAGTAAAAGAAAAAGCGAAAAACTTACCTTATGGGCAACAACGTCGTTTGGAAATTGTCCGTGCCTTAGCTACTGAACCTAAGATTTTATTCTTAGATGAGCCAGCTGCAGGGATGAACCCAAATGAAACAGCCGAATTAACTGAATTGATTCGTCAAATTCAAAAAGATTTTGATATTACTGTAGTCTTGATCGAACATGATATGTCATTAGTTATGAACGTTTGTGAACGTATCTATGTACTTGAATATGGTAAATTAATTGCCCACGGTACTCCAAGCGAAATTCAACAGAATCCAGCAGTTATCAAAGCGTACTTAGGAGGCGAGTAAATATGGCAATGTTAGAAATTAATGATTTGAAAGTCTCTTACGGGATGATTGAGGCCATTAAAGGGATTAGCCTTGAAGTAAATCAAGGTGAAATCGTATCTTTAATCGGTTCCAATGGTGCAGGTAAATCTACGACACTTCGTACAATTTCAGGTATTAAGCCTGCTAAGAGCGGATCAATTGTATACGAAGGCAAAGATATCACGAAAGCATCTGCAATGAGTATTGTGAAAGATGGTATTTCTCAAGTACCAGAAGGACGTCACGTATTTAAAGGGATGACCGTTAAGGAAAACCTTATGATGGGTGCCTTCACTCGTAAAGATCGTGATGCCTTGAAAGCCGATATGGAAAAAGCATTTGAATACTTCCCAATCATCAAGGAACGTCTAAACCAAGATGCCGCTACTTTATCTGGTGGGGAACAACAAATGGTTGCCATGGCGAGAGCTTTAATGTCTCAACCTAAATTGTTACTATTGGATGAACCTTCAATGGGGCTTGCGCCTTTATTCATTAAACAAATCTTCAATATTATTCAAGAAATTAATGAAGCGGGTACCACAGTACTATTGATTGAACAAAATGCTAAACAAGCACTAACCATTTCTCATCGTGCATACGTAATGGAAACTGGTCGTATCACTTTAACCGGTACAGGTGCTGAGTTGTTAACATCTGAAAAAGTCCAAGAAGCGTATCTTGGTGGTGCGAAAGCATAATATAATTATCATATAAACGTAATAAAGAGTTGGGTAATCGTAATGGATTATGCAACTCTTTTTTTGTATAATGCATGTGCACATTATGGACAAGTGGGCCATGAGCTAGCCGTGTGATTTTTGATTGTAAGACTAGACTCAAGACCTAAGCTAGGGACTTATATAAATGATATGATTTGAGGGAGGGGGTGACATATGTTGAAACAGAAACGACGGAAGGGTTTATTGGCGAAGACAGGCATGCAGTTACAGCAGAAGCTGCAGCGTGCATTTCGTAATGGTTTGAAACATAAGAAAAGATATATGCCTAAGAAAAAACGTGACGCGCGAAGAAAGTGGCTGTGGCTTTTGCTAGTCTTCTTTGTGGGTCTATTTTGTGGCAATCACAGGACACCACAGTTGAAGACGGCAGTACAGGTACAGTAACCGAAACGCCAACTGAGGACTACACAGACCAAGAATTTATTCAGTTAATTGGAGAATATGCGGTGGCAGAATATCCAAAATCGCAAGTACTACCAAGTATTGTTGTTGCGCAAGCAGTGCTAGAATCTGATTTTGGTCGTAGTGACTATCCAGTAAGTATTTCAATTTATTCGGACGTAAAGCCTATTCAGAATCGGAACCAAGTGTGGATTTACCAACCCAAGAATTCGTGAACGGCGCATATGTCACTGTGGATGAACCTTTCCGTGTATACGCCTCTTGGCAAGAATCTGTTGCAGACCACGGGGAATTGTTGGCCAATGGTACTTCTTGGAATAATGCGCATTACGATCAGGTGATAAATGCCGCCGATTATCAACATGCGGCATACGCTTTACAAGAAGCGGGTTACGCGACAGATCCAAATTATGCCGAGACTTTGATCGACGTAATTGAGGCATATGATCTAACAAAATTCGATGACTTAGTAAAATAAACAAATTATGTTTGCAATGTATTATATTCCGGTGTATTATTAAAGATGAACAATATCTCGGTATATTGTACTTTTTACAGGGGGTAGAACCGTGGCAAAGTCTAAAAGCTATAAGGATATTGCATACCAATATCTGAAAGAACAAATTGATAGCAATCTGCTATTACCTGACACACACTTAAAAGAAGTAGAAATTGCAGAGACATTAGGTATGAGCCGAACGCCGGTTCGAAAAGCCATGGCTCAACTTGCTGAAGAGGATTATATCCGAATTGAACAGTATAAAGGGGCAGTTGTTGCAAAGAATACCTTGAATGCGCGTGCGATTGTGGAACGTTTGCAATTTATTGAATTGTTGACGATGAACTTATTCCAACAGATGCAAAATAAAGATGTACAAGTGGATGTTCAAAAGGTCGAAACCTTGAAAGACGAGATTAATGCATCTTTGACAAATTTCCAATTGGAGGCCTATTTTGATACGGAATTTAGAATGTTTACCTATTTAGTATCATTCTATCCAAACTCTTACTTCAGACAGGTGACCTTAAATACAATTCAACCTTTGCATGAATTGTATATCAAAGAATCTAAGGAAGATCCAACTTTCTTCAGACGTGAAGCGAAGGACTTGAATGAGAACTACGCGACCATGCTAGAAGCCTTAATAGAAAAGGATTATGCCATGGCGCGTAAACAAGCCCGTATCTGGATTAACCAACTGATTTTATATCAAATTAATAAATAGCAATTTTTAAGAGAATTGGCCATTGTGGTCAATTCTTTTTTGTGAAAAAGGGTGTGGATGATATTTGGTGTTTTTTCTGTCGGGTGGTGAACGTCTAGGGCAATTGGATATTCAGACGAAAGATTTTTAAAAGATGGGCTATCAATCATAAATTTTCAGGCGCTTTTCAAATATGGGATTTCATATTTGAATATTTCGCTATTTTTTCAAGTATAGGCTGTCGTTCTTGAATATTTCCCTGTTTTTTCAAATATGGGATTTCATTCTTTAAACCAAGCTGGTTAGGAGCTGAACATTTTTCCAATTATCCTATCCAGTCGAGTTCGGATCTCCAGAAAGCCTCTCGCTTCAGATTAGCTCGCCGATGACTTACATCATCGTCATCACTAATCTTCCACCGACGGCTTTCTAAACGCCCTCCCTCTCATCCTATCCAGTCGAGTTCGTTCGGGCAGACAGGTCTCCACTTCGAACATATTTGCAGCAAGTTGCACTCGCTACTGCATATGTCCTTCAGTGTTACCTGTCTAAACGCCCTCCCTCTCATCCTATAATTATTGAACGGGTGTTCTATTAATGGTAGACTTATCATTGAAACTATAGGGAAGGTGGCCTAAGAAATGGCACTGAATCAATTTACCAAAGGCTTGAATGATAAGCAAAGAGAGGCTGTTGAGCATACTGAAGGTCCGCTCTTAATTATGGCCGGTGCGGGTAGTGGGAAGACACGTGTTTTGACCCACCGTATGGCTTATATTTTAAGCGAGAAGGATGTGAATCCATGGAATATCTTAGCAATCACCTTTACCAATAAGGCTGCTAAGGAGATGAAGGAGCGTGTGTCTGCGCTTGTCGGTCCGGATGCCAATGATATGTGGGTCTCGACTTTTCACTCCATGTGCGTACGTATTTTGCGTCGTGAGGCGGAGGCAATTGGCTTTACTCGTTCGTTCACCATTGCTGATCCATCTGAACAACAAACTTTAGTGAAACGTATTATCAAAGAATTAAATCTAGATAAAGACAAATTTTCCCACAAAATGATTTTGGGGAAAATTTCTGATGCGAAGAATAATCTGATGTTACCAGATGACTATCGTGAAAATTACTCAGGCTACATCGAAGATATTATTGCGGATGTGTATGAACGCTACCAAAAAGGCTTACAAGCGGCGCAATCATTCGACTTCGATGATTTAATTATGTATACAGTGAAATTATTCGATCAACAACCTGAGATTTTGAAATATTACCAACAAAAATTTCACTATATTCATGTCGATGAATATCAAGATACCAACGAGGCCCAATATAAATTGGTGAAACACCTAGGGGCTTACTTCAAAAATGTTTGTGTGGTTGGGGATGCTGACCAATCAATCTATGGTTGGCGTGGTGCCAATATGGAAAACATCTTGAATTTTGAACATGACTATCCAAATTCTACGACGATTTTGCTAGAGCAAAATTACCGTTCTACCAAGAATATTTTGCAAGCGGCCAATAATGTCATCAATCAAAATAACAATCGTAAAGACAAAACCCTGTGGACTGATAATGACAAAGGGGATTTGATTTCTTATTACCGCGCGCAAAATGAACGCGATGAGTCCAACTATGTCATCTCTAAAATTAAGGATCACCTAAAAATGATGGTTATCATTATGGTGATTTTGCGATTCTATACCGTACCAACGCTCAATCGCGTGTAATGGAAGAAAATTTGGTGAAAGCCAATATGCCATACCGCATTGTCGGTGGTTTGAAATTCTACGACCGTAAAGAAATTAAAGACGTCTTAGCTTACTTGAAATTACTAGCTAATCCGGCTGATAATTTATCTTTTACCCGTATTATCAATGTACCAAAACGTGGGATTGGTCCGGGGACGTTAGAAAAATTAACCCGTTTTGCAAGCCAACAAGGCATTTCTTTACTTCAAGCAGCATCGTTAGTGGACTATTCGCCTATTACAGGTAAGGGTGCAACGAGTTTGAAGGAATTTGCCCAAACCATGACTGATCTCCAAGCTGAGCGTGCCTTCCTACCAATTCAAGAATTGGTGGAAGAAGTCTTGAAAAAAACCAACTATCTCAAAGACTTGGAAAGTCAAAAAACACTTGAAGCGGATGCCCGTATTGATAATATTCACGAATTCATTTCCGTAACCCAAGAGTTCGACAAACGTTGGGAAGCGGACCGTAATTTGCGTGAACAAGAAGCGACAATCGCTGCACAAGAAGAGGAAAATCGTGATTTCGACTTAACACCAACCAATCTAGCAACAGGTGACCAAACGGCAACACCATTAAACGCAGATGGTACCTTCAACTTATTTGACACCAATGAAATTCTAGCAGAACTCGACAATGTGATGGATCAACCAATCGAGGAAGATGCCTTAATGGGCTTCATTACTGACCTGGCCTTGGTATCTGACTTAGACAATCAAGACGTTAACCAACAAGGCGAACTAACCCTGATGACCCTTCATGCGGCCAAAGGACTTGAATTCCCGGTTGTATTCATTATTGGGATGGAAGAAGGCATGTTCCCATTGGCGCGTGCAGCCAAGGACGAAGACGAATTAGAAGAAGAACGCCGTCTAGCCTATGTGGGTATCACACGAGCAGAACAAAAACTCTATATTACCAACTCTCTATCACGCTTGCTGTACGGGCAATACCAATCAAATCCAGCCTCAAGATTCATCGCTGAAATTGACCCAGAAGTCTTAGATGATAGCGAAAATGAGCGCTCTGTGTTCCAACCTACCAGTTCCTATGATTCGCCATTTGGCGCTAGTAGTGGGTCATCCTCATATGCATCAACGACTAACTTCGGTGGTGCGAGTGCGAATCGTCGCTCAGCGAACACCTATGAGCGCGCAAACGTGCGTTCATTCTATGACCGCAAGCAAGAGGAGAAACGTTCTGTCTTTAATCCGGTAAACAAGAAGCCGGATGTTGAGGTGGTCGAGGTCCTGTAACTTGGGCAATCGGCGATAAGGCCGTCCACAAGAAATGGGGCGTGGGCACGGTGGTGAAAGTATCTGGTTCCGGAAATGACCAGGAGTTAGACATTGCCTTTCCAAACCAAGGTATCAAGCGCTTGCTGTCAGCCTTTGCACCTATTCAAAAACAAGCGTAATACTTTTTGTAAAAAGAGATTTTTAAAGGAGATTGAAGATGACAAAGGATGCGCAACAACATATTGATGTCTTGCGAATGGAAGAGTTGACGGATCAGTTGAATGATTATGCCTACCAATATTATGCTTTGGATAATCCCACGATTTCGGATCAGGAGTATGACCAACTGTATCGTGAGTTGCAGGCGTTAGAGGCCAAGTATCCTGAGTTTGTGTTGGCAGAATCGCCAACGCAACGAGTGGGGGATGCGGTGAGTGAGGTCTTTTCTAAGGTGACGCATTCGCAACCCATGATGTCGCTAGGGAATGCCTTTAATTTTGCTGAAGTGAATAAATTCGTGGAGGATGCTAAACGTTTGGTGGATGGGCCAATTCGTTTCGTCTGTGAATTAAAAATTGACGGTCTGTCCGTAGCCATTCAATATGAGAACGGCCGTTATGTCCGTGCTGCAACGCGTGGAGACGGGGTGGTGGGTGAGGATATCACTAACAACGTTCGGACCATTAAGTCAGTACCGATGAAGCTACGTCAAGCGATTGATATCGAGGTGCGTGGTGAAATTTATATGCCGAAAGCATCATTCGTAGCCTTAAATGAGCAACGCGAAGAGGCTGGTCTGCCAACCTTTGCCAACCCTCGTAACGCAGCGGCAGGGTCTATTCGTCAGCTAGATGCTAATGTAACATCACGTCGTAACTTGAGTATTTTCCTGTATTCAGGTGTATTCTCTGACCAAGTGCCTATTCATAGCCAATCTGATCTGTTCGAGATTTTCCCAGATTATGGTTTGCGGGTAAATCCTATGTATCGTATTTGTGAAACAGCTGCTGAAATTCAAGCCTACATTGAAGAGATGACGGCTAAACGTCATGAATTACCGTACGGTATTGATGGTATCGTTATCAAGGTAGATGCGTTTGAAGACCAAGAAACGCTGGGCTATACAGTGAAAGCGCCGAAATGGGCTATTGCCTACAAATTCCAAGCCGAAGAAGTGGAAACAGTGGTGCATGATATTGAGTGGACCGTTGGCCGTACGGGTGTGGTTACACCAACTGCCATCATGGAGCCAGTCTTATTAGATGGTTCAACCGTACAACGCGCGAGCTTGCACAATATGGACCTCATTGAAGCTAAGGATATTCGTTTACATGATACCGTAGTGATCCATAAAGCGGGCGATATTATTCCGGAAGTGGTACATGTGGTTTTAGATAAGCGTCCGGAAGACTCAGTAGCTTATCCAAAACCGACAGTTTGTCCGGCTTGTCATAGTGACTTGGTGCATCTTGAAGATGAAGTCGCATTGCGATGTGTGAATCCAGCTTGTCCGGCGCAGGTCAAGGAAAAATTGAACCATTTCGTTTCACGTGACGCTATGAATATTACAGGTGTTGGCCCAAGTGTCTTAGATCAAATGTACGAGAAGGCGAACGTGAAAAGTCCGGCTGACTTATACCATGTGACAAAAGACCAATTGATGACGCTAGATAAGATTGGCGACAAGTCCTCTGATAAAATTATACAAGCCATTGACGACTCTAAGGATAATTCCTTAGAACGATTGCTGTTTGGTTTGGGTATCCGCCATGTTGGCGCGAAAGCGGCCCGTCAAATTGCGGAAGTCTATCCTTCGATGGCTGAAATCATGGTTCAAGATGTTGCAGCCTTTACTAATATTGAAGGAATTGGCGAAACGATTGCTGATTCGGTGGTTGCCTTTTTCGCAACAGATGGGGTACAAGATTTAGTAACATCCCTAAAAGATAGTGGGGTCAATATGACCTATAGGGGACCAGCTAAGGCCGAAATTGAAGCGGTGGATTCCTTCTGGGCGGGTAAGACGGTCGTCCTAACAGGTAAATTGAGTCAATACACACGTCCGGAAGCCAAGAAAGCGATTGAAGCACTTGGTGGGAATGTGACGGGATCAGTTTCTAAGAAAACGGATATTTTGGTGGCCGGTGAAGATGCTGGTTCGAAATTGACGAAAGCCCAAGATTTAGGGGTTACGATTTTCTCTGAACAAGACATGGTGGACAAGTTATAATATAATAAGACAATAGAAGAAATAGAATGTACTTGGGATTGGGTAAAAACTCAAGTGAAGAAAGGGAATGCTGTGTTGAAAATAAAAAAATACCATTCATTAGCAATCGTAATGCTAGCCAGTTTTGCCTTAGCGGCATGCCAAAATGGCGAATCTGATGTGAGCCAAGCATCGAGTACATCCTCAACAGAGACACAAAGTAGCCAAAATCAAACGGATCAATTATCGACGGAATACTATTCCTCATATATTCAAGATGGCACTTACCAAATTAATGGGGCTTCAGGATTGGTATCCGGTGATACTTCTCAAGCCAATTTAGAAAATTTGGAGCGTGGTCTATATGACTTAGCCCAAAATATCTTTGCAACAGAAGACTATTCACTAAAAGAAGGCCAAGTGCTCAGTGAAGATACCGTTAACGAGTGGTTGGGCGCTAAATCTGATGACAATCCAAATGGTTTGAACCCAGCTGGTGCCTTATCTGAAACGATTGATGGCTTTGAACCGCGTTATCTAAACTCCATTATGGAATACGATTTTGTGAATGCCAATGGTGACGTAGCTGGGATTTCAATCGGTTTGGCCATGAATTATGCTGATACCTTCACCAGTGATTCAGATTCACAAGAGGTGGAAATCACCGCTGATCAACGTATTGAACAGGGGAAAGCGATGGCTGAAACCATTGTCAGCCGTATCCGTGAGAACGAGGCCTACGCCAACATACCTATCCACATTGCCGTTTTTGAAAATGCGGCTTCAGGTGACTTGGGTGGCGGTACGTACACGACAGACGCCGTATCCTCAAGTGGTACGAGCTTTGGTGACTGGTCTAGCTATACCAAAGATTATGTAGTATATGGTGTCGATGATGCGCCAAATGAAGAAGACACTGTCTCTTTCACACGATTCCGTGATCAAGTTTCAAGCTTCTACCCACAACTTTCTGGTTTATCAGGCGTTGGTTACTATGAAGATAATGAATTGAAGAAGATCAACATCATCATCAATAGCCAATTTGATGGCTATTCTGAAGTCATTGCCGTAGCGCAACAAGCAATTGCGACTGCCAACAGTGTCTTCAAAACAAATGTCGAAATTCAAATCCAAGTCGTGACAGCAGATGGCGTTCGTGCCCTGTTATCACGTCCACAAGATGCGGATACATTTGACTATGTCTTGGTAAATTAGTTCTGGTGTTATATTTTTTAACATAAAAGAATTGATTAACAAGGTGATACCTGGTGTAATAGGCAAGACCTTGATGAAAAGGCTTGCCTATTGCTTTTTCAAAAAAATACTAATGTTAGTTTAATTAACATTGTTGATATAGTCGGTTTATGCTAAAATTAAGCAAGTAAAATAAGGCGAAAACTAAGCTGAAAAATGAAGGAGGAACCCGTTATGGCGATTTCTGAAGAAGAAGTTAAACGGATTGCTAATCTAGCAAAATTCCAAGTAGAAGATGAAGAAGTGTTACACTTTACCAATGAATTTGGCAACATCCTAAATATGATCAACGAATTACAAGCGGTAGATACGACGAATGTAAACCCAATGTTCTGGGCAGTTGATTTCAAAAACGTAATGCGCGAAGACAAAGTTGTGGAAACACAAACACGTGATGAATTATTCATCAACGCAAAGACAACATCAGATGGGTTCATCGAAGTACCATCAATTATTGATACAGACGGAGGCGAAGCTTAATGGATAAATTTACAGATACGATTCGCTCATTGAACGAAAAATTGGTTGCTGGCCAAGTAACGGCTGTAGAATTAGTTCAAGAAGCCATTAGCCGTGTAAAGGCAGACAATGATATCATCAATGCGGTAATCACATTAGATGAAGAAAATGCCTTAGCGAAAGCCAAAGCATCTGATGCAAAAGGTTACTCAATAGAACGTCCATTACAAGGTATTCCTATTGGGTTAAAAGATAATATTCTTACAAATGGCGTAATAACAACAGCCGGATCTAAAATGTTAGCTGATTTTGTCCCAATCTACGATGCAACTGTAACTGAACGTTTAGAAGCAGCTGGTGCAATCAATATTGGTAAATTGAACATGGACGAATTCGCAATGGGTGGTTCTAACGAAACATCTTACTTTGGCCCTGTGCGTAACCCATTCGATACAGACCGTGTACCTGGTGGTTCATCAGGTGGATCTGCAGCCGCTGTAGCAGCAGGTCAAGTCTTAGCAACTTTAGGTACTGATACTGGTGGTTCAATCCGTCAACCAGCAGCATACAACGGTATCGTAGGTATGAAACCTACATATGGCCGTGTATCTCGTTGGGGAGTGATTTCTTTCGCATCTTCATTAGACCAAGTTGGGCCAATGACACGTACTGTTGAAGATAATGCTATCATGTTACAAACCATCGCTGGTTATGATGAAAAAGACTCAACTTCAGCACCATTAGAAGTACCAAACTACGTGGCATCTATGAAAGATGGCGTTCAAGGTTTAACACTAGGTGTACCTGCAGAATTCTTCGATGATGCAGTTGATCCACAAGTGAAAGAACAAGTACAAGCAGCGATTAAACAATTAGAAAATGCTGGTGCAACTGTAAAAGAAATTAGCTTTGCTAACTTGAAATATGGTATTCCAGTCTACTATATCATCGCTTCTGCTGAAGCATCTTCAAACTTACAACGTTACGATGGTATTCGTTATGGTTACCGTGCGGAAAACTTCTCTAACTTAGAAGAACTTTACGTTAAAACACGTACAGAAGGCTTCGGGGACGAAGTAAAACGTCGTTTGATGACTGGTACATTCTCAATCGCTTCTGAAAATATTGATGACTACTTCATGCAAGCAGCCAAAGTGCGTATGTTAATTAAAGAAGCTTTTGATAAGATTTTTGAAGAAGTCGACTTAATTGTTAGCCCAGTAACCACTGGTACAGCCTTCAAAATTGGTGAAAAATCATCTGATCCAATCGAAATGTACATGGCTGACTTGTTAACAGTACCTGTCAACTTAGCTGGATTACCAGGTCTTTCAATGCCTGTAGGTTTTGATGATAAGGGGCTACCAATTGGTATGCAAATTATCGGTGACCGTTTTGCAGAAGAAAAAATCTACCGTGCAGCTTATGCCGTAGAACAAGTGAACGACGCTTATACAAAACATCCAGCAGAGTAAGAGGGGGAAAAAGAATGAACTATGAAACAGTCATTGGACTTGAAGTCCATGTTGAATTAAAAACAGAATCAAAAATGTTCTCTCCATCTGCCGCTCATTTTGGAGCTGAACCAAACACAAACACTAACGTAATTGACTTTGGTTACCCAGGGGTCTTACCAAAAATGAACCGTCGCGGGATTGAGTTTGCGATTAAAGCTGCATTAGCTTTAAACTGTACAATCAACCCAGTACAACATTTTGACCGAAAGAACTACTTCTACCCAGATAATCCCAAAGCCTTTCAAACAACACAACTATGGCAACCAATTGGTGAAAATGGTTGGATTGAAATTGAAGTCGGTGGCGAAACCAAAAAAATCCGCATCGAACGTCTTCATTTAGAAGAAGATGCGGGTAAAAACATTCACGGCAACGGTGCTTCATTAGTGGATTTAAACCGTCAAGGGACACCACTATTGGAAATCGTTTCTGAAGCAGATATGCGTTCTCCAGAAGAAGCATATGCTTACCTAGAAAAAATCCGTGAAATCATCCGTTTCACAGGTGTTTCTGATGTGAAAATGGAAGAAGGTTCTATGCGTTGTGACGCCAACATTTCTTTACGTCCATATGGTCAAAAAGAATTTGGTACAAAGAACGAATTGAAGAACTTGAACTCATTCAACTACGTACGTAAAGGTCTAGCTTACGAAGAAAAACGCCAAGCACAAGTACTTAACGCTGGTGGCGTTATCGAACAAGCCACTCGTCGTTACGATGAAAATACTGGTAAAACACAATTGATGCGTGTCAAAGAAGGGGCAGCGGACTACCGTTACTTCCCAGAACCTGACCTACCACCATTTACAGTATCTGACGCTTGGTTAGAAGAAATTCAAGCAAGCTTACCAGAAATGCCTGCAGACCGCCGTAAACGTTATGTAGAAACTTACGAATTACCAGAATACGATGCGCAAATCTTAACGCAAACCCTAGAAATGTCTAATTTCTTTGATGCATCTGTTAAAGCTGGGGCAGATCCAAAACAAGCCTCTAACTGGTTAATGGGTGAAGTATCTGCTTACCTAAATGACAATGAAAAAGAATTAGACCAAATCGGTTTAACACCAGAATCACTTGCAGAAATGATTCAATTAATTGAAGATGGTACAATTTCTAGCAAACAAGCGAAGAAAGTCTTCAAATCATTAGCTGATAAGGGTGGCTCTGCCAAAGAAGTTGTTGAAGCTGAAGGTTTAGTACAATTATCTGATCCTGCACAATTGTTACCATTGATTACTGAAATCCTTGATAACAACCAACAATCAATTGACGACTACAAAGCTGGTAAGAAGAAAGCGACTGGTTTCTTAGTTGGTCAAATTATGAAAGCAACGAAAGGGCAAGCAAACCCACAAGTTGTAAACCAATTATTAACCGAAGAATTGGATAAACGTTAATTTCATGAATTGATTTCTTGCTACATTTGAATATTCAGACAATATGAAGGCTCTCCTAGGTGTTACTGAATGGTAATACTGTAGGAGAGCTTTTTTCTTTGGCATGGGTGTTTCATGCGGAATTTAGTGGGTATTCAAATATGAAATCTCATAGTAGAAAAAAGGACCAGATATTCAAAAATGGGCAGGTCATATTTGATAAAATGATGCCAAAATTCAAATATGAAATTTCATAATCGAAAAAGAGGCCAAATATTCTCATATGAAATTGCGTACTTGATACACCAAATATATGCATTGTCAAGGACAGTATAAAATTGTAGGTTTATGACAGAATAAAAATGTAGGTTTTTGACAGTCTAATTTAGAAGTCCATTTATATTTTCCCTTTCATACGATATGATTTTCCAGTAATCTTGAAGA
>NZ_NEEY01000110.1 GCF_002252085.1 Aerococcus sp. 1KP-2016
TTTTTAGTCAAAATCAGTTGATAGGGATATTAGTGATACATATTTCAATAAAATGTGCCAAAGAATTAAAGCTATGAATTATTCAGGAATCATAAAAAATATTAAATTTGGTGGAGGAAAGCCTATGTTTTATTTTCTATTGTTTGGATTTGGGGTGTATTTTTTATTCAAAAAATTCCCTATAAATAGAACCACTGCCATATATGGGATTCTTGGTTATTTAGCTGTAGTCCTAGTTATAAGGATAATACAATATTTATTTTTCGGCTCGATGATAATATTTGCTAATGGAGTTTCAAGATTTCTGTTTTGGTGTATTCTTATCCTTGGATTGTATTTTTGGTACCGAAGATATCGTCGAAAAAAAGAGAAAGCTAAATGGGCTGAAATCCTAGACTGGAAGAAGAAGAGCTTTCCAGAGATAAATCCTTTTCAATTTCATAATATACTTCGAAATAGTTTAAATCACGATCTTATTAGATATGTTGATGATATACCGTATAATAGAGCATTTTTTCTTAGTGCAGGCAGCAGTACAAAT
>NZ_NEEY01000111.1 GCF_002252085.1 Aerococcus sp. 1KP-2016
TTTCCTCTTCTCTCTACGTGATTTTTAGAATGGCGTGTTTTACCTCTGTGTCTTAATTTACGGATAGCGCCTCGATTACCGGTTGATAAACCAGGCTCATCGAAGTCGCCACGATAAATTGCACGATAGATAGTATGATAACTAATTTTATTTTTGGCATTTTCAAGGTTCAAACGACCAGAAATTTGTTCTGGAGACCATTGTTCGTTGAGAAATAGTCGTTTGACCAACTGGAAAATAGCGTCTTTATCTAGCGTGCGATGTCTGCCACATAGTTGTTTTCTACGTTTATACTCTCCATGAGCAGTTGACGGTGAATAACTGCCGTCCTTGTTTGAATTACGATGTAATTCTCTTGAGATAGTCGATTTAGAACGGTCCAGGGTCTCGGATATATGCCCGATAGTTTCGCCTTGTTCATACATTAGGAATATTGTTTCTCGCTCATTCATGGTAAGATGTGTGTATGGATTCATAGTTTTCTCCTTCTAATAGTTGGTTGGTACATCTATTTTATAGGAAAACTATGGATCTTTTTT
>NZ_NEEY01000112.1 GCF_002252085.1 Aerococcus sp. 1KP-2016
TGAACCCCTACCAATAAACTGAACAAATAAAAAAGAACATTATACTGCCCACAAAAGATGATCCCGATAAGCAGTCGGGGTCATCTTTTTTAATTTTTTCTGATAACGATGATTGTTGTAAAATTCAATATACTCTTCGACAGCATACCAAAGGTCTTGTAGTGTTTCTCTTCTTTCGGATAATACTACATCCTTCATATGTCCGAAAAATGATTCCATTGGTGCATTATCCCAACAGTTTCCCCGCCTCGACATGGATTGAATTAGCCCCATATCTTTTACTTTTTCCTGGAAAACAGGATATGTATAATGAACACCTTGATCTGAGTGGATATACCTGTCCATTAATGGCATATCTTTAATCACATCATTCAATTTATCCAGTGTTTCATAAACTAAGTTCATTTTTAAGCTA
>NZ_NEEY01000113.1 GCF_002252085.1 Aerococcus sp. 1KP-2016
GTATTAGGCGAACGAACAATCGTTGAAAAAGTAACGACTGTTGGTGGAGAAGAAACTGCTCGAGAAGTTATCTCAGATGAAATCACAACTGCACCAGTAAATAAAGTGATTCAAGTTGGAACAAAAGCAGCTCCAATTGAAGATATTGCAACTGTAGTGAGTGAAGAAACTCGTACTCAAGAAGTCGCTTTTGAGATCGAGTATGTGAATAATCCAGACCTACTAGTCGGTACAGAAGAAGTATCCCAAGAAGGTGTATTAGGCGAACGAACAATCGTTGAAAAAGTAACGACTGTTGGTGGAGAAGAAACTGCTCGAGAAGTTATCTCAGATGAAA
>NZ_NEEY01000114.1 GCF_002252085.1 Aerococcus sp. 1KP-2016
ATTGCTTACTTTCTTTGGTTTGTTACTCTTGGTAAAAATTGGAATTTCTTATATTGATTACTCCTGGTAGAGATAATCAAATAAGAGGTTTATTACTTACAGTATTCAGTTTTCAAAGAACAAAGTTATATATTAGAGAGATAAATCTCTCAAAACTAAACAAAGAAGAGTCGAACGCTTGTGTATTCCGTAATATTCCTTAGAAAGGAGGTGATCCAGCCGCACCTTCCGATACGGCTACCTTGTTACGACTTCACCCCAATCATCTGTCCCACCTTCGGCGGCTGGCTCCTAAAAGGTTACC
>NZ_NEEY01000115.1 GCF_002252085.1 Aerococcus sp. 1KP-2016
TTTACAGGTGAAAGTTATCGATTGAAAAATGCTTTATCAAAAACAGAATAATTAAACGGAAACTATTGGGTGGCAACATTGTGTATTTTTCGTTGCAAAACTATGTACTTCTCTATTGCAAAACACACAAATCATAGATATTAAGTTAGAAGATCAATGTACCGCTAAAAGTATCTTCAAATTCATACAAAAGAAAGGGTTCGATGGGAGTTACAGTCTTGTTAGAGACTATTGCCGTGGAGTGAAAAAAGAA
>NZ_NEEY01000117.1 GCF_002252085.1 Aerococcus sp. 1KP-2016
TATCATGGGTTTGCGTCATTTGAATTCATCCTTGTCTATTGAGAGTTGTGGTAACTTCAATATAACATGGAATTCACGTGGCGTTTTTTTTATTTTAAATGGCTAAGTTCATTATAAAATCCGCCTCTATACTTTATTGGTTTGGCATTGGCAATTGTTGCATTGTTCTTAAGTGGAGAATATCAATTAATTAAAAACATCATGTTCTCACTCGCCACAATTAGTGCGGGCTATCATGTCATTGTTCTGGAA
>NZ_NEEY01000116.1 GCF_002252085.1 Aerococcus sp. 1KP-2016
CTGGAAAACAGGATATGTATAATGAACACCTTGATCTGAGTGGATATACCTGTCCATTAATGGCATATCTTTAATCACATCATTCAATTTATCCAGTGTTTCATAAACTAAGTTCATTTTTAAGCTAGTTGAGAAGTGGTGTGCAACAATCTCGCCTGTAGCACCATCTTTAACAGCTGAAAGATAAGCCCATTGTCCACTTCCATAAGGAAGATAAGTGATGTCTGTTAGAAACACTTTATATGGCATATT
>NZ_NEEY01000118.1 GCF_002252085.1 Aerococcus sp. 1KP-2016
CTCTTTCATCGCGCGCCTCAGTTCTGTCAGTTGGTCTCGCAGTTCCATCTGGCTCATCCCTTCATGTTTTTGCCTGAATCATATCAGAAAAACAAGAGGGAGTAAAACTTTACCTCAACTTATATAGTTGAGAAGTGGTGTGCAACAATCTCGCCTGTAGCACCATCTTTAACAGCTGAAAGATAAGCCCATTGTCCACTTCCATAAGGAAGATAAGTGATGTCTGTTAGAAACACTTTATATGGCATATT
>NZ_NEEY01000119.1 GCF_002252085.1 Aerococcus sp. 1KP-2016
CTGGAAAACAGGATATGTATAATGAACACCTTGATCTGAGTGGATATACCTGTCCATTAATGGCATATCTTTAATCACATCATTCAATTTATCCAGTGTTTCATAAACTAAGTTCATTTTTAAGCTATATAAGTTGAATAAAAGTTTTACCCTACAGCCTCACACAGAGACGGTCAATCACCTTCTTCCGCTCCCCATCGATCCAACGGAGGAAGCCGCGGACGGCCAGGATAATCTTCTGGACGCTCGGA
>NZ_NEEY01000011.1 GCF_002252085.1 Aerococcus sp. 1KP-2016
GTTTCACATAAAGTTTCAATCTATCAAGAGTCGCTCCGCTACTGCTCTTGACAGATTGAAATTTATGAGAAGTATTGTCGACAACAGGAATTAAGCCAAATTGCATGTATTAAAAAAGAGCTGACCATTCGGTCAACTCTCATAAAATTTAGTCTAACTTTTTGGGTCCACTATATAGTCCGGGATTTTCCATTATCGTGTTATTTTTATCTAAAACCGATTGCTTTCTCCATCTTCGCTAAGGTTTCTGATGCTACTTCATTTGCACGTTTTGCACCATCTGCTAGAATGTCATCTAATTCAGATGAAGCCATTAATTTATCATAGCGCGCTTGCATTGGTTCTAATACAGAGATAACAACATCTGCTAAATCTTGTTTAAATTTACCATAACCTGCATCTGCATATTCAGCCACAATATCGTCAACGGCACGTTCAGACATTGATGAATAGATTGTTAGTAAGTTAGAAACACCTGGTTTGTTTTCTTTGTCATATGAAATTTCACCAGAAGAATCGGTAACTGCAGATTTAATTTTCTTCATGATTACTTTTGGATCATCCAATAAAGAAACAAATCCTTTTTGATTTTCATCAGATTTACTCATTTTCTTCAATGGATCTTGTAAACTCATAATTCGTCCACCCTCTTTTGGTGCATAAAATTCTGGCATGGTTAAGATGCCAGCCTCTTTTTTGCCCGTAAAGCGGTTATTAAAACGTTCAACAAAGTTACGTGTTAATTCTAAATGTTGTTTTTGGTCATCCCCAACTGGCACTAAGTCAGATTGGTAAAGGATGATATCTGCTACCATTAATGGTGGATAGGTTAATAATCCTGCACTAACCGAACCTTGTTTAGCCGATTTATCTTTAAATTGGGTCATGCGCTCTAATTCACCAAGAGGTGTTAAACATTGTACAATCCACGCTGCTTGCGCATGTGCAGGTACTTGGCTTTGGATGAAGATGGTCGCCTTCTCAGGATCTACACCTAAAGCAATATATAAAGCTGCTAATGAACGCGTATTTTTACGCAATTCTTCAGGATCTTGAGCTACTGTGATCGCATGTTCATTTACAACACAATAGTAAGCATCAAAATCATTTTGTAATTCGGTAAACTGTTTCATTGCACCAATGTAGTTACCGATTGTAGGTGTACCACTGGGTTGGACACCTGAAAAAATACGTTTTGTCATTTGTAATCCCCCTACTTAAATTCTCTATTATTATAGCATAGGAATGCTTGCAATGTTTTTTAACTAACTTATTTTATCCACAATATCGTTAGGCAAAAATACAGCTAGACTTTTTTCTGAACGTGCTGTTCATATAACTTATGGGTGAAACGTCAAAATTGGTTAAAAAATACATGGAAAATTCACAAACTCTGTGCTATAATATATTTATGTTAGTTAATGAAATGTTGTTCACTTAAAGGAGAGATACACATGGTAAATTTATACATATCACCAAGTTGTACTTCATGTCGCAAAGCTCGAGCATGGTTAGAAGAACATGACATTCCTTATACCGAAAAAAATATCTTTTCAGAACCTTTAACGAATGATGAAATCAAAGCCATCCTACGCATGACAGAGGAAGGTACAGAAGAAATTATTTCTACGCGATCAAAAGCATTCCAAGAATTGAATGTTGATCTTGATGAAATTCCTTTGAATGATTTATTCAAATTAATCCAAGATAATCCTGGCTTATTACGCCGCCCTATTATCTTAGATGATAAACGATTACAAGTTGGGTATAACGAAGATGAAATTCGTCGTTTCTTACCAAGAAGCGTTCGCGCACTTGAATTACAAGAAGCTTTACGTTCTTATGAAGAACAAGAAGCACAAGCAAACTAAAAATTTCGATAAAATCAATATAAAATAGAAAGAAGAGTGCAAAATTCTGTACTCTTTTTATTTTTTTAAGTATAATACTTTAACAATTGTAGTAATTAGATTACACTACTATTAAGAGATTGGGGTGATTCCGATGGAAATGGAATATATTAATGAAAATACTATCCGCGTGTTTATCGAAACGGAAGATTTGATTGAACGTGGTATCTCATTTATGGATATCATGAGTAATCAACACGAAGTTGAACATTTTTTCATGACGGTTCTTGAAGAAGTCGATGTATCAAAAAAATTCCAACACACTGAAGCAATCACTTTCCAAGTAATGCCTAAGCGAAACGGTATTGATTTATACATTAGTAAAGGATTTGGTGGAGACGGCAACGATGAAGATGATGCCTTCCAACAATTAATGGATACAATTAGTGAACTTGAAGATGAAGATAGCGCTGCGAAGGAAAATGTCGAAAAAATCACAGAAATGAGTTTTACTGAAGGCGATGAAACAACCTCAGAGCCTAAAGATAAGCTTGATGGTATTGACTGGAGTAACCCCTTCTTGGAAAACAAGAAAATTGATAAAAAAATCACTGTGGTTTTCCACATACTTGAAGATTTCATCGCTTTTGCACGTGATTTTAAAGATCAACATACTCAAGTTGACTTATATCTATACAACGATTTATATTTCGCATTAATTGCTTTTGATGCAGATGAATTATCTAATAAAGAAATTGAAGTCTTGTCCTACTTGGCGCAAGAATATGGTGAATTATCTACATTAGATGGTGGCTTAATTCGAGAACGTGGATTAGCTATCGCTAAAGGCAATGCTAGCCAACGAATTCGTTCAGCCTTCCAAAAATAATATAATCAAAAGAACCAGCCTTCCTTTACGGACGACTGGTTCTTTTTTATGGTTCTTTGACTTTTGATGAGAATAGTTTAATTTAAGCAAGAAACTTGAATTCATTTTATATGGATTTGCGTTTTTTTTTACTTTATTTCAAATGAGATTTGATAAAAGAAAAATCAACTTTTTGTCCGGCTTGTTGATGATTGTATATATATATCGTTATATAACCAAAAAGTGGAAACCTCGGAAGGTTTTGGTTTCAAAAATGAGAAATTTTGCGCCACACAAGGGGCTGAGCTTCCGTTATTTTTAGAAAAGGAACGTTCAGGGGGTTTTGCGTTTCATTTTTCCTCATAAAATATACTCAAAAGCAGTTCTGGTTTCCAGTTTTCATCTATTTAAAACCGGATATAAACAATCTTGCAAAAAAATCCCAACCAAAGCGGTTAGATACGACAAAAGGAAACTATTCATATGTCTTTTTGTGTTTTCAAACAAAAAAGCGTGAATGATTTCTCATCCACACCAAAAGTCGGAGACCTTCTTTTATAGTATTCTTTTTAATACAAAAGATAATGTAATCCAAATGATACCACTCATGGCAATGATGATTATCCAAGCCATCGGATTATCAGTTAATGGCAAGGGTACATTCATACCAAAGAAACCTGTGATAATAGTTGGAATAGTCAGTAATACCGAAAGTACTGTTAAAATACGAATGGTCTCGTTTAAATTATTATTCAAAACATTATTATAAGAGACTGATAGTTGTTGCAAAATTTGAGATGATAATTGTGTCATTTCCACCAACTGTTTGGCTTCAATTAAAGCATCATCTAGCTCTTCTTTTTCATCTTCTGTCAAACGTTTGTAAATAGCATGAGTTTTAATTTGATTCAGTAAGACGGCGTTCTGTTTAGAGGCAGATACAAGGAAGACAATCCCTGTCTCTAAATCGGATAAATATAAAAGATTTTTCTTGGTTGTTTCTTGTTTTAATTTATTATTTACACTCACGCGTTCACTATTGATTTCTTCAATATAGGGAAAGAATGAATCTGTAATATAGAATAAACTAGAAAAAAGAAATTCAAATAAGGTTAATCCAGAATCATGTGCCAACATGTTTTTCATATGTACGTATAGATACTGGTTCTTTTTATTGGTGATTGTAATGAGCGTTTGATTGGTGATGATAAAGGTCATCGGTATCGTCTCATAGTGGTTATCAATTTTAGTTTGATTGGGTACATTAAAAATCAGGACTAGCGTGTTTGTACTTCTGTCATAATCTAAATGGGCTCGCTCATCCTTATCTAAAGTATACGCTAGGATTTGATCATCAAGATGATATTCTTCGAATAAAGCTCGTAATTCTGTTTCATTGTCCGAATTCAAGTTGATCCAATGCGTTTGATCGTTATGGAAAATTGTTTTTGACATTTTGCTACTCCTATCTTTAGGTCAAATTGACTTCTTCATTCTCAAACATTTACGCTTAAAAACCTTGAAGCGTCCGACACTAACAAAGCTAATCATAGCATAATTCATAAGTACTTGTCTTGCATCATTGGGAAATTAGGCAAGCAAAAAAAGGTGAACCTGTCCCTGCCACCCTTCTTTTAATATTATATTTTCTCTATAATGACGCTAAGTCTGCAAGTTCTTCAGCAGTAACATTACCAAAGTAATTTTTGATATTTAAGCTTTCAAACACTTGTAGTAAGTTTTCACGCGTGTATTCTTGACCAATTAACGCTTGTTCTATATCTGAAATTTCACCTAAACCAAAGAAGTCACCGTAAATTTTAGCCTCTTTAATTTTACCTTTTGAAATATTGAATTGAAATTCAATTTGACCAGCAGCTGTTCGTTCATCTCGAATGATTTCATAATCAGGATTTTCACCGTAGTTCCAGTCATCGTTGTTAGTATAACGTGAGCGGAAGTCATCTATAAATTCCCAGTCTTGGTCAGTTAATTGATATTCTTTGATTTCGTCCAAGTTTTCAACGTCAAAAATATTTAATAGCAAGGCTGTTCGGAATTCATGCAAGGTCATATTTTGAGAAGCATCATCCATGTGCGGTTTAATATTTGTTACACGCCTACGAATTGATTTAACCCCTTTAGCTTTTAATTTTGCAGCTTTTGGTTTCAATACTTTTGTCGTTTCATCAATATCCACATCAAACATCAATGTTCCATGTGATGTCATCCGGCCATTTGTAGCATACATCGCATTACCTGAGAATTTTTGGTCACCGATGACAAGGTCATTACGGCCTTTCAGTTCAGCACCTTCAACACCCATTTTATGAAGTGAATCAATGATTGGATCAGTAAATTTTTTGAAGTCTCGGAAAGAATTCCCGTCATCGTTGGTAATAAAGCAATAGCAAATATTCCCTAAATCATGGTACACTGCCCCACCACCTGAAAAACGACGAACTACGTGCACATTATGTTCTTTCACATATTCCTCATTGATTTCAACGTGGGTATTTTGATTCTTCCCAATGATGATAGACGGTTCATTAATATAGAATAACAAGATTGGCTCGTCCAATTTCTTCTCATTTACCAAAAAGTACTCAATTGCTAAATTGTAAGTTGGATCGTAAATTTCCTCACCATTTCGTTCATTCTTTAGATAATACATTTCATCTCGACCTTTCCATTTTTTATCAAAAAAATAATGATAATCTACACTTACATTGTAATCTAAAATTCCGATAAATCAAATTCATAGGTATAACGTGGACTACCAGAAGGCATGTATAGTAATCCAGTACGTTTAAAGCCATTACGGGCTAATGATTTTTGCATCATAAAGTTATCTGGGTGGGTATCAATTCTTAGAGAGGCAATATTATTTACAATTGCGATTTTTTTAATATCTAAGAACATTTGTGTAGAGACTTTCTTGCGTCTAAATAATTGAGAAACCATTACACGATGAATGGCGAAATATGGGCCTTCTACAGTCCATTCCCCTTCTGCTAAATTCTCATAAGGTTCGTCATATGTGTCTAGGACACAAAAAGCGGCCACACCATGTGTATCTCTATCCTCCCAAATGAAGGCTTGATCTTTAATAATTCCTTCTAATAACATTTCACTTGTAATCGTGCCATTTTGCCACTGATCAATGTTATTCAAAGCCAGTAAAGCAATTGCATCTTCTAACATGACTGTTAATTGCGACATGTCGTTTTCAACAGCTGTACGTAATGCAAGTCCCATATTAATATGACTCATTCGTTTTCTCCTACATTTCTAAAGTTTCTTTCAATAAATTCAACTTATTGTAACAAATTCTTTCTGGAAATAATAGAAGATAGTGTAACAGGAAAATATTAAATTGAAACAATTCAAAAAAAAGCCCGTAAACCCTGCCTTTTAAGGGTTAGACCTCGTAAATTAAATTATACTAATCTTATATTTTAGTACACAATATTGTCCTATTATAGTCTAACAAAAAAAGATACAGACCTGCACGCCGGGGGGCATGCCTGTCCATATCTTATTTGGATCCCATTATTCATTATTCAGCTGCTTGTGTAGCAGAAAGAATTTCGTCAAAGTCACCTTTAACATCGTCGTTGTCAGTCCAAGCTGGTTGGTCAGCGCCTGATGTTACTTCATCAATTACAGCAGCTGTTTCTTCAGATTGGTATGCTTCTAGAATTTTTTGGAAATCTTCGTTTTCAGCATCTTCTGAACGAACTACAAGCGCATTTTTGTATTGTGCACCTAAGTCTTCAAGGTTTTTAGTATCTAAGAAAATAGCATCTTCAGAAGGTACTAAACCAGCATCTACAGCGTAGTTTGTATTGGCTACGATTAATTCTGCGTCAGCTAATGAACGTGGCACTTGCGCAGCATCTACTTCAGAGAATTCGATGTTTTTGTCATTTGCAGTAACGTCGTCAACAGTTGGTGTGATACCTGCTGCATCATCTACTTCGATTAAGCCTGCTGTTTCAAGTAATAATAATGCACGACCACCATTTGTAGGGTCATTTGGAATAACGACTGTATCGCCATCTGCTAGGTCATCGATACTTTCCACTGTTTCAGAGTAAGCACCCATTGGTGAGATATAAGTGTAACCAATTGGTTGTAAGTCACCATCGTTTGCAGTTACAAAATCAGCTAAATACGCTAAATGTTGGAAAGCATTTAAGTCTAATGACCCATCAGCTAAGGCTGTATTTGGTGTTACATAATCAGTAAATACTTCTACTTTTAGGGTGATACCTTCGTCCGCTAAACGTTCAGCAACGTCTTCCCATTCCAAACGTTCTGTTTCTCCAACAACACCAACTTTATATTCTTTTGTTTCTTCTGTTGAAGCTGCAGTTGATGATTCTGTTGATTCGCTTGTTGATGAAGCGGCTGAAGATTCTTCAGTTGAACTTGTGTTACCACACGCTGCTAAAGCAATAATTGAAGCAAATAATGTTGCAGATAATTTTAATTTCGTATTCATAAAATTTCTCCTCCTAGTTGGTTGACAACTTGTTGATTAGTGCTCGACTTTTTTCACCAAACGATCCGCAATAGCTTGCGAAATAAATACAATAATTAGGATGATGATTGTTGAAATAATTGTGACATCGGTTTGGAAACGGTTGTACCCACGAGTGATTGCTAGGTTACCTAGACCACCACCACCGATAGTACCTGCCATGGCAGTTAAGCCAATAACATTAATAATTGAAAGCGCAGATACCCGGATAATTCCTGGTAAAGCTTCTTTTAGGTAGACACGTGTGACGATATCCCATGTAGATGTACCCATTGCTTGTGCAGCTTCGATTACACCTGGGTTAACTTCAACCAAGGCATTTTGAATCTGACGAGCATAGAATGGAATGGTCGCAACAACTAAAGGCACAATAACTGCTGTAGTACCGATTGAAGTGCCTGCAATCGCACGTGTTAGATTTACTAGTAAGGCAATCATAATAACAAATGGAATAGAGCGGAAGATGTTTACTAGTTTATCTAATACACCATATACAACTGGATTCGCTTTTAAGCCATTCGGTTGCGTTAAAATCAACCAAATTCCTAGGGCTAGGCCCAGGGCAAAAGCAAGTACTGCCGTGATAATAGACATGTATAAGGTTTCTAGGGTTGATTGTAAGAATTCATCTGGAATCTCAATCGCGTTTGGTAGTAATGTTTCGATAAAGTTCATTAGGCTTCAACCTCCTTAGTCGTATATGAGTCGCCAAGTTTTGTATACTCTTGTAATGCGACACCTTCGCCATGGATGTAATCAATCGCTGCTTGAACATTTGCTGGTTGACCACTTAGACTCAGTAGCAAGGTACCAACTGGAATATTTTGTAAAATTTCGATATTACCGAATAAAATATTGGCTTTCACACCAAATTTTTCTGTTAGTAGTGAAATTAGTGGGTCACCAGTTGAAGCACCTGAGAATTTCACACGGATAACACGGTCATCTTCATGGATGTTCAATAATTCTGGATTTGCCAATACTTCTTGAATGCCCTTCTCGATTGGACTTGCTGATTCAATAAAGTCACGTGTTAATTTTTGTCGTGGGTGACGGAAGATGTTGAAGATAGTATCTTGTTCAACCACATGACCATGTTCCATTACCGCTACACGGTCACAAATTTCTTTGATAACGTGCATTTCATGTGTAATAATCACGATTGTTAAGTTTAAACGTTCGTTCAATTCTTTCAGTAATTCTAGGATTGAAGAAGTTGTCTTAGGGTCTAAGGCAGATGTAGCTTCATCACAAAGCAATACATCTGGGTCATTAGCCAATGCTCGAGCAATAGCCACCCGTTGTTTTTGACCACCTGACAGTTGACTTGGATAAGCATCTTTACGGTCTGCAAGACCAACTAGATCTAATAAGTCATGCACTTTTTTCTGCTTTTCAGCTTTTGTCATGTCTGAATCTTTTAACGGGAAAAGAACGTTACCTTCTACCGTACGTGCGTTCATCAAGTTGAAATGTTGGAAGATCATCCCAATTTTCTTACGTGAAGCGCGTAATTCTACTTCTGATAATTTATTGATTTCTTTACCATTTACGATTACTTGTCCGCTAGAGACTGGTTGTAATCTATTAATCGTTCTTACTAAAGTACTTTTACCGGCACCTGAGTAACCGATAACCCCATAAATTTCGCCCTTGTCGATTGAAATATTTACATCTTGTACCGCGCTTACTTTACCAGCTGCAGTTTCGAATTCGACAGAGACTTCTTTTAAGTCAATGATTGACATTTAATTCACCTCTACATTTTGTTTAGTCCATAAAATTTTTATGCTAATAGTCTTATTCTATCATACATCTCTCACAATCTAATTCAAGAATATGTAACTATTTGTTATAGACTTATTCACCTACGATTGTTTGGAAATCAGCTTGTGGATCGTCACCTTCAGCCCAGATTGGCATATCTGTATCTGCTGAGAATTCAGCAATTAATTCCTTCGTTTCATCACTTTGGTACAATTCAACAACTTTTTGGAAAGTTTCTGAATCTGCATTTTCTGATTTAGCTACAATCGTATTTTTGTATACGCCGCTTACTTTGTCCATATGATCGGTATCGATGTAAATGGCATCTTCACGAGGTACGAAACCAGCGTCTACAGCATAGTTAGTATTAGCAATTACTAAGTCATCATCACCTAATGCACGTGGCACTTGCGCTGCATCTAACTCGTCAATAGTTAGGTTTTTATCATTAGCCGTAATGTCATCTACTGTTGGTGTGTAAGAAGCGGCATCATCTACTTCGATTAATCCTGCTGCTTCAAGTAATAATAAAGCACGTCCGCCATTTGTTGGATCATTTGGAATGGCAATTGATGCGCCTTCAGGAATGCTTTCAACATCTGTAATTTCTTCAGTTGCATACATACCCATTGGTGAAATAAATGTATAGCCAATTGGAACTAAATCTGAGTCATTTTCAGCAACATAGTCAGCCAAGAACGCTGTATGTTGGAATGCATTTAAATCTAACTCACCATCTTCTAAAGCTCGGTTGGGTTGTGTATAGTCTGAGAAAGTAACTACTTCCACTGTGATGCCTTCCTCGGCAGCACGTTCAGCTACGTTTTCCCAAATTTGAGTTGCTGTATCGCCAACTACCCCTACTTTTACCGTTTCATTTGTTTGTGCACCACATGCTGCAAGTGCGATTGATGCTAATCCTAATGTTGCGAATGCTTTGAATTTTTTCATATTATTTCCCCCCGGTGAGACATGGCCATGTCTCGAATTAAAAATGTTTATCCGTAGCATATGTAAACCTTTAAAATGGTTCACACACTCTCTTCAATAGATAAATTCTATCAAGCTTTGGGGTGATTGGATAGTATCCATTTCCAATTATTTTTGATAGTCTCTACCGAACACTATCCCTTTATCTTTATAATATACCGATAAAACAAAAAGCCCAAGAACCCTCCTGTATGAGGTTTCTTGGGCTTATTTACATAAAATGTAAATTATTTATTTTTTAAAGCTTCTTTAGCTTGTTCAGCGATTGCTGTAAATGCTTCAGCATCGTTAACTGCTAAATCTGCTAACATTTTACGGTTCATATCGATATTAGCTAATTTTAAGCCGTTGATCAAAGTGCTGTAGCTCATACCGTTCATACGAGCAGCTGCGTTGATACGTGTAATCCAAAGACGACGGAAGTCACGTTTCTTTTGACGACGGTCACGGTAAGCATAAGTATAAGATTTCATTACAGCTTGTTTAGCTGTTTTGTATAATTTAGACTTAGCACCAAAGTAACCTTTTGCTAATTTAAGATATTTTTTACGACGACGACGTGTTACTGTTCCACCTTTAACTCGAGCCATTTAATTTCCTCCTTTTAGTACTGTCCAGTCCATGACTGAACTTCGATCATTCGTTATGAATTATTTGTAGCTGTCCATCATTTGAGAGATACGTTTCATATCTGTTGAATGAACTGTAGTTGCTTGTTTATGTTGACGACGTTGTTTCTTAGTTTTACCGTGGAAACGGTGAGAACGTTCTGAATGACTACGTTTTAGTTTACCTGAAGCAGTCTTTTTGAAACGTTTTACTGAAGCGCGGTGAGTTTTTTGTTTTGGCATGTTTTTTCCTCCTAAATAATGTTCACTTATTTGTCAGCAGTCGGCGCCATTTGTAGGGACATTGAACGTCCTTCCATTTTTGGTCGTTGTTCAACTTCTGCAATGTCTTTCAGCTCTTCGGCAAAGCGTTCTAACACTTCGCGTCCGATTTCTTTATGAGTAATCGCACGTCCGCGGAAGCGAATACTTGCTTTTACTTTGTCTCCTTTTTCAAGGAACTTACGAGCTTGACGTAATTTTGTATCAAAATCATTTTTTTCGATTGTAGGAGATAAACGTACTTCCTTCAAGCTAATTTGTTTTGAATTTTGACGCTGTTCACGTTCTTTACGTTGTTGCTCATAACGGTATTTACCGTAGTCCATGATTCGGGCAACTGGTGGTTTAGCGTTAGGAGAAACCAATACTAAATCTAAGTTTACATCGTCAGCTTTAGCTAAAGCTTCATCTTTACTTAGGACACCTAATTGTTCACCTTCGGAATCAATTACACGAATTTCACGTGCACGGATATTTTCATTTACGAACATATCTTTTGCGATAGTAATACACCTCCATTGATGCTGTGTACAATAAATCATTGTTGTTACATTAAATCTGTATGAAAGAGAAATTTCACATAGAAAAACGACGGATAGAAGAAAGTCTTCTACCCGCCGTATTAAGCACACAAATCGAGTTTGTGTGAACTGAATATCTATCTACCCGAGGACGTAACTTGTCAACTCAGGTGAGAAACGGGTGTTTCTGCTTCTTTTCTCAACTTAGTTAGTATACCATCATTTTAAATGGCGGTCAACAAGTTTTCTGTTTTTTATGATAACTTCTACTATTTACTATGTAGTAAGTTTTTTTATGGTGTTACCCGAATCATTGTTGCCTGCATCTTAGCAATTTCTTTATTCGTTTGCGTATCATAAACAGTTGCTTCCGTAATCGTCAGAGTCTTGCCCGCCTTAATCACTCTAGCATCGGCACGGATTTCCTCGCCAACGGCTGGCCTGAGCATATTCACTTTGAATTCGACACTCAATACTTCGTCACCTTCATCCATGGTGGTCAGTGCTGCATAACCACATGCAGAATCGGCTACGGTAGTCGTTACACCGGCATGTATGAAACCTACTTGCTGGGTCAAGTCATCTCGTTTCTTACAAGATAATGAAACAAATCCCGGTTCAACTTTTTCTAATTGAATACCCAACAAAGCTGAAAATTTTTGTTTTTCCAAGCTATTTTCAATCTTCTTATATAAATCCATCTATTCATCTCTTTCATTATTTTTATCTACTAGGATCAAAAACAGTTCCTATTTGCACAAAGCTTTAGCAATTAAGCATTTGTGCTATAAGAACTGCTTGCTAAAAAAACTATATCTAAAAGTAAGAACTATTTTTTCACTAATTCGCGAACTGGACGTCCTTTTTCGTCATAGATGAATTCTTGTACCCGATGGCCATCCCCCATGGCAATCACCAATTGATCGCGATACGGTTCAGCAAGTTCATCAAACAAAAAGAATTCTTCATCCAAATTTTCCATTTTACGTTTTGCTGCAATTTCGCCAGCACTACGTAATTTCACTTTCTTAGATGGTAATTTTTCAATGTTATGCTTTTCAATGCGGTAGTAATAATTATCGTCTCCATAGGTGATTTCAAGAGCGCCAGAATTGGTGCGGCGTTTCTTAATATTGGTATATTTCTCCTGATGTAAATCCCACCAACTTTGAATGCCTTCAAATGCCTCTTTTTCTGTAGCATATGAACCATGTTGTTTGCGTACACCATCACGTCGATTTTCCCAATAGTTTGTATAACACTCAACCATGTACATCACTCCTATATATTAATACATCTATCATATAGTAAAGGAAATGTTTTTGGAAACGATTTCAATTCGAAGCAACTTATTTCCCTCACTTATTCTGCTTCTGGTAAGACCCAATATGTCTCGTTAGATTCTTCGTTAATTTGTTCAATTGTTTCTTGTAGCTCGTCAGATTGATAGATGGTCACTAAATCCTTTACCCAAGCTTCATCTGCAGTTTCTGGATCAGACACTACTGCTTGTAGGAATAGTTGTGGTAATACATCTTCTTCTAACAAGATAGTTGAAAAATCTACATCCGCATCATATGCAATTGACCCAGGAATAATGGCATATGACAAGTCAGCTAAAGTTCGTGGGATAGTGGCTGATTGCATTGGCACGATTTCAATACCGACATGATTTTCCGCAATGTCTGCTTCAGTTAAGTTGGAAGTATCAGCACCCTCTGCCAGACTAATCCATCCTGCTTTTTGTAAAATTAATAAGGCACGGGTGTAATTAGACGGATCATCTGGTATACCGACTTTATCACCTTCAGCCACCTTGCTTAAAGCATTTTTAGTACCTGGAAACAAACCAGCTGGTACCGTTGGAATTGCAGTTACAGCTGTTAAATCTGCGCTTGCTTCCTCATTAAAATTTTCTAGATACAGGCTGTGTTGATCGACATTCAAATCTGCCGAACCTTCTTGTAAGGCAACATCCGCTGAGCGTAAGTCAGTAAATTCAATTTCTTCAATGGCATACCCCTTTTCTTCTAGAATAGGTGCAACTTCTTCTAAAAATAATTCACTATATGGTCCTGGTGATGTTGCTACTCGAATTGTAGTTCCTTCATCAGTAGCCCCAGCTGAACATGCTGCCAATACACTTCCAAATAAACCCAATAACGTAAATTTCAATATATGCTTCATAATTTTCCCCTCCAAGTTCACTAATGAGATACAATTAGCCTACAATCATCATAAGGTATACCTGAAGATATAGATAATATCAAATATGTATCAAATCCAATCGTTTTATTCTATTAAAGAAAGATTAAATTTGGTATAATTTGACCTTAATCAATACAATACAAGAATTGGGAAAGAGGAAATACTATGGTCACCAGATGCCAATTTGCCAATACACCTCAAATGATTGCCTATCATGATGAGGAATGGGGCAAAATGAAAAATAGTAGCCAAGAAATATTTGAAGCGCTCAGTTTAGAAGCTATGCAAGCCGGTCTTTCTTGGGCAATTATTTTAAATAAACGTCAAGCAATGCGTCACGCATATGCTAACTTTGATATGGTACAGCTTTCCCGTTTTGATGAAGCAGATGTGGAACGTTTGATGCTTGATGAAGGAATTATTCGCCATCGTTTAAAAATTAAGGCGATGATTCACAATGCTCAACTTGCACTTTCCATTGAAGAGAGTCCCCAATTACCCTCTTTTAGAGATTATATTTATCAAATGGCTGCAGACTTTTCGCATCAATTGAACAATCAAGAGGATGACATTAACCAGGCTATGGCTAAACAATTAAAGAAAACAGGCTTTAAATTTGTTGGTCCCACCATTGTAGAGGCCTTTCTTGAAGCGATTGGTGTTTATAATCATCATGATAGCCAATGTTTTTTACGTTAATATTGTTAATTTTTACAAATTTTTTTGTAAATTTACCGAATCATGACTTATTTTTTACATGAATTTATTAGTTATATTTTATAATTAAGTAATCTTACCATTGCGGAAGTTTACAACTAGGCGAGGAGTTTATACATGCAAGCTAAAATCACCCAACAAAAATGGGATCCATTTGTTTTCCAACGATTAAATGACACAATTAGCCAAGCTTCTACGGATGTTACAGCAGATGTGGCTGACCGTTCGTATGTTGTATTTGACTTTGATAATACAACTATTCTGCATGATATCGAAGATCATCTTATGATGTATATGCTAGATCACTTGGCTTATAAAATGACGCCCGAGGAATTTTACCAGGTCCTAACCAACGGTCCTATGAATTTCCAACAACCTATCTTTCCGAACACGCATAACATGGCTACTTTTATTGATTTAGCAGATGATATTATTGCGCAATACCAAGTTTTATATACCGACTACATTGATGTCCCTGAAGATGAGCGCATTCCATTGGCTGAAATAAAAGATTTCGCCCAATATAATGAATTTGCTGCAAAATTACGTTTGTACTATCAATTAGCTGGGCATGAATTCTCAAGAACTCCTGGTGAAAATTCACCCATCTACTGGTTTAAAGGCTACACGACGCAAGAGTTCTCAGCACTTTCTATTAAAGTATTTGAAGATGCTTTAAACAAACCGCTTACGCTTCGTCGCCTATTCTCTAGCCAACATATAAAGAGTAGAGTGGGTAAAGTGGAATCTACCTTCGAACAAGGTATTCGTGTACCTGAAGAAATACTTCAATTATGGTCTGTTTTACGCGAAAATAATATAGATATTTATGTCATCAGTGCATCGCCAATCGATTTAGTAAGAACCGTTGCTAGTCAAGCACCATTTAACCTACCCAAAGATCAAATTTTTGGCATGTGCTATGACGTCACACATGACGGTATTATCGATAGTCGTATTGAAGCTGGCACCTTAATTACTAAGGGGCTTGGAAAAGTAGAAGTCATCAAGGAATTCTTAGAACGTAAATATCAAAAAGAACCGCTCATGTTATTCGGTGATTCAATGGGCGACTACCCAATGATGACTCAATTACCTTTTGTAAAATTATCAGTACTGTTCAATCGTTATGCTGCTGACAATACGCAACAATTAGTCTTAAAGGCCATCAATTCTTATCGTCAAGATAACAGTAAGCTAGTCTTACAAGGTCGTGATGAAAACAAAGGAACCTTGCGTCCAAGTATGTCTACAATTCCATTGGGACACTTAGAACCTGTACTGCAAGCTGAAGAAGTATATCTATAAAGAAAAACAACCTGAAAGCTCGTCGCTTTCAGGTTGTTTTTCTTTTATTGAGGAAATCTGATACTAAAACAGGATGGTGAACGCTATGGTTCTCATCCTTTGAAGTTGAGTTCGAAACAGCAATCCACCTCCTGCTTCAGATGAACTAGTCGATGTCTACCGTCATCACCGTCATTCACCTTCCACCAGTTGAGGGCTGACCGCTATTGCTCTCATCCTATAAAGTTGAGTTCGGACCTCCAGAAAGCCCTGCGCTTCAGACTATATTGCGCCACACTGCGTGCGTCACTGCTACAGTCTTCCACCGGTGGCTTTCTAAGCGTCGGTCCTCACATCCTATTATTTATATTCTTTGATTTCTGCTTCTAATTGGGCGAAGAATTCATCGAATGGCATTGATAATGTTTCTTTTGAACCGTATTGACGCACTGTTACTGTATTGTTTTCGATTTCTTGGTCACCGAATACTAATTGGTAAGGTACTTTTTGTGTCTGTGCTTCACGGATCTTGTAACCCATTTTTTCGTTACGGTTATCCACTTCAACACGCATACCTGCTGCTTTCATGCGACGACGAATTTCTTCTACATGGTCACCATGGGCTTCATCGTTTACAGGGATTAATTTAGCTTGAACTGGTGCTAACCAAGCTGGGAATGCGCCCTTGTATTCTTCAATTAGGTAAGCTACAAAACGTTCCATTGTTGATAATAAACCACGGTGGATTACTACTGGACGATGTGTATCTTGTCCATCTTGTCCAACATATGTTAAGTCAAAGCGTTCTGGTAATAGGAAGTCTAATTGGATAGTAGACATTGTTTCCTCATTACCTAAAGCTGTCTTGAATTGGATATCTAATTTTGGACCGTAGAAGGCTGCTTCCCCTTCTGCTTCGAAGTATTCTAATCCTAAGTCATCCATCGCTTCTTTTAACATGCCTTGCGCTTTTTCCCACATTGCATCATCATCAAAGTATTTTTCAGTATTGTTTGGATCTCTGTATGATAAACGGAAACGGTAGTCAGAAATCTTGAAGTCTTTATATACTTCTTTGATTAATGTAATCATACGGGTGAACTCTTCTTTAATTTGGTCAGGACGTACGAATACGTGTGCATCATTTAAAGTCATTTCACGTACACGTTGTAAACCAGATAATGCACCAGATTTTTCATAACGGTGCATCATACCTAATTCGGCGATACGAATTGGGAATTCACGGTAAGAATGGATATCATTTTTGTAGATCATCATGTGGTGTGGGCAGTTCATTGGACGTAATACCAATTGTTCACCGTCACCTAAGTCCATTGGTGGGAACATGTCATCATGATAGTGATCCCAGTGACCTGAAGTTTTGTATAGATCAACGTTTGCCATGATTGGTGTGTACACATGGTTGTAACCAAGTGAAACTTCCTTATCTACTACATAACGTTCGATGGTACGACGAATTGTTGCACCCTTTGGTAGCCAGAATGGTAGACCTGAACCAACTTCTGGGCTAATCATGAATAAATCTAATTCTTTACCCAATTTACGGTGGTCGCGCTCTTTCGCTTCTTCACGTTGTTTGATAAATTCTTTAAGATCTTTTTTGTCAAAAAAGGCAGTACCGTATACACGTTGCATCATTTTGTTGTCAGAGTTACCTCTCCAATATGCACCGGCTACAGAAAGTAATTTGAATTCTTTGATATAACCTGTAGATGGTACGTGGATACCACGGCAAAGGTCAGTAAATTCACCTTGCGAATATACTGTTAAAATTTCATCTTCTGGTAAATCAGCGATGATTTCAATTTTGTATGGGTCATCAGCAAAAATTTCATTGGCTTCTGCACGAGTTACTTCACGACGTACAATTGGGAAGTCTTCTTTTACAATTTTAGCCATTTCAGCTTCAATTGTTGGTAGATCTTCTTCTGCAATTTGATTGTCTTGGTCAGTATCATAGTAGAAACCTGTTTCAATTGCTGGACCTACACCGAAATGAATTTCTGGGTATAAACGTTTCATCGCTTGCGCCATTAAATGGGCTGTGGAATGGCGTAAGATACCTAACGCATCTTGGTGTTTAGGGTCGACGATTTCAATGGCACCGTCTTGGTTAATTGGGGCATTTAAATCTACCAATTCACCGTTAATTTTAGCAGCTAATGCTCTTTTTGCTAAAGAGTTAGAGATTGAGGCAGCGACATCGCGGCCAGTTACACCGGCTTCGAAAGATTTCTTCGCCCCATCTGGGAATACTAATTCAATCATGTTTCATCCTCCTATTTGGTATTTATCTATAGATATAATAGACACAAAAAAGTCCCATTCTAGTCTTTCGACTAAAATGGGACGCTATTAAACAATTTGCGTGGTTCCACCCAAGTTCAGTAAATTTGTCAGTCGACAAATCTACCCTCTATTGCTGATAATGGGGGCAACCCTTACACCTTAAGCTATGTACCTTGATTTGGTCATAAATTTCGGTGCGATCTAAAGAGTGGTTAACTAAATGGCTTTGCAAGTTTCTCACTTACCAACTTGTCCCTGATTACCCATCATCTAGCGTGTCTCTTATCCTTGATAGAAAATATTCATTACGAGGATAAGTATAAGCATCACATTTTCAAATGTCAAATAATTTCCGGTTAAAATTATTGAACGCGTGAACCGTCAGTGTATTGACCATTTTGGTTGGCTTGACGACGTTGCTCTTGTGCTGCACGATTCTTTTCGTTTTGATCACGTTCGTATTCAGCACGAGTTAAGACGTCATTTACATTCATGTTGACTTCAACAACAGTTAACCCAGTCATTTTTTGTACATTTTCAGTGATTGCTTGGGTTGCTTTTTCAAATGCAGCTGGAATATTTTTACCGTATTCAGCAATAACTTCTAAATCTAATGCAACTTCTTTCTTACCGACTTCAGCACTTACACCGCGTGTTTCGTCTTCGCCGCTTGAGAATAAAGTTTTCAAACCTGAAGTAAGGTTACCTTTTAATTCTAAAATACCGTCAACATTCGCTACTGTGTAGTGTGCGATTTTTTCAAGAACCTTGCTATCAAAAGTTAAATCGTTAGTGTGTTTTACGTTTTCAGTCATTTAAGATTCCCCTTTTCTATTTTTTAAATATAACTAATAAGTTGTATCTATTCTATCAAATTTTTCACTTAACTCAAATGATATGAATCTATGGATTGAAAAAACGAAACCAACTTTCTAAGTCGATTTCACCATCGAAGTAAGCCCCAATGATAAAACCAATTGTAGAAAATACTAGGATGAATAAAGCTTCTCCAAAGCCAAACCACATCCATAATAGTGCAAAGATAAAGGCAATTAAGCCTCCGATAATGCGGTTCCGATATGGATACCAACTACGTGGTGGTTGTTTCATAGTGTTTGCCTCCTCTATTCAACTGCGATCTTTCATCTATCTAACACGTGCATGCCCTTGTTTGTTGGCATTTGCTTGTAGTTCATCTGGATTATAAGTATCCGCAGTAACTTTCACTTCTTTGATTGTGGTATTTAATACAGCTTCTGCTGCTTGTTTTGCCTTGCGTTGAATGGCATCTGAAATCGTTTGAACAGGTTGGTCTTCTGCAATAGCATAGGCCACTTTGACTTTTGTCTGTTCAGGATTGCGACCAAATTTCACGTCAACACGCTTGTTGCTTGCTTGTTTCACATCCAAAATATCACGGCGAATGGCTTGAATGACTGTCTCATGATCAATGGCTACTTGACCTTTTTCACTATTCACTTTTAATGTACGTGATTTTGCAGGTGCTAGTAAGGCCAAAATAAAGGCGATAGCAAAGTATAACAAGGCCAAAGCTAATAAGCTTACGACGATATACACACCTGTTTGGTAAGCTGTCACGTAACGCGCTACAAATTCACTCACGTAAGGAATTGGATAAATAGTAGCTGCTACAATTAGGATGGCCACAATAATTAGGAGTGATAGAAGGATTTGTAAGAATTTTCTGAATCCACTCATGCACTCACCTCCCTGATTCGAATTTTTATATTTTATATAGTATATCTTTATTTTATCATTTTAAAGTTAAAGGTTCAAATGATATGCTATTTCAATCTAAAAAAATACATAAAAAAAGAAGGTATTAACCGTTACGACGGTCTCTACCTCCTACTTCTACTGCTTCACTTAAATATTTAATTCGTTCCATGATACGGGCTGCCTTAGCTACGTCGGCACCTTCTCTAGTTGTAGTTAAAAATTGTTCTAACTCTGGCATGGTAAAGTTAGACGTGAAGAAAGTAGCTAATTGCTCTTGCATCCGGTATTGCAAAATAACACCCAAGACATCATCACGGACCCATTCACTATTTGATTCCGCCCCAATATCATCCAAGACCAATATCGGTGCTCGCTTGAATTCATTGACACGTTGGTCAACGGTATTCGTGCGGATCCGGGATTTTAAATCAACCAATAGTTCTGGGTAATGAACCATGCTCGATTTGACACCTCGTTCGGCCAGCGTATTCACCAAAGCTGCTAAGATGTGTGTTTTCCCTACCCCAAATTGACCATGTAAATATAAGCCTTTATGGAAGGTATTCGGGTCTTTGGTGTAAGCATTGATAAATTCCAGACTCTTCTGAATTGCTTCATAGCGATCCTGATAGTCATTTGGTGACATAGCTTCAAAAGATGCTGACCGCAAACTCTTCGGCATAGAAACCATGGTCACCCGTTTAGATAATTCTTCAGCTTGCTGGAGCTTAATGAAATCCTGCGTTGGATGATAATCTACATCGATGAAGTTGACGTTCATGATCAAGCTTGGTGCGTACAAATTAAATTTCTTTTGACCTAAAGCTTGGTTACCATTTTCCCGGGCAAATTCATATAATTTTGAGAATGATTTTTTGACAATTTCATCCTCAAATGTCAGTTGATGCGCTTGTAAAAAGGCTTGAACTGCTGGGTCTTTCTGCACGATTTCTGCTATCTTAGCCTGTCTTTCTTTGAAGGCAGGGTTGCGGTTGATCTGTTGTTTAAAACTATCGCCCACATTTTTCAATTGTTTGTCGTCAGCCATTCTATTCACCTTCTTTTAATTCTAATGTTTGCATCAATTGACGAATTTCTGCTTCTTTGGCATTGATTGTCGCAGCATTATCTTGCTTCGCTGCCTTATCGTCCGCATCAGCTATATTAGCTGGTGTTGGCGTTTTTTCATATTTTTCTTTACGACTCGCTTCATCCAACCATTTTGGTTTGACGGATTCTTTTTGCGTTTGATAACGGCCTTTATTGATCCGATTCTTTTGCCGTTTCTCGTGTTGGTCTGCCATATCTTTTTTACGTTTTTTCAGGTACACCATAGCTGCTTCAGGTTCTTCAATGCCCTGTTGTTTCCAGTCATCAGCGACCCGTTCAAGATAGGAGCGTGACAATTTATTCTGTTCTAATTCCACTAAACAATATTGAATCATGATATTCAATACACCTGGTTTTAGTATATCTAAGCGAATCAATTCCGTGATGGCATTGGCTTCAGCCTTCGTTAAATAACCACCCTTTTGTTCTTTGATTGAAGAGGCAAATGCGATTGGTGGATAGCTTTTCGCAAAATCAGCGAAGTTCAATTCTTCTTGATCTAGACCTAGTTGCTGCCATTTAGCGCGGTAAGCCGATTGATTGGTTTCCGAAGCAGTAATACGGTCGGTTAATCCTGGATTTTGAGTCTCTCCGTCGCCTTTATTCACGGTGCCATTAGTAGTTGGTGCATTAGTGGTTTGTGCTATTTGCTGAGCTTGTTTGCTCGACTGACCGCTAGCCTGCTCTACAGCTAGCCGTTGCATTTTCCCCAAATCAATTGTATTGGTTCGTAAATCTGCTGCAGCAGTTGCGAGTTTCTGAATATCAACTTCATCGTAACCATAGAGCTGGTTGAGCGAAATAGCCATGTCAATGACCTCATCAGTTAACGCTTTTTCGGATATGAAGGATGACTGTAACAAGTCTTTGACCAAGGAAATATTAAGTTTGTGGTCCTTAATTTGAACAGCTCTGCTCTGACGATTTCGGCTGATTAATTTATCTTCGGTTTCGCTAGGAATTGGATAGTATTGGCTTGGCAGGCGGAATACATCTTGGAATGTTGCAGTTACGTCTGTCCAATGACCATCCTCAACGTCTAATGGCAAATCATAGGAAAACTTGGCAATAAGCTGATTGTAGCGCGGTTGACCCAGGCGATCCATCAATAAACTGGACATGATGGGGTCAGCGAAAATATGCTTACTATCCAAAGGTGCAAGTAATTGATAAATCGTTACTGCGCTATTTGCTTGGCTAGTTTCTTTCTGTTCGAATACTTGTAAAAGGCCAATTGCCTCAAGGTTACGACGGGCTTTTATATAGCGTTCTTTGCCCCAAACCATTTGCTCCATTAAGTCATGATGACGGATCTGATTGGAAGCGTTAGTCGCCTTGTTAATATTGGCATACAAGGTTTGATAGAGCGCATAGGATTCTCCTCCTATGATGGGTTGGTATAAATGTAGCAGAACTTGCTGATCGATATCAGAAATCCACTGAGGTTGGGTAATTTGAACAAGTCCCTTTGGATCTAAATTTTGCCATGGGTAATTGGTCATCTGCTTACCCTCCCTTCTTAAGGTATCTTATTGATTAAATTGTTGGCTTGGGATCTGTTTCTGGCTTGTTCTCTGTCGTTTCGGCATTGTTGCGACCACGTAAACGTTCGATTTCACGTAAAAATACAGTTGGATCTTCAAATTGACGGTAAACACTGGCATAGCGAATATAAGCAACTTCATCAATATCTGGTAAAGCATTCATAATAATTTCGCCAACATCTGAAGCTGGTACTTCACTCACGCCACGTGATCGTAATTCAGATTCCACATCTGATGCTAATTTTTCAAGTTGGTCAGCCGATACTGGTCGTTTTTCCGCGGAACGGATTAGGCCACGCAAGACTTTTTCATGCGAAAATTCTTGCCGAGTTCCATCTCGTTTAATGACTAATAAAGGTGTGCGTTCAATTCGTTCAAAGGTCGTAAAGCGGCTACCGCAGTTATTACACTCACGGCGACGACGAATACACGTATTGCTTTCAGCAGGACGACTATCAATTACTTTCAAATCATCTGAACCACAATTTGGACATTGCATGAATATACCTCCATCTTTCTGTTGCTATTGCAAACTAGGTCTTTTTCACATTTTATTATAGCATAAAGCCTAATATAACCCTATTTCAGGGGTTGATAACCAAAAATCCCTAACCAAGCTGCTAATTGTTGATACGTTTCTTCAATCGTTCCCGAATTATCAATGACAAAATCTGCCATATTTGCTTTGCGTTCGATAGACATTTGGCTTGTCATACGTTTAAACGCATCAACTGAATTGAGACCATCACGCGCCATTAAGCGGTCTAGTTGCATGGTTTCCGATACATAAATAACCATAATATCATCACATTGGTCTTCACTCTTACTTTCAAATAAAAGTGGCACATCCATAATAATCAATTCATGGCCTCCGCTATATATTTTTCTTTTTCCTTGTTCAACCAATCCCGAATCGGTTGGCGTAACAAGTCATTCAATTGCTCTCTCTGACTTGGGTTTTCAAAGATAATTGCCCCTAATTTTTTCCGGTCTAAAACGCCATTTGGAAAGACAATATCCGCCCCAAAATGTGCCTTTATCGCCTCTAATCCGGGTTCACCAGGCTCTACCACCATGCGCGCCCCGTAATCTGCATCCACGACGGGGAACCCTTCCTGTTTAAAAAATTTACTGGCTGTCGACTTACCCGTCGCAATTCCCCCAGTTAGTCCTAGTATATGACTCATAATTCCTCCCACTTGCTCACTTGCTTTAGGCATGTACTTGTTGACAATTTGGGCAAAAATGACTACCGCGTTGGCTGACACTAATCTTTTCAATTAGCGTGCCACATCTTGCACAGGGTTGCCCATTTCTGCCGTACGCCTGCAGATACTGTTGATAGTGGCCATTTTCACCGAATGCATTCGTGTATGAACGAATCGTGGTACCTCCAGCTTCAACTGCTTGGCCGATAATCGCCTTACTTGCATCAACGATGGCTTGTATTTCTTGGTCTGTCAGGCTATTCGCCGGTTGTTCTGGGTGTACTTTGGCTGCATACAATACTTCATCCGCATAAATATTGCCGATACCAGCAATAACAGATTGATCTAACAAGACGCCTTTGATAGGTCTTTTACGATGGGTTAATTTATCTGTGAGATATGCTGTAGTGATATCCTTGGGTTCTGGTCCCAAGTGTAAATCTTTAACTGCTTGGTCTAGTTGATGCTTGTCTACCATATGAATGCGACCAAATTTGCGAACATCCCGGTAACGTAAATCATAACCATCTGTTAAATGAAGGATGACATGTGAATAGGCATCTACAGGATCTGTACTTGGCATATACAAATATTTACCTTCCATGCGTAAATGGGCAATCCAAGCCACATCAGTCCAGTGAAAAATTAAAAACTTACCAATTCTGTCAACTGCGAGTAGGGTTTGACCTGGCATCCGGTTCACAAATTCTGTAACTCCACCAAATGCTTGCACAATATTTTCCCACAAGACTGTGACGCTTGCGACTTCTTTGCCAATAACGAGATTTTCCAATCCTCGTCTGACCGTTTCAACCTCTGGTAATTCTGGCATCTTACTCCTACTTTCTACTGGGCTTTCTGTACTTATTCTAAAGCAAATACCCGCTAAATAAAATAGCTTTTTCATTTTGTAGTTTCTTGAATTCTTTGAATATTGGAATAGGTACATATGACTAGGCCCCCTAACATAAAATACCCCTCAGTATAGGCACGTTTGTTGCCCTCACTGAGGAGTATTCTATCTCACATGTAGTGATTATTTAGCTTCGTACCAAGTTGCACCGTAGTTAGATTCTACTTCTAATGGTACATCTAATTGGGCTGCTTCACCCATGATCTGTGTTACTAATTTTTCTAAATCATCAATTTCAGATTTAGGTGCTTCAAATACCAACTCATCATGGATTTGCAGTAATAAATTGGCTTGTAGACCCGCATCTTTTAAGGCTTGGTCCATACGTACCATAGCGATTTTGATAATATCGGCTGCTGTACCTTGAATTGGTGTATTCATGGCATTTCGTTCGGCGAATGAACGCACATTGAAGTTCTTAGCCTGTAAATCTGGCAAGTATCGACGACGTTTGAATAAAGTTTCAACGTATCCGTCCTCTTTGGCCTTATCGACAACATCCTTCATATACGCTTGAACCCCAGGATAATTTTCCAAATAGGTATCGATAAATTTCTTAGCTTCTGGACGTGAAATATTCAAGTTTTGGCTCAAGCCATAATCCGAAATACCGTAGACGATACCGAAGTTTACAGCTTTGGCATTACGGCGCATGTTAGGCGTCACTTCATCCTCAGTGACACCATAAACCTTCATTGCTGTCGACGTATGGATATCTTCATGGTTGTTGAAGGCTGCCTGCATATGTTCGTCACCAGATATATGTGCTAAGACGCGTAACTCGATTTGTGAATAGTCACTCGAGAAAATGACCCAATCCTTTTGACTAGGCACAAAGGCTTTACGAATAGCACGTCCCTCTTCTGAACGAATTGGGATATTTTGTAAGTTTGGATCTGCAGAAGACAAACGACCTGTGGATGTCAATGTTTGTTGGAAACGTGAATGAATCTTACCATCATCATGGATGTAATCTTGCAATCCTTCTACATAGGTAGATTGTAACTTACTTAATTGACGGTAATTCAAAATAAGATCAATAATTGGTGCTTCACCAGCTAATTTTTCTAAGACATCTTGGGCAGTAGAATAGCCTGTTTTTGTTTTCTTAATCACTGGTAAGCCCATCTTTTCAAATAAAATCACACCTAATTGTTTTGGTGAATTAATATTGAACTCGTGACCAGCTTCTTTCCAAATGTCTGCTTCTAAGCCATTTAAAATCTCTTGGAATTCGACTTGCATGGCTTGAAGTTGTGATTTATCCACGGTAATGCCTAAAATTTCTAATTTGGCTAACACAAGTGCCAAAGGCAACTCCATCTCTTGATATAAATCATCCATTTGATTGGCTTCTAATTGCGGACGAATGGCTGCTTGTAGCCGTGCCATCACTTGGATTTTACGGGCAAGATGGTCATACATGACGGTTGGATCTTCAGGAACGCCACGTTTCGCCCCCTTGCCGTAGACTGATTCGTCATATGATAAATCATCAATATCGAATTCACGCGCCACTTCGGCTAGGTCATTCGAATTATCACGGGCAGTCAGCAAATATGCCCCAATCAGTACGTCATCAACGACGCCAGCAAAATCAACGTTGACATAATCTAACATAACCATCGTTCTTTTGGCATCGAATACAACTTTGGCAGTATCTCGATCTGCTAAGAAATCCTTGAAAGTGTCGGCTTGTAATAGGTCGGCTGGACCTACGAAAATATCCTCACCATTGGTCCAAGATACTTGGACGATGTCAGAATCGTGGTAATTCTTACTTAGATTTTCAGCATAAAAGGCATAGCCATCCGCTTTTGAAGTGGTTGGGAAGTAATCAGCCTTTAACTCGTCAACGGATGCAACGTATGTATAAGCAATGTCAGCCCAGTCTTGCGTTAACAAGTCAGCTTGGTCTGAATTTGCTAATAAATCCGACATAAAAACGTTGAAGTTCATATCTTTATAAAATGACATCAATTCTTCTACGTTCTTACCCTTATAAGGAATATCCGCAATTGTTTTTTCAACCGGCGCTTCGGTTTCAATACGGGCTAATTTTTTGGATAAAATAGCATTTTCTTTGTCATTGATCAGATTTTCTTTACGTTTAGATTTCTTCATATCGTCAATTTGATCATATAGATTTTCAACTGAGCCATATTCATGTAAGAGTTTTAGGGCCGTTTTTTCCCCAATCCCTGTAACACCTGGATAGTTATCGGAAGAATCGCCCATAAGTCCCTTCATGTCAATAATTTGATCAGGCGTTATACCCAAGTCTTCTTGAATGCTGGCAGGTGTATATGATTGTAGTTCAGAAACCCCTTTTTTGGTGATATCCACTCGGACATTGTCTCTGGCTAATTGCGTTAAATCCTTATCTCCAGAAATGATGACAACATCATATTCTTCAGGATCTACTGACATAGCTAAGGTTCCGATAATATCATCAGCTTCATAGTTGGTTAGTTCGTAATGAGACACACCAAAGGCGTCTAAAAGAACGTTAAAGAATGGCATTTGCTCTCTAAATTCTGATGGGGTTGATTGGCGACCACCCTTGTATTCGCCAAAAAACTCTGTTCTAAAAGTGGTTTTACCAGCGTCCCATGCAACTAGCGCATGTGTAGGCTGTTCTTTTTCCAAGATTTTAGACATCATGCCGTGGAAGGCAAATAATGCGTTGGTGTGCATGCCGTTTTTGTTTACGAATGAATCGATGTTATGAATGGCATAGAATGATCTAAATGCCAAAGATGACCCGTCGAAAAGGACGAGTTTCTTTTTATCTGTTTTAGTACTCAATTGAGTCTCCTCCTGAAATGCGTTGGAATACACCAGCGTCGATTGTTTCAGTATCGTGACGTAGATGTTCTTCTGGTGGTAAGACTGTTAGCATAGCATCCAATACGCGTTCGTCATCTGTTGCATTGGTGAATTTACCAATGCAGTGGACGGTCACAAACTGTTTCAAATCCTCGACACGAATGACTTCGAACTCGAAGGTGATGATAGAGTTATGTGGGATGGCATGAATAATATTGATATTCATTTCGACTAAGCGTGAGCCAGGACCAGGGAAGTTCATGGATACGGTACGTGTGATTACCCCCATCAAGCGATCGGTGGTACGACTACTTCAGATGGTAAAATCCCTGCACTTCCCGAAGTTTGTTGTAGGTAGGCCGGGTTTGAATCTGCCGTAACGCCCATATATAACAAAACATCTCGTTCGCGAATCGATTCGGTTACTCTGAATGTATCCCCAACTTTAATTGCTTCAATAGTCTTGCCGATTTGTTTTTCCGGTTGAGTGTTTGTGTTTGTTTCTGTTAAGTTATGTTCTACCATGTTTTTTACACCTCTAGGTTCTGAAAAAAATCATACTGGTTCCAACGACGAATTGCGGATATCTTATCCGCTTCAATATAACCATTTTATCAAAGAAAAAGAATATATGCGAATACTAGGATATGAGGACCGACGCTCAGAAAGCCACCGGTGGAAGATTAGTGCAGACGATGACGGTAGTCATCGGCAATCTAATCTGAAGCGCAGGGCCTTCTGGAGGTCCGAGCTCAACTTAGGAGGATGAGAGAAAAAGCGTTCAGCCCTCAACCAATGGAAGAATAGTGCCGTGGCACACGAAGAGTGACGCAAACTATTCTGAAGTGGGCAGAGGGTTGCTTTTTCGAACTCGACTTCATAACCAGTGTTGGTGTGCGTACTCATCCTTCGGCTTGTCTTGTATTGTCCTTTAAAAGCCGTAGGATCACCGGGAGCCAAGGTCTCCCGGTTTGAAATCGAGCTACCGTCTCGATTTCATCCTCTTTCACGGCTAAAGGACATACACTATCGCCTTCGGCAATCTAAATATCCTAATTTTAAAAATGGAGATTATTGCGTATTCACCAAATAAATTAAAATGTGCCTCCAATTTAGTATGTCCAGAAATATTTTTTTCAATTATTCAAGTGTCCACTTCTTGGGGACCAGTTTAAAGTTACACTTCAGACATTGCTGTGATTTATCGCAAATAGTATGGTATACATCAACGATAGCTGTGACGAATCTTATAAAATAATTCACATTTTCGCATGTTGATGACTTATTTGATACTACTATTCCTTTCCATGTCCGCAGATTTTTTTCAATAAGAAAGAGGGCCAAGGCCCTCTTCCTTATTGAATCGCTTAGCTCTACAAATACAAAAAAGCAGCCACAATGAAGAAACTTCTTCGTGGCTGCTTTTTATTGCTATTCAAATTATTCGCCGTCTAGGTAGCTAGTAATTAAGTCAATATATAAGTCAATGAAGCTTAGGTAATTGTCTTTTTCTACGTACTCATCAATTTGATGTGATGTTTCTGTACCTGGGCCAAAGATGATAATTGGGAAGCCGTCGCCTTTATTGGCTACGAAATTGGCGCCATCAGTTCCCCCTGTCATTGGTACAACTAATTGTTCAACGTCAAGGTAATCTTTAGAAAGGTTTTGCGCTAACGCAACTAAGATTGAATCAACCCCACCGTTTAACGGTTTCAAGTCTAAGGTTAATTGCACATCGAAATCTGCGCCCTTATCTAAGTACTTGTTGTAAACAGTTGAGAATACACCTTTTACATCTTCGTTATTGAATTCTGGTACAGTACGGATGTTGAAGACTACTTCAGCATGATCAGGAATTGTATTTACTTGGTCTCCCCCACGGAATACGGTGATTGAGAATTTAGGTTGTTTCAATAATTGATCTAATTCAGCGTTACCTTCGTCGTCACCTTCCACTGCACCATAGATATCTAAAGCTGGTGAGAAGTCTAATTGGCCGAAGTGGATATCTTTGGTTGCTTCTTCAAAAGCGGCTTTAAAATCTAAGGCAAAATCCATTAATGGGTCAATCGCGTTGATCCCACCTCTTGGATTAGAAGAGTGAACAGAACGACCACGTGATGATACCACAAAGTTCATTGAGCCTTTATGTGAAGGATGGATAGTATTAGCGGTTGGTTCACCAATGATGATTGCGTCAACGTCTTTGACGTATCCTGCTTCTTCCAGTTGGATTGAACCGACTGCTCCATTTTCCTCGTTATAAGTAGCAAGTAAACGAATTGTACCTTTTTTTAATAGGCCTTGTTCTTTGATTTCAATCATAGCGATAATTAACGCGGCTAAGCCTGATTTCATGTCAGTTGAACCACGGCCATATAGCTTGCCGTCGCGTTCAGTTAGTGTATAAGGGTCCGAAGTCCATGCATCCACGTTACCTGCTGACACAACGTCCATATGACCTGAAATACCAATGACTGGCAATCCAGAACCGATTTCGGCTACTAAATTGGCACGGCCAGGAATGCCTGTTGGAATTACCTTAGATGGAATATCGTATTGGGCTAGTAAGTTGGCGAAGTAGTTGGCTACGTCCTCTTCATTGCGGTCGACTGTTTCGATGGCTACAATGTCGCTTAAAATTTTGATTTTTTCTTCTTCTGTAAAGATTTTAGCTGCTTTTGTCAAAAAGAACACTCCTCTATTTTGTGGCACATTTACTGTGACAATTTTCTCTACTAACCATATTATCATTTATTCACCAACATGAATAATAAATTGCCCATGGCTTTCCAATCAAGTGTGTTCGCTATTATCGATTTATGTCATTTAGTGGGCGGCGATACCTTATATATACAATTCTCTGAATGAAAAATAGTAGTAATCGTTTTCATGAATGCTTTGTTGTGCTAGAATGAAGACAATATATAAAACACATACGAAAGGGAGTGAACAAGATGGGCGCTATCCATTATTATTTTGTTCGCCATGGCGAAACTACTGCAAATGCAGATCATAAAATTCAAGGCTGGTCAGACTCACCTGTAACGCGTGTCGGTATGCGTGTTGTTGATCAGGCAGCTGACACATTATCAAACGTCAATTTTCACCTTGCATATACAAGCGACTTAGACCGTTGTATCGAAACAGGAGAACGCATTTTATCGAAACAAGAAAATGACATTCAACTGTTCCCGATAGAGGGCTTTAGAGAATATAACTTTGGCGGACTAGAAGATCAAGATGTTGAAAAAGTTTGGCCAAAGTCAATTGCCCAACTAGTCGAAGAAATGCGTCACAATCAAATTCCTTCAACCCAATTTGTACCCTTAATCATTGAAAACCTAGTTGACCGCGACGAAGAAGGAGATTCCGAAGACTTCATCACTTTCTGGGACCGCATTGAAGAAGCAATGTTAGAAATTCATGATGATGCTTTGGAAGCACGCATGGAAACCCAACAAGCCAATATCAACGTATTGATTGTGAGTCATGACATGCCCATTCGTTTCTTCTTACACGAGGTCTTAGCTGAGTTTGATTTGACTGAACCGTTAGACTGTGGTCATTTTGCCCATGTTGTCTACCACAAAGGCGCTTACGATTTGAAAGAATTTAATGCAATTTAAATGTACGTTAAAAATCCCCGGACAATTTTGTTCGGGGATTTTTGCATGATTACACTATTTGGGACTGATTGATTAACTATTCGCTTATAAATTTGAGATGGTCATTTTTTTGGGATACCCAATCTTTAGTCGTTCAAAAATCCTATGTCGATTGAACTGCAAATAAAAAATGATACAAAAATACAGGAAAACTACCGAGGTGAAGTTGTCCTGTATTTTTTTGAACACTGCGATTAGAGAATGAACCTTCCATTCTCAAATTTTGGACGTTTTTATCGAGAATAAATAGCGGTTCTATAAAATATGTGATTTTTTTATAGTATACATTCCCATATTTGATAGATTTTATTATTTATAAAGTACGAGCCGCCATTTAATAATATTAGTCAATTTTTTATAGAATGAGATTTTATATTATAAAATTTCGCACTATTTTCTAGTATCTCGAATTATTCTATAATGAGCTCGTTCACAATACAGGAAAAGCGGTTGGAACCACTTGTCCCAACCGCTTTTTCTCTCATCCTGTTAAGTTGAGCTCGGACCTCCAGAAAGCACTGCACTAATCTTCCACCGGCGGCTTTCTGAGCGTCGGTCCTCACATCCTGTGAAGTTGAGTTCGAAATAGCAACCCCCTTCCTGCTTCAGATGAATTAGTCGATGACTACCGTCATCACCTTCATTCATCTTCCACCAGTTGAGGGCTGACCGCTATTGCTCTCATCCTGTTAAGTTGAGTTCGAAAAAGCTGTCCCTTGCCCACTTCATAATAGTTTGCGTCACATTACATGTGCCACGGCACTATTCTTCCAGTGGTTAGGGCCACAACGCTTTTTCTCTCATCCTATTGAGTTGAGTTCACTTGGGCAGACAGGTCTCCACTTCGGAAATATTTGCAGCAAGTGCCACTTGCTACTGCATATTTCCTCCAGTGCTACCTGTCTAAACACCCTCGTTCACATCCTGTTATTTTTCTAATTCATTTGGCCATGACATTGTGCCGCCTTCAACGTTGACTACGTCCAAGCCTTGTTGGTCAAGGAATTGGCTAGCTTTTGCTGAACGAGCGCCTGAATGACAGATGATGTGGTATTCAGTGTCTTTGTCTAATTGATCAAATGTGCCTGCTAATTCGCTTAATGGCATGTTGACTGCGCCTGGTACATGACCATTTGCGTATTCGTCCTTTTCACGAACATCTACTAAATTTACTGGGTTAGTTGTGTGTTTTTCAGAAAATTCTGACAATGAGATTGATTTATACATAAATTAATTCCTCCGGTAATATTGTTTTGTAAAGTGCAAATGCACCATCTAAGTTTTGGACATTGAAGCCATGTTGTTTTAACTGACGTTCCGCAATATAAGAACGTAAACCACTATGACATGAAACGATATAATCTATTTCTGGGTCTAATTCTACCATACGTTCACGCAATTCATTGACTGGGATGTTAATGGCATTTGGAAAAGCACCTTGTTTGATTTCACCCGGACTACGAACATCTAGTAATACTTTGCCCTTGGCTAATTCATCCTTCAGTTCGTGCCATTGAATTGATTCACTCAAACCTTCAGCAATATTCATTGCGGCATAACCCGCCATGTTTACAGGGTCTTTTGCTGATCCAAATGGTGGTGCATAAGTAAATTCTAATTCTGGTAAATCAAAAATTGTTAAGGGCCCTTTAATAGCTGTTACTAAAATATCAATACGTTTATCAATACCTTTTTGACCGACAGCCTGCGCTCCATAAATTTCACCTGATTCAGGGTTGAAAACTAGTTTCAACATGATATCAGTTGCATTAGGATAATAGCCGGCATGGTCTTTACCAGAAACATGTACGACAGCAAACGGTAGGTTGGCCATTTTGGCTTGACGCTCACTCAAACCAGTAGAAGCTGCTGCAATATTAAAAGCACGAACAATCGCCGTTCCAATACTACCTTGATTCTTACGGTCTAAACCAGCAATGACATCTGCCACTTGACGACCTTGACGGTTAGCTGGTGATGCTAGGGAAATCAATGCATCTTGACCAGTGATTTGTTGTTTGACCACAATTGCATCACCAACGGCAAAAATATCTGGATTGCTTGTTTGATATTTATCATTTACGACGATACCACTGCGTAAACCTAGTGTTAAACCTGCCTTTTCAGCTAGACTGCTTTCAGGTTGTACCCCTACCGATAAAATCGTGATGTCTGATTTTAATTGTTGACCACTTTCCAAGACAATTGTCTTGCCAGCATCTTCAAAGCGAATCGCTGAATCAGAAGTGTATACCTTAACGCCTTGTGCTACTAATTCGTTCTTCACATATGCAGCCATTTCTTCGTCTAAAGGCGGTAATACATGGGGTGCACGTTCAACGATGGTCACATTTAAGCCAAGTTTGTGTAAATTTTCCGCCATTTCTAAACCAATAAAACCAGCCCCGATTACAACAGCTTCTTTGGTTCTATCTGTAATTGCCTGCATGATTTGATCTAAATCTGGTACGTTACGTAAGGCAAAAGCATTGTTTGCTGCCGCTAGCCCTTCAATCTCAGGTACAAAGGGTTTCGCACCGGGTGAAAGAATCAATTTATCGTAAGATTCTGTATAACTTTCGCCATTGCTTACAACGGTTACTGTATTATCTTCAGTTGAGATAGCTGTTACTTCATGCATTGGACGTACATCTAAATCAAAACGTGCTTTTAAACTTTCTGGTGTTTGTACTAATAAAGCGTCACGGGCAGCAATTTCACCTGAAACGTAATAGGGCAAACCACAATTGGCAAAGGATACAAAAGGACCTTTTTCAAAAATAATAATTTCAGCATCATCCATTAAACGGCGTAATCGTGTTGCTGCAGACATGCCTCCAGCGACACCACCAATAATTACAATTTTCAACTTATTTTCCTCCTACAGTTTTGCCAGTCCATTGATTCATACCACCACGAACATTGGTCACTTGGTAGCCTTTTTTCGTTAAGATCTTGGCTGCTTGACGACTACGCATACCTGATTGACAAATCACGACGACGTCTTTATTTTTACCTTGATAGTTGGCAATTTTATCTAAAGGAACATTTTGCGCTTTACTGATATGCCCCGCCCGGTATTCTTGGGGCGTACGTACATCGAGTAAAGTAATGTTGTTATTGACTTTTGTGGTTAATTCGCTTGTTGACATGCTTGGTGTTTTTTTGAAAAATGAAAACATTTTATAACCTCCTCCTGTATACCTTACAGGGTATATTAAATACTATCCGTATAACTTTGTCAACCGATATATTCTTTAGTTTTCCATTTGTTTTATTTGACATACATACCCAAGTAGGTATAATCAATATGAAAAAGCCTTTATTTAAAAGGATGAGGAGCTGTAGATATGAGTGAAATTTCAAATCAAAAACAAATCATCAATCGCTTACGCCGGACGGAGGGTCAAATCCGCGGTATTCAGAAAATGATTGAAGATGACAAAGAATGTGTGGATATCATTACACAATTGAGCGCTGTACGTTCAAGCATTGACCGTGCCATGGGGATTATTGTGGCTGAAAATTTATTGCACTGCATTGATCAACCTAGTGAAAATACTGAAGAACAAAATAAAAAAATTCAACAAGCTATTCAAATGATCATCAAAAATAAAATAACCCCCTTAGGTATACGGATTCAATTTCCATATACCTGAGGGGGTTATTGTTTACTTTATTGTATTTTTAATATTTTCTTCATACCCCATCCACTCCTTGTGGTCGACGGTGATAAATATGAATGGTCATTCCGCCGATAACATCGACTTGAGATAATTGTAGTGGCACCGCATCCGGTAATTCATAAAATAGCGGTTTACCCTGACCTAATATTATTGGCACTGTGCCAATAATATATTCATCAATCGCATCAGCTGCTATAAATGGCTGCAGCATGACACCGCCGCCATATAAATAAATATGGTGGTCTTGTTTCTTCTTAGCCAACATCAATTTCACAATTTGGCTTGGCTTGACAAAATGTATATGTCCTTCATTAGCGCGATCTTGATTCGTCACCACATATACGGTTTTACTAGGAAAGTCACTTGCAAAGCCCATTTGATAAGAAGCATTTCCCATGACGACTATGTCATAGGCATCAAAAAATACTTCGAGATTATAGGGTTCTGTTGATGTTGATAAGTCTTTCAAATCGCGGCTAGGATAGCCTTCAATAAAATCAAAACTGTCATCATGATTCGCAATATAACCGTCCACACTTTGGACAATACTCAATGCAATTTTACCCATGCACATCATTCCTTTCAGAAAAGCTTTCACTCAGATCATAATTTAGCGTCACTGATACGGACATCGTCACGTTCAACCTGAGGTAAATTCGCGTTTAAATCCGTAATTGTTGCCCCATTGAAACCAGGTACAACCCAGTCTCCAGCGATTTCAGCCGTTGGGATTAGAACAAAGCCACGTTCATGCATGCGCGGATGTGGCACTAATAAATCTGGGTACGTCAAAGTCAACTCGTCAATCAATAAAATATCGACATCAATTGTTCTCGGTCCATTTTTAAAGAGTCGAACTCTTTTTTCCATCGTTTCAATGGACTGACAAAATGCGAGTAAAGTCTGCGGGGCCAAGTCGGTTTCAATCTGCAAGACCATATTATAAAAATTATCCTGGTCGGCATAACCGCGCGGCACGGTTTCGTAAACACTAGAAACAGCGGTCACTTGAATATTGTCTTGATTTCTGAAGGCTTGAATGGCGTTTCGTAGATGGTCAACTTTAGGCTCGATATTAGACCCTAAGGCGATTAAGGCTTGATGCACCATTATTGCTCCCCCCTCTTCAGCTTTCATATTCTCCAGTAACCAGGTTCGATCGCGCGTGATTTCAACGGCCACATTGTCGTATATACCACGAATGGGTGGATCCGGTTTGGTTACACGAATCATGACCGCTTCCACTAATGGGAAATCGGTTAAAATCGTAGCTGCCAAATTATGGGCTAGTCGTTCTAATAATTTGACTGGCGCTTCATTCTCTACAATATGTTGAATGACGGTATATACATCAGCATAGGATACTGAATCGTGCATATTATCTGATTTCCCAGCCGGCGCCAAGTCTACATAGAGAATGGCATCAATATTGAAACGTTGGCCTAATACGGTTTCCTCGGCTAATAAACCATGATTGGCGTAGAATTGCAGGTTGTTTAAATAAATTTTATCTTGCCCCATATCCGTCACCCTTTCAGCTTTGTAATTAGTCTACTGTTAGTGAACCACGTTTAATGGCATCTGCTACAACAGCTGCTTCCTTGTTGACTTTAACATTGTGAACACGGACCATATCCGCACCCGAAAAGATGCCCGATACCGTCGTTGCAGAAGTTGCCACGTCACGCTCTTTCGCTGGAACATCCAATAATTTGCCCAAAAAACCTTTGCGTGAAGTAGCTAATAGGATTGGCAAACTAAAGCTGGTTAATTCTTGTAACCCTTGAATCGCCATCAAATTATCGTCTTCCGTTTTGGCAAATCCAACCCCTGGATCAAGGATTAATTGGTCATATTTCATTCCTTTATCCAAAGCAATATCGATTGATTTTTGTAAATCATCTTTCATTTCGGCCATTACGTCGGTATAAGGTGTATATTCTTCACGATTGTGCATCAAGATGAGTGGCGCATCAAAAACGGCGCAAACACGAGCGATTTCTGGTTCTCTAGTGGCTGCCCATTGGTCGTTAATCATATCTGCACCGGCGATTAACGCTTGACGCGCTACTTCTTCTTTCCATGTGTCGACGGAAATCAAGACGTCAGAGAATGAGCGAATCGCCTCAACAGCTGGAATCACTCGCTTTAATTCTTCTTCTAAAGTCACAGGAACGTGTCCAGGACGTGTAGATTCTCCACCCACATCAATGATATCAGCGCCATCTGCAATTAATTTTTTTGTTTGGGCGATGATGTCTTCACGTGTCATGTACGAACCACCATCCGAAAATGAGTCTGGTGTCACATTTAAAATACCCATCATCATGTGTGATCTGCAGGAAATTCAAAGTATTGATTTAATCGTTTAATATACATTGTTACCCATCTTTCTTTTGATGATTTGAAGCCTTTTATTCCTAATTATAATTGAATCATGTTTAATACTTCTTGCCGTTTTGCTTGATCTTGGTAGATACCACGCGAGGCGAAGGTCACCGTTTTTGAACCTGGTTTTTTAATGCCTCGAATGGTCATACACATATGTTCTGCTTCGATCACAACAAATACCCCTAGTGCTCCTAGTTCCTCAGCCAAAACATCCGCCACTTGGTTGGTTAAACGTTCTTGTAATTGTGGACGTAGTGCATAATCCTCTACGACACGTGCTAGTTTAGACAAACCAATTACCTGGCCACCATTGGGGATATAGGCCACATGCGCCTGACCAATCACTGGTAGTAAGTGGTGTTCACAAGTAGAGTTGAAAGGGATATCCTTTACCAATACAAACTCAGAAGCAGACTCCGCAAATGTTTTTTCTGTATGTACTTTTGGATCACGATTTAATCCATCGAAGACCTCAGCATACATTTTCGCCACTCGTTCAGGCGTTTCTTGTAAACCTTCGCGATCAGGATCTTCCCCAACTGCCAATAAAATTTCTCTCACTGCACGTGCAATTCTCTCTTTATCCATTCCTACCACCTTTTTCTCTTATACTTTTGTAAAATATTGATTTGATTATAGCATTTAATAGGCAATCAGCCTTGCAAAATTTGCTTTCTCAAGTAACCCACAAAATAAAAGCTACCGAAGACACATAACATGTCTTGTTCATCAAGCTTTGCTTGCGCCAAAGTCAAGGCCTCGGAATCGCTACTTGCAACTTGGGCACGCCCCCCATTCGCTTCAATTAAAGCGGCCAACTCACTCGCCGGCAATGCCCTGTGTGAATGTGGCGTTAAGGTAATCATTTGGTCAAAAAGTGGGACTACAGTTGCAACAATATGTGCCACATCTTTATCTGCCAACATACCCAAAATTGCAATTCGTTTTTGACCAACACGGGTTGGGTAATAGCTTTCAATCGCCTCTTTTAGCGTCAAAATCCCATCCATATTATGCGATCCGTCAATGATAATATCCGGCTTTTGGGCCACGCGCTCAAAACGTGCCGGCCAAAGTGTCTTAGCGAGACCGTCTCTCTTTGCTTGGTCACCTATTAGAATCCCCTGACTTTCAAGATTGGCGATAATTTCTAGTGCCAAGGCTGCATTATTGATTTGGTAAGGCGCCATCAAGCAAAGTTGATAGGTTTTACCTTTATAAGTAAATGCTTGAAAGCCATCGGACGTGATGCCTAGTTTGATGATTTCGTTGGCATTTAATTGGGTAACTGTGACATGCTTAGTGGTTGCTTGAGCCAAAATAGCTGCCTCGGCTTCCACTGCTTGTGGATATAAAATTAAAGGAACGCCTTCTTTAATGATACCAGCTTTTTCCCCCGCAATTTCACCTAACGTATCGCCAAGAATGTGTTGGTGATCCAAGGCGACTTTGGTAATAGCTGTCACGAGTGGTTTTTCAACGATATTGGTCGCATCTAAACGGCCACCTAAACCTACTTCAAGTACAACGAAATCGACTGCTTCGGCTTGAAAAACTAGCCAGGCTAGCCCAGTAAATATTTCAAATTCTGTATAAAGTTCGCCAGATCCCAGGTTTTGATTCATTCGGTCCACTTGTGCCATCAACTGTTCATCGGACACATTGATGCCATTGATTTGAATGCGTTCGTTAAAATCGACTAAGGATGGTGACGTATATAAACCAACCTTGTAACCAGCTTCTTGCAGGATGGTAGCGGTCATTTTGGCCGTTGAACCTTTACCGTTCGTTCCAGCAATATGGATTGTCGGTAAGCTATTTTCTGGATGATCAAAATGCCCCATGAGCTGGCGAACTGAATCCAAGCCAAGTACCATTTTACCGGCTTCCTGGAGGGGTAATTTTGCTGAAAGATCCTCATATTGCACGTGTAAAGCCTCATTTCTACTAGTCTTTGGTGTTGAGTGAACCACCATACCTAGTTTAGTATAGCTAACTTTGGCCTTTTAGTCATCAAAGCATTACTGAAAAATTTCATCGTCCAAAGGCTCATTCTTGAGAAATGCACTTTATTCCACTATAATGACCATATAATTTGAAATCGAAATTTTAAAAGGAGATGTATTATGGGATTATTAGTAGATGGCGTTTGGCAAGATAAATGGTATGATACCAAATCAACAGGTGGCCGATTCATTCGTACCGATTCACAATTCAGAAACTGGATTACCAAAGACGGTGCTGCAGGCCCTACAGGAGATGCAGGTTTCAAAGCTGAAGCCGGCCGTTACCATTTATATATTTCACTAGCCTGTCCATGGGCGAGCCGTACCCTAATCATGCGTAAATTAAAAGGTCTAGAAGATATCATTTCTTTATCAGTCGTAAATCCATATATGCTTGAAAACGGTTGGACTTTCTCACCGGACCAAGGCGTAATCGCAGACCCTATCTTGAACGCAGATTACCTATACCAAGTATATACACATGCTGACCCTAACTATTCAGGCCGTGTTACCGTGCCCGTTTTATATGATAAAAAGACAGATACCATCGTAAACAACGAATCTTCTGAAATTATGTTCATGTTCAACGAAGCATTTGACGAAGTCGGCGCAACGCCGGGTGACTTTTATCCAGAAGCAATGCATGACCAAATCAAAGAACTTGATGATTACATTTACCCGAACATCAATAACGGTGTATATAAAGCTGGTTTCGCAACCGATCAAAAAGTTTACGAAGAAGAAGTTGCTAACGTATTTGCTGGTTTAGAAAAAATGGACCAAATCCTTGCCGATAAGAAATATTTATTAGGTGACCAATTAACTACATCCGATATCCGTTTATTCACAACCTTAATTCGTTTTGAACACGTATATTACGGTCATTTCAAATGCAACATCAAACACTTAACTGATTTCACTAATGTATGGCGTTACACCCGTGAAATCTACAACTTGCCTGGCATTGCCGAAACTGTAGATTTCTACCATATCCAACACCACTACTACGGCAGCCACCCTACCATCAATCCAAATGGTATCGTACCAGCTGGTCCAGCAATTGATTTTTCAATCTAATTAATAGTCATGAAATATGAAACGAGGTTGGGACAAAAGACCTCTAAAAAGGCGTACACAATTCTTAATAAGAGTTGTGTACGCCTTTTACCTTGAAAAAATTCTAATAAATTTTGATTGAAATTTATCATGGGAACAGGTTAAAGGACTGAAAGGGTAGTTCCTTAGCCGTGAAGGAGGATGAAATCGATACCTTGGCTCGATTTCAAATTGAAAGACCTTGGCCTTCAATGGTCCCACGGCTCACAAGGAACGTACACTGTAAGAACGAAAAACCGATGACTTTAATTTTTTGTTCCAGCCTCTTTTCTTTTATAAATCTAAGTTGTTTAAGGCATCGCGGAGTTGGCGAAGTTCATCATCGGTTAGGGTGATACCCTTGCCCATTTTGTCATAGTTTTCATTCCAAGTGCGGATGTCATAACTTGCTGGCCGATCGTTCCATGATACTTTGGTGAGTTCCTTGGTCCAACCTGATTTATTTTCGGATAGTTGCGCGATATGTTCAGTGATTTCGAATTTGAAGTCTGCCATCTTTTTCCCCTCCATCAATAGTATTCAGTATGTCTCTTCATGTGTTATGAACATTATACCCGTCTTCTCATAAGTCTCAAAATAGCTGAATTAGCCTTTGGTACCATCTTCCTTCACACCGAATAGTAAAACGCCCCCGATTAGGAATAGAATAATTAAGGCAAAGACACCATTCAATGAGTTGCCAGTCCATTGGGTGATGATACCTAGTAAAGTCGTCCCTATGATTGATGAAAACTTTCCAAAAACGTTGTAGATACCGAAAAACTCATTAGATTTACCCTCTGGCACCAACTTCCCAAACATTGACCGCGACAAGGCTTGTAAGCCGCCTTGCGCCGTCCCAACCATACATGCCAGAATGAAAAAGTCCGTTGCAGTTTCCATGCTTAGCGCATAAATACAAATAATAATGTAGGTCGTAATGCCGACATAAATCATAAGCTTATCACCGAAACGTTTCGCTAGATAGCCATACAGGACGGTAAAAGGAAAGGCGACAATTTGCACAATCAGTAAGACAACAATCAACACGGTGGCCTCAATGCCCAGGTCGGTTGCGACCGCTGTTGCCATAGAAATGATTGTGCCGACCCCATCGATATAAAGGAAATAAGCCAATAAAAATACAAATAATTGCTTATATTGAGCCATTTCTTTAAGGGTATTCGCTACACGCTTAAAGGCATCTCGGATTGGATGCGCTGTTGGTTGAATCCATGATTTTTGTTTGACATTCTGCCAATAAGGGATTGTAAATACAAACCACCACACGGCTGTCATGACAAAAGCTGCGCGAGTCAACCAGTCTAAAGAAAATGGCATGCTGTCAATGTTTAGCATGAAAACCATATAGACTAGAAAAGGAATACAGGACCCGATGTAGCCCATGCCGTAGCCCATGCTAGAAACGCGTGACATTCTCCTTTTATCTGTCACATCAAGTAGCGAAGCATCATAGAAGATATTCGATGACGAAAAACCGACATTCGATAGAACATATAGCACAAGTAGCCCTAGCCAAGCAAATGTCCAGGAGCCTGATGGTGAAAATCCCATCATAAGTACAGAAGCAATGCCAAGTAATGTACCCACGGTGAACATGGGCTTACGGAAGCCTTTATATTCGGCGATTGAGCCAAGTATAGGGGCCATCAGACCAACGAGTAAGGTACCAATTGAGTTGGCATAGGACAGATAGGCTGTGGAATTGGCATCGGCGATACCAGCGCCTTCTGCTACTGCTTTGTAAAATAAGGGGAAGATGGTTGTTGTAATCATCAGAGAATATGCCGAGTTCCCTGTATCTTGTAACACCCAAGACCACTCTTGTTTACTGTACCCTAAGAATTTCTTTGATTCTGTTGCCATGACCTACCTCCGTTCGAATATGCCTAGTTAGGCTTGTTGCTGATAGTTATATTGAGCTAATGTAATGAGTGTGTCATAAGGTATTGCTGTGCCATAAGGAAAAGCCAAGGTTCCCTTACCAGTACGATATTTCCCAACCAGGTCTTCAAAATGGTCAATAGTTGCTGGAAAAGGATAAATGCCTAAATGTTTCTTGGCTGCACTATAATGAAATACCACTTTTTTGTCAGCTACGGTTGGCATACCATAAGAAATCTTTTCATAACATGTGGGCAAGGCTTCTGCCAAACGGCGCCGCAATTCATGCAAGGTCGCTTGGGCTACTTCATCTTGCGCTTCGATATACGCATCAATTTCTGGTACCAATTCCATTTGGATCATCCTCCTCTTTTCTTCATCAGTCATTGTATTGGTTCAAGAACCGTCTTGTTCAATTATATCATTCAGGTATACAAGACATTGTAAAAAGCAGGTAAAGTATACACCCTACCTGCTTTACAATTCGTATGTCTTATTTACAATTCGCACGACTTTATCACTCACGATTTTCAGTTAAATAGTCTTGAATCATCGTCCGAAATACGGGCACTACATCCTCTTCGAACCACGGATTCTTTTGTAACCAACGTCTATTTAAGGGGGAAGGATGCACTAAAGGAAAATATTTTGGTAAATAGTCTTGATAATGACGGACCGTTTCTGTTAAATTACTTTGTCTTCGTTTCCCTAGATAGTATTTTTGCGCATAATTTCCTATTAGTACGATGGTTGCTAATTCTGGCATTTCATTCAATAGACGTGGATGAAATTTTTCTGCAAAACCTTTTCTGGGCGGTAAATCACCCGTCTTCCCCTTTCCTGGATAATAGAAATCCATGGGTATTTGGGCAATTAAATCAGTGGTATAAAAAGTTTCACGGTCAATCCCCATCCATTCACGTAAACGGTCGCCACTTTGATCATTCCAAAATAAATTTGTTTCTTCCACTTTTTTACCCGGAGCTTGACCAATAATAGCTATACGGGCCTTTTTATTTGCAGAAAAACTGGTCCAATACCGCGTTCTTTGTACACGGCATTGAATGGATCGTTTTCAATATCTCTGCGAATATCATCAAAAATATTCAATTAAATCCCACCTTCTTCCACATCCTTTTATGTATGAGAACAATGCATAGCCAGATGCTATGCCTTGTCCAAAAACTTAAATTAAATCAGCTGATTCGTCTAAGAATGCTTTGACGTCTGCTGCTGGAATGTCGATAGCCGCTTGCCAGAAATCAGCTTGTGTTAAATCAACATTCAAATGTTTTTTCGCTAAATCTTCAGTTGTCATCTTACCTGTATCTTTCAATAAGGCAATGTAACGTTCTTCAAATCCTTCTGGTTGCTTCAAGTATTCAGCGTAGATACCTAAACTGAATAAGTAACCAAATGTATATGGGAAGTTGTAGAATGGCACATCATCAAAGAAGAAATGTAATTTACTTGCCCAGAAGTGTGGGTGTGTTTCACTTAATGCATCACCAAACGCTTCTTTTTGTGCTTCTGACATTAATGCATTCAAGCGAGATTCAGATATAAACCCCTTTTGACGTTCTGTATAGAAAGCTGTTTCAAATAAGAAACGAGATCGAATATTCATGAACATAGCTGTCGCATTTTCTAATTTCGCATTCAACAATTGTAAACGTTCAGATTTAGATTGAGCAGTTGCCAAAGTTGCCGCTGATACAATTTGTTCAGCAAAAGTAGACGCCGTTTCCGCAACATTCATCGCATATGCTTGGTTAGAAGCTGGTTCATCTTTTAAGACATCTGTATGGAATGAATGCCCCAATTCATGCGCTAAGGTTTGGGTATCATTACGAGAACCTGTGAACGTCATGAAGATACGTGACTCACCGTTATTGATTGGTTCTGTAGAATAACCACCTGGACGTTTACCCGGACGGTCTTCCGCTTCAATCCAACGATTTTCCAAAGCATATTCTGCAAAATCAGCAAGTTTATCCCCAAAGGTTCTAAAGTTTTCAACTACAAATTCAGCTGCATCATCATATGTATAGGTTGTTGGTTGGGCGTCATCAAAATTCAATGGTGCTTCCACATCTTGCCAGTTCAACTCAGATAGGCCAAGTAAGGCTTTTTTCCGATCTAAGAACTGTACAAAAGTGTCTTTATTATCAGCAATGGCTTGCCACATTGCTTCAACTGTTTCGCGTTTGATACGGTTGTATTCTAGGGGTTCTTCTAAGAAATCCTTGTACCCATGTGCCTTTTGGGTTGTTAAACGATAGCCAGCCAAGTGGTTTAAGACGTCTGCAAATACAGGTCCGTATTGGGTAAATGCTGCTTCCCATGCCTCGAAAATTTTGGCGCGATTTTCAGGATTTGGATCAGCATACATTTTGTTCATGGCTTGCCCCACTGAATAATCGTGGTGGCCGTCTGCCAAGTCAACTGAAATCGTCATAACAGATGAAATTGTTGCATAGGTATTGGCCCATCCAGAAAGTCCATCCACTTGTAATTCTGATAAAAGTGCTTCCGCTTGATCATCTAATAAACGTTTCGCATCGCGGCGCTCTTCGGTTAATGGGAAGGCAATTTCCGCCAATCTCGGCTCAGTTAAGAATTGTTGGAAGGCCTCATCCGATAATGTAGCTAATTTTTTGTTGATAGATTTGCTCGCAATTTCATATGGTTGGAACAATGTTTGTAATTTATTTACTGCTGCTGTCGCCGCTTCATTACGCATATCCGCATCTGCAACCATGTTGGCATAGGTAATTGCCGTCATAAAGGCATTTGCAAAGTCATCGCGTTTTGCTTGTAAATCCGCAAATGTCGTTGCTGCATCTGCAGCATCTTGATCGAATGCATTCATTTCAGCAATTACAGCGTCACGTTGATCGGTTAATTTTACTAGTTCCTCTTTAAAAGCTTGACCAGTTACGCCACCTTGAAACAAGGCATCTAGGTCCCATGTATCATTATATTTCATTTTGTACCCTCACTTTTCTCTTATAATTAATCATAATACCATTTTACCCCTTGTCCATTTCTTGTCAATCAATCCTCCCTATTCAGACAGATTCCTCAGACATTCCACTTGCTTAGCTATTAATTCCTGTTAAAATATAATTATTACGAATTGGAAAGGAATAGTGTCATGAAGAACCAATATGTGGATACAAGTACAGGTATGGAATTTGCAGCCATCACCCTAGGCGACTACATTCCCAACGAAGATAACAAGCGTCTTTTCTCCCAACACGACCGCATTAAAAATATGGTGAAACTAGGTGTTGCCGTGGAACAAATGGGTTATGATGTACTCGGTGTCGGTGAAAGTCACCAAGAAGATTTTATCGCCAGTGCGCCTGCTGTTATTTTAGCGGCAATTGCGAGTCAAACTGAAAAAATCAAATTAACTAGCGCTACAACCGTCTTATCACTCAACGATCCAGCCAGAGTCTACGAAGATTTCACCACCTTGGACCAAATTTCTGATGGCCGCGCTGAAATCCTGTTGGGTCGTGGTTCACGCCATGCTGCCTATCAATTATTTGGTTATGACATTCGCGACTACGACGAACTTTTCGCCGAAAAACTAGACCTACTACAAAAGATTAATAGCAACAAAACGGTCACTTGGTCAGGCAAATATCGCCCAGCTTTGGAGAACGCACAATTTTACCCAAAACCTTACGATGATAGCTTGCCACTATGGCGGGTGGTTGGCCAACACACCGCTTCAGCCAAACAGTCTGGGGAAAATGGTTTACCCGCCAATTTTTCATATTTATGGACAGGATCAAATCTCTTTAACAAACGTGTCGATATTTACCGCAATGCCCTACGCCAAAATGGCTACGACCTAGCAACCATGCCAATTGGGATTTCAGGATCAGTCTATATTGCCGATGATATCAACACGGCTATGCGCGAATCCTACAAATCCATGTAACATACCTTCAAATATGTTCACGGCATTGATATGAACAAGCAAGACTTCATTAACGCCCGTTCATATAAACACCCTATGTTGATTGGTGACAAACAACTGTTGATCGACAAAATCATGTATCAATATGAAACCTTCAACTTCCAACGCTTGACCTTGGAAATCGACAATGGCAATGAACCCGACAAAGTCAACCAACAACTAGCCAAATTCGCCGACGAAGTCATACCGTATATTAAAACACACACCAAAAACTAGGATGTGAGGACCGACGCTCAGAAAGCCACCGGTGGCAGACTATAGCAGTGAGGCACGCAGTGAGGCGCAATATAGTCTGAAGCACAGGGCTTTCCGGAGGTCCGAACTCAACTTTATAGGATGAGAGAAAAAGCGGTTTGGCCCTAACCACTGGAGGAATAGTGCCGTGGCACATGTAATGTGACGCAAACTATTCTGAAGTGGGCAAGGGACAGCTTTTTCGAACTCGACTTCACAGGATGTGAGCAATAGCGGTCAGCCCTCAACTGGTGGAAGATGAATGAAGGTGATGACGGTAGTCATCGACTAATTCATCTGAAGCAGGAAGGGGGTTGCTATTGCGAACTCAACTTTAGGATGTGAGCAATAGCGATCTGCCCTCAACTTGTGGCAAATGAAAAAAATAAGTCACACTTTGACTAGATTTGTGACTGATATAAGAAAATAGGCCACTATTAACTAAAACCATGACTTATATAGAAAAATAGGCCACTATTAACCAAAATCGTGACTTATATAAGAAAATAGGCCTCTATTAGCCAAAAACCTTGACTTATATAGACAAATAGGCCCCTCATCCATTACATCTGTGACTTATATGAGCTAAATAAGTCACAGCCAAAAGGAACACGAAGTTGGGTTGTAATGAGCATAATCCCACATATTTTATTTTCAGACGATTAAACAAGGGGCTGGGACAAATGGCCTCTAAAAAGGCGTACACAATTCTTAATAAGCGTTGTGTACGCCTTTTACTTTGAAAAATTATTATAAATTTTGATTGAAATATATCGTGGGAACGGGTTAATGGACTGAAAGCGTAGTTCCTTAGCCGTGAAAGAGGATGAAATCGAGACCTTGGCTCGATTTCAAATTGAAAGATCTTGGCTTTCAATGGTCCCACGGCTCACAAGGAACGTACACTGTAAGGACGAAAAATCTTTGACTTTAATTTTTTATCCCAGCCTCTTACCTATCCTATTTCTTACGTCTCTTTTCAATTTCCAGTACAAAACCTACAATAATAATGGCTGCAAAGATAAAGCGGAAGTATACTAAGACATTTTCCGCATTTGGTATAATCAGAATCGTCAATAAGTAGACAATAAAGAAAATAATTAAGGCTGCACGCCAACCCAAGCTTTTAAATTTTTCCCACATTAGTTAAATATCCTCCTGGATGCTCTAAAACATATTCTTAATCTTTTCAATATTCTTAATTTCAACAGATAAAGTACCATCCGGATTATTCTTGATTTCTACGACATCTGGATCATTAAATAAGTTTAGTGGAATGGATAATTCAATGCCATTTTCAAATTTAAATTTTTGACGTTGCATATTATTACCAAGTAACTCTGGCATATAAGGTGTTTCATCCGCAAGTCCGTTCTCTTTGGTTTCCTCAAAGTAAACTTGCTTTCTCGAAAAATTATCTCCATACATAGCATCCGCAATTACTTTATTATCAATCGCTTGGTTCTCTTGAATGGTATCATGCAAAATCTGTTTCACTTCAGCTAAATCTTGGTAGTCATCTTCGCCAAACTTCTTAGCAGTTTTCGCAATTGCCTTTTTAATAATATTCACGGATTCCTTCATGCTTGGATTCGTTTGTACATCTAAGAAAATTTCGCTGAAATAGTTGATGCGTTCACCATATTCTTCAATCAAATGTTTCTTTTCAATCAAGAAGTATTCTTCTGTACCGACACAGTATAAGAAGCCTTCATCAATCGCTTGTGTTGGACTCGGTAAAATAGCCCGATTGATAATCAAATCATTCTTTAAACTATCTTCTTCATATTCCACATAATGGGTATAGGATTCATTGTGGTTCAACTTAAACATGCCCACAAAGTATTCCTCATCTAGCCAGAAACCCGCCCATAACAAGTCAGCTGGCTTAATATCTGGATTCACCTTGACGAAATGATAGAATCGATTGGTTAGCTTTTGTGTGCCAAAAAGAAAGTCTTCAGGCGTTTGCATGTGCTGCACAATTTCCTTCACCGGACTTCTGTCGGGTAATTTGCCCACCTTTTGTTGGGAAGTATACATAATTTTCCCCATCATCTTTTCAATATATTCAATCATGTATTGCGCTTTATAGTCCAAGAAAGTCTGCGATAAGACAGCTTCATTGGTATTGGTATCAAAAATATGTAATACTGCGGCATCAATCCGTATCATTCTTAATCCTTCTTTCCTTAGCATTCTTATCTATTTTACAATATAATGTCCTTGTACGATAGAAAACTTGAAATTATATTGAAATGTCATTTAAAACTGAAAGGATGCAGTGTATATGATCGTCAATGATGGGCAAAATCGTCACCAAGCAAAAAACGTTATCTTCATGGTTTCAGATGGTATGAGTGTTTCCCTCGCATCTGCTTATCGGGAATATCTGAATCAGGAACCCGGTCACTTGCGCAAGACGGATATCTTCAATCGTCATCTCGTCGGCCAACAATCGACCTATTCCCTTGATCCCTGGGCAACTATTACCGATTCGGCAGCATCTTCAACCGCTATGGCCACTGGCGCTAAGACCCTCAACGGTGTCCTTGGCCTAGATGCGAACATGAAACGTGTTGATTCTGCCTTGAAGTAGCCAAGGCACATGGGAAAAATACAGGTATCGTCGTGACCGCAGAAATCTCTCACGCTACGCCCGCTGGCTTCGCTGCTCATATCCAAAACCGAACTGAATACGCCGAAATTGCCAACCAATACTTTGATGATACCATCAATGGCCAACATAAAATTGACGTCATGCTTGGCGGTGGACGTAATCATTTTATCAGAGACGATCGCAATCTAACCAAAGAATTCCAAGCTCATGGGTATGACATTGTGCACACCAAGCAGGAGCTACTCAATTCGACTCATCCGCACGTACTCGGCCTCTTCTCCGAATTTGGCTTACCTATGGCCGTCGACCGGTGGAGCAACGTTACCCCTAGCCTTGCAGAGATGGTTGGAAACGCCATCGACCGCCTCAATACCGGCGACCAAGGATTCTTCCTTATGGTTGAAGGGAGCCAAATCGACTGGGCAGCCCACCATCAGGATATAGTCGGCATCATCAGTGAAATAGACGATTACGCCAAAGCATTTGAGACTGCCATTGAGTTTGCGAAAAAAGACGGCAACACCCTTGTTATCTCAACCTCCGACCACGCGACCGGCGGGATGACCATGGGCGTCAACAACATCGACTCCTGGTTACCAGCTTATATACGAAAAATCCAGTCAACACCAGAGCATATTGCCCAGTTAACCCAAGAAAGTAATGATTGGATTCAAGTCATCCAAGATAACATCCAATTTGAACTGTCATCAACAGAGCAAAATAAATTGCGCGCCATCCATAATACTTACGTCTACACCTATGAAGAAAAAGTATCGCGCTTAACCGATGCCATCAAGGAGATTGTAGACCGTCGCTCCAACACAGGTTGGACTACCGGTAACCACACGGGCGAGGATGTTAATGTGTATGCTTATGGTCCAGCCGCCCAATACTTTAGTGGCTGGCATGAAAACTCTGACACAGGAAAAATGCTCAAAGCGCTTGCTGCCAATCAAACACCTCATTTGGAAGATGAAAACTAATTGCCTGAATGAAATGACTCGAGGTTGGAACAAAATGTTCCAACCTCTTTTGCTGTATTGTGACCGATTTAATTACAGCATAATTCGAAATACTTGAAAATAATGCGAAATTTTATAGCATAGAATTTCATATTATAAATAAATGGCCAATATTATAGTATGACGATGGGTACTTTATAGAAGGGGAAATTTATCTAGAATGGGATTATATTCTCTAAAAAAATATCCTATTTTAGAGAATCGCAATTTATTCCGTAAATTTCAAGTTTAAGTTAGCCACTACAGGTAACTCATTTGTTTGATACTGTAACTGCCTTGTTATTCTAATTCAGTGACCCATTGATAATGAGCTGAGGGATGGTAGTTTTCCGACCAATCTGGCCCCAGGCCATCTTTCTAGACATGAAGCCATGCAGAGGGAGGCGCGTTGTCAAGGAATAATGGGTCAAGCCACCAATCGGGCTTGCTTGAATGCCCGGACAAATGTGTCATGTGGTGTCGCATAACCTAAAATTTTCCGCGGGTAATCGTTCATCCAACGTTGGATCCGTAAAATCTGATTCTCGCTCACATCACTAATCGGGCTGCCCTTGGGGATGAAACGGCGAATTAATTTGTGCTGGTTTTCGCTCGTCCCACGCTCCCAAGAAGCATAAGGATGGCTGAAATAGACGTCAGCTACATCTTTCAGGGCATCGTGTAGACCTGAAAATTCTGATCCATTGTCGGATGTAACGGTCTTAAATAATTGATCGAAGGTAGCGCCAGCCCGTTCTCTTAGCTGTTGAACCGCTTGGTCCACCGATTCGGTGTCCTTCCCGTTCAACTTTAGGATGACTTCAAAGCGTGTCTGCCGTTCAGCCAGCGTCAGCAGCACGGCATCCGA
>NZ_NEEY01000012.1 GCF_002252085.1 Aerococcus sp. 1KP-2016
TCGGATGCCGTGCTGCTGACGCTGGCTGAACGGCAGACACGCTTTGAAGTCATCCTAAAGTTGAACGGGAAGGACACCGAATCGGTGGACCAAGCGGTTCAACAGCTAAGAGAACGGGCTGGCGCTAACTTCGATCAATTATTTAAGACCGTTACATCCGACAATGGCTCGGAGTTTTCTGGGTTACACGATGCTCTGCAAGATGTAGCTGACGTCTATTTCAGCCACCCCTATGCTTCTTGGGAGCGTGGGACGAGCGAAAACCAGCACAAATTAATTCGCCGTTTCGTCCCCAAGGGAAGCCCGATTAGTGAGGTGAGCGAGAACCAGATTTTGCGGATCCAGCGTTGGATGAACGATTACCCGCGGAAAATTTTGGGTTATGCGACACCACATGATACATTCGTCCAGGCATTCAAGCAAGAACGGTTGGTGGCTTGACCCATTATTCCTTGATAACGATCCTCACTCGGGACATGGCTTCATGTCTGGAAAGCTGGCCTGGGGCCAGAATCGTCTGAAGACTATCATACCTCAGTTCATTATCAAGGCCTCACTGATTTAGAATAACGAGGCAGTTACGGTATCAAACAAATGAGTTACCTGTAGTGGCTAACTTAAACTTGAAATTTATGAAAAGTAAATAAAGCAAAGAAACTTTATTATAGAATCAAAAAACCGGGAGATCTAGCTTCGACGCTAGGTCTCCCGGTTTTTCTTCTATTATAAGGTCGCTAACAGGGCTTCAAACAAATATATGCTTGATTCTGCACCTGGATCAGGTTCACCGATGGAACGGTCACCGTAGTATGAGGCACGTCCTTTAGTGGCTTTGAGTCCGGTTGTTGTTTCACGAGCTTGGTCTAATGTTTCTTGGGTTAAACTTCCTGTTTTCAAGGCTTCTATAGCGGGATGCCATACATCGACCATGGTTTTTTCACCTAGGTCAGCCTTACCACGTTGTTGAATTTTGTCTAATCCGGCAGCAAAGATTTCGCTTAGATCATCTGTCTTCTTCACAGCGCCAGACATGGCTAGGAAGGCAGAACCGTATAAAGGACCGGATGCGCCACCAATTTTACTCATCAATGTTTGGGCAACAGTCATGAACAAGGCGGGCACATCAGTAGGTGCCTTTGTTTCAAGGGCTTCTTTGGTTGCAACCGCACCACGGGCCATGTTATTCCCATGGTCACCGTCTCCAATTTTTGGTCTAAGTCACTTAAATAGGCTTTTTCTTCGATTAATTTATCAAACCAGGGATTTAACCAGGCTAGAACATCAGTTACTTCCATATATATCAATCCTCTCAATTAACTAACCCCAAGCAGCCGTATTCACTGGTGCTTGTAAGGCTGTGATCCATTCTGCATCTTCACTAGGCACTTTAAGTAGGGTCAATGAGGCACCTTCCATGTCTAGAGATGTCATGAGATTGCCGACTTTGACGAAATCAATTTGCAATCCAGCAGCAGTTAATTGTTCATGGATATCATTCCAGAATAAGTAAAGCTCCATTAACGGCGTACCACCCATACCATTGACGAGGACAGCATAGTGGTTGCCTTCAGCCCAAGCAAATTCTTCATTTAGACGGGCAATCAATTCGGCTGCCATTTCACTGGCAGGTTTAATTTTTTCGCGGCGGTAGCCAGGTTCGCCGTGTATACCAATGCCGTATTCAAATTCGTCGGCCGCGATGTCAAAGCCCGGCTTGCCGACTTCTGGAACAGTAGCCGCTGAGAGGGCAAGACCAATGGATTTGAGGTTGTTATTTACTTTTACAGCGATATCAGCCAGTTCGGTTAGTGATTTGCCTTGGTCGGCGTAGTAACCGATGATTTTGTGCATGAAGACTGTTCCGGCAATGCCACGACGGCCAGCTGTATAAGTGGAATCTTCCATAGCAATGTCGTCGTCTACGATAATAGCGGCTGTTTCGATACCTTCAGCTTCAGCGAATTCTTGGGCGATTTCAAAGTTCATTACGTCACCAGTATAGTTTTTGATTACTAAAAAGACGCCAGCCCCATTGTCTGCAGCTTTGATACCTTCGAAGATTTGGTCAGGTGTTGGAGAGGTAAATACTTCACCGGATACGGCAGCTGATAGCATACCTTTGCCGACGAAACCTGCATGACTTGGTTCGTGACCAGAGCCACCTCCAGAAACGATACCCACGATGTTTGGTGTTTCAACAGTTCGGTACAAGACCTGGGTGTCGGGCACTTGGGCAAGGATATCAGCATGTGCACTGGCTAGTCCTTTGACCATTTGTGTGACAACATCACCGGGTTGATTGATAATTTTTTTCATTGAGATAACCTCCTCAGGTTTTATATATCTATGACAAAAAATTTAACTTTGTTTCTTGACTGCTTGCAGCAATTCCTCTGGTGTACGATCTATGGTCGATTGGACTGCCCCAACATATGCACCTTCCACCAGCGGGCCTTTAACTAGATGGGTGTGGCTTTTAGCGTCATCATCCAGGAAATCGAGGGCGGTTTCAGCGGATAAGACAGCTGAGCCCATGTCGGTGAAGATGAAGATTTCCTTGTCGGGATTGGCAAGAATAGGATCTAGAATTCTGTTGACGGATGTCCCGATTTCGCCATCATCAGTACCTCCAGCGGCGATTACTTCAAATCTGTTATTGTCGTCGGGCACCATGGTTTCTAGCAATTCTTTCAAACCTTCAGTAATCTGTTGGCTGTGTGAAACGAGTATCAGTAAATTTGACATATGCATGAACCTCCAAGTTTTGGTGATATTTCCGTATGCGCTTTCATTATATCAAGAATCTGTATAGACGACAAGCAAGATAGGTGTCGGTGTCTATTGTGATAGGTAGAAACGATTAAAGGTAAACTATTGTCCCTTTTTCTAGATTGTGCTAGGTGTGATAAAATAATACTATCAAGTACAAGTTATGCATAGGAGGATGTAAAATGGTAGATATTTTAAAAGATTATAGCCCTGACCGCTCACAAACGAAAGCAATGAAATGGCATGATTTGCCAGAAAAATTTGGGGCAAGTGATTTAGTCCCAGTTTGGATTGCGGATATGGATTTTGCGCCTGCTAAAGAAATAAAAGAAGCCTTGCAAAATTTTGTGGAAGAACAATATTATGGTTACTATTCTGTGCCAGAATCTTACTATACTGCGATTGTTGATTGGACAAAAGCTCAATACAATTATGAAACAAAAGCTGAATGGTACCGATTCGCGCCAGGTGTGTGTACAGGTATTGCCTTTGCACTGCATGCATTTACAAACGAAGGGGACAAGGTATTGATTCAAAACCCTGTCTATAATCCATTCCGTACGGTAATTGAAGAAGCCAACCGCACTTTAGTGATGCAAGATTTATTAGGGGATGACGTTCAAGGCTATACCATTAATTTTGAAGCCATGGAAGATGCCTTTAAACATGACGATATTAAGGCTATCCTATTCTGTTCACCACAAAACCCAACTGGTCGCGTCTGGACAAAAGAAGAATTGACCAAAGTCGTTGATTTATGTAAAGCCTATGACGTGCTATTACTATCAGACGAAATTCACCGTGACTTAATCATGCCAGGGCATGAACATATTGCTATCGGTAACATCGATCCAGACTATGATAACTATGTATTATTCGCATCACCATCTAAAACCTTTAACTTAGCTGGATTAAACCACTCATTCTTAGTGGTACCAAATGCTGAAAAACGTGTAAAATTAGATACTTTCTTACATAGCATTCATCTAACAGGGGGTCAACCAGCTGGATATATCGCAGCAGAAGCTGCCTATACGCATGGTGGTGAATGGTTAGATGCAGTCAATGAAATCATTTGGTCTAACTACAACTTATTGAAAGATACGATTCAAGCAGCCTTACCTGAAGTAACGTTCAGTGATTTAGAGGGTACTTACCTTGCCTGGTTAGATTTAGGTGCCTATATGAAATCGGCAGATTTAGAAGATATTGTGCAAAATAAAGCCAAGTTAGCTGTCAACTATGGGACTTTATATTGGCCTACAAATGCTGATGATACGCATATTCGTATTAACTTAGCGACAAGACCGGAAATTATCGAAACAGCCGCTAAGAATTTGGTTGCTGCGATTAAGGGCTAAAGTTTCTATTAGGCGAGTAAAGTAAAAAATGTGGTTGAGACTATCAGATCTCAACCACATTTTCGTGTAACTTTTTTCTAATGATATGTTTTCTTACATTATCGACTGTTTAAGTCTTACCTTGCATAGGCGAATTTAACGGAAGGGTTCCACATGGACATCAATGGCGGTGATGTTACCTGTATTTTGCAGTGTAGTTTCCACCACTTCTGTGATATCATGGCCTGCTTGAACCGAGATATGCGGGTCCACGTAAATGGTGATATCGATGTAAATATTGGCACCATAATTACGTCCGCGTATGTCCGCTACAGATACAACGCCGGGGATATCTTCAACGATATGCTTGTAGTCGTCAAGTTCTGTTTGCGGGAAACCGTCTGACAAGGCGAAGGCAGAATCCCGAAAGATATCCAAGCCAGATTTCACAATAATTAGCCCAACAATCACGGCCATAGCGCCATCCAACCAAGCAATGCCTGTTCGACTTAAAATAACGGATAAGGCGGTGGCAAAAGAGGTGAGTGCATCGGCTAGATTATCTTTGGCGGATGCTTTCAAACTAGGGCTATATAATTTTTGCCCGAGCGTATTGTTATACCAGTAAACACCAGACATCACGACGCCGGATGCGAGTCCGATAATCGCGTTGATAGGTGTTGGCGTATCATAGTCCTGGTTGATCAGGGAGATGATAGAGTCTTTGGTTAAGGTAATCCCAATATAGAAAATGACGAGGACATGATTAAGGTTGTAATGGTTTCAATTTTATAGTGACCATAACGATGGTTTTGGTCGGCTGGACGTTGGGAGAGGATCATGCCAATTAGTAGGGCAATTGATGCGAAGGCATCGGTAAAGTTATTCATCCCATCCGCAAAAACGGCATTTGAATGAAAATTGGCACCAACGAATAATTTGCTAGTCGAAATAATGATATAGGCCGCGATACTTAGATAAATCCCACGTTTTGCTAATTTGGGATTTGGATTATGATTTGAGGTCATCTTGTTTTGGTCATTTACCATTTGAATAAGCTTCCTTTCGATAGATGAATGAAGGCGAAATGTTGCCAATATGCAAAAAACGCAATTCTTTATATTATAGGCGCCTACTTCATACATTGCAAGGTATAACCTTAAGAAAATAAGTCAAAAATTTCATGCCATTTTTAACATAAATTTTCATTGACTATTTATGTCAACTAATATAACATGAGATTAAAATACAATTAAAAATGAATGAAGGTGAATTTGTATGAAGGAAAAAGAACTGCGACGAACCTTAGCTGTTTTCCCAATTGGCACAGTCGTGCAGTTAACGGATTTAACACCTCGACAGGTACGTTACTACGAAGAACAAAAGCTGATTAAGCCTAAACGTTCCGAAACGAATCGCCGAATGTATTCCCTTAATGATGTAGATAGACTCCTTGAAATCAAAGATTATTTAAACGAAGGCATGAGTATTCAAGCCATTTACAATACCTATAATCGTCAACATATTCAACCGAAGTCAAGTAACACAAAACAATTAACCGATGAGGATGTAAGACGCATTCTCTATAACGAAATTTTGAACCAGGGTGGCTTTCGAAACACCAACCCGGATCAAGACTACCCAATGAGATAGAGTGCGACTAGAACCGTTCAGCCCTCAACCGGTGGAAGATTAGCGCCCGTGATGACGGAAGACATCGCCAGCTAATCTGAAGTGGGCAGAGGGTTGGTTCTAGGAGCAGGTTTTGATAGAGTGCGACAAGAGGCGTTTAGATTTGAACCGTTGGAAGAAAATGAACTTAAAGCCCGTACTTTGGGATTTAAGGATTTTTCTGAAACGCAGTCAAATCTGCCTCTAGGAACACATTTTGATAGAGTATGACAAGAACCGTTCAGCCCTCAACCGGTGGAAAAAACAAAAATCGTGCATATATAATGGAGGAGTTTTCAAATGAATCAAATTAATAAAGATTACCAACGCTTACCAGGCTCTTATTTATTTGCAGAAGTAAAACGTCGTCAAGCAGCTTATGAAGCAGCTAACCCAGACAAGGATGTTATCCGTTTAGGTGTTGGGGATGTTACCTTGCCACTTGCACCAGCAGTTATCGAAGCATTACATAAAGCTGTAGACGAGCAAGCAAATGCTGACACATTCAAAGGTTATGCACCAGATCATGGTTACGATTTCTTACGCGAAGCCATTCAAAAAAATGAATTTGCAGCTCGTGGTGCCGACATTTCCGTAGACGAAATTGTGATTTCTGATGGGGCAAAATCTGACTCCTCAAACATCCAAGAAATCTTTGGCCCAGACATTAAAATTGCCGTTGGTGATCCAGTATATCCCGTTTACGTAGACTCAAACATTATGGCTGGTCGCGGTGGGGACTACAACGAGGAAACTGGTAAATGGTCTGACTTAGTTTACCTATCTGCAACCGCGGAAAATGATTTCAAACCATCATTACCTAATGAGCATGTGGACCTTGTTTACCTATGCTATCCAAATAACCCAACAGGTACGACTTTAAACACAGCCGACCTACAAGAATGGGTTGACTGGGCGAATGCCAACGACGCAATCCTTATTTTTGACTCAGCGTATGAATCATTCATTACGGAAGACGATGTGCCACATTCAATCTTTGAATTACCAGGCGCGCGTACATGTGCGATTGAGATTCGTTCATTCTCTAAACGTGCTGGTTTCACTGGTTTACGTTTAGGTGCAACGATTATCCCTAAAGAAGTAGAAATCGATGGCGTGTCACTATTAGACATGTGGAAACGTCGTATCTCTACCAAATTCAATGGTGCACCATACATCGTTCAACGTGCAGGTGAAGCAACATATACAGAAGAAGGTAAAGCGCAACTAGAAGAAAACATCGCTTACTACCGTCGCAACGCAACACTAATCCGCGAAGGTCTAGAAGAAGCAGGTTTCGAAGTCTTCGGTGGTATCAACGCACCATACGTATGGATGAAAACGCCAAACGGCATGGACTCATGGGACTTCTTCGACTACCTATTAGAAACAGTTCAAATCGTTGGTACACCAGGCGTAGGCTTCGGCCCTTCAGGCGCAGGCTACTTCCGTCTAACTGCCTTCAATACCTATGAAAAAACAGCAGAAGCAATCGAACGTATCAAGGGCTTGAAAGCACAAAACGCATAATCAAACTTGGTCATTCTATATTCGCCAACTACCGGTACATCTCCGACAAGGGATGTACCGGTTTTTTTTCTTGTCCTCGTGTTCGTTAATTTCGATTAAAAGTGGGCGAATAATCGGAATTTCCTCAAGGGTAAAGTGTGATAAGATTAGACAATAACCCTTGAGGGAAAAGGATGGGCGTTTTGTTTTATGAAGAAAAGTATTTGGATTACTTCGGCAATCGCACTTATACTAGCCGGATGTGGCAACGCTGATGCCCAAGAAACGGTAACGGTAGCTTCACGTGGTTCAGACGTGGATACATGGGAGTTCATTGCGGATTCCGACGCAGCTAAGGAGGCAGACCTAGCTATTGAAGTGGTTTCTATGGAGGGGGATGGCGTTCAAACCAACCAAGCAACCGCAGAACAGGAAGTTGATGTAAATGCCTTCCAAAACCTAAGCTACATGTATACATTTAATGAAAATTCAGATACCAAATTAGTACCCATCGCAACAACATATCGTGAACCAATGGGTGTATATTCAGATAAATATGAAGACATCTCTGAAGTAAGTGAAGGTGATTCGGTATCAGTAGGGGTCAATAGCGCCACACAAGCTCGTCAATTGTTGGTATTGCAGGGCGCAGGGTTAATCACCTTGTCAGATGACTTTGACCCAGACAAAGGAACAGTAGAGGATATTACCGAAAATCCCTTGAATTTAGAATTTGTTCAAATAGATGAACTACAATTGGCACGCAGTTTGCAAGACGTTGATTTCTCGTTAATCGGTAACACCTTAGCGTTAGAAGCTGGTTTAAATGTCACTAAGGATGCTATATATATAGAAGAATTAGACGAAAATACAAACGGGACGATCAATGTTATCGCTACAGTAGCCGATAGAGCTGATGATGAAACCCTACAAAAATTAGGTGATTTATATCATAGCGACGAAGTGCAAAAATTTGTAGCAGAAGAATTCGAAGGTACTAAAATTGAAGTGGAAGTACCAGTGGCAGATGTGTGGACAGGAGAATAAACCAAGATGGAACGGCGCAAATCATTTTTATATGGATTTGTGTCGTTTTTTTCATAATTTGTAGCAAAAAATAGCATATCTAGGTCATATAATGAGTAAACTTTAATGAAAAAGATAGGCAGATTTTGCAATGACGGTTTTTTAAAACTGGAAAAGTGACATTTTCACTTTAATAGAAAGCCCTATTTTGTAAGAAACTAGACAAGTTGTCTGCTTTCGAAAGCAAAAATGCATTTTGCTGACACTTCATCCCATAAAAAATGGTTATTATTGCAATAAAATGACGCATTTTGGCATAAAACGGTTACTTTACGGTAATTTTTGATTGTATTTGCTTGTTTTTACGCATATACTTGTAAACGGATACACATGTCCAAATTTTTTTAGGGAGGTTTAACAATGATAGGAATTATTTTGGCGAGTCACGGTAAGTTCGCAGAAGGTATTAAACAATCTGCTGAAATGATTTTCGGAGCACAAGAAAATCTGCAGGCAGTTACATTTATGCCTGAAGAAGGTCCAGAAGATTTGCGTGCGCACTTGTTGGAAGCTGTAGAATCTTTCGATGACGCGTTACAAATCCTGTTTTTAGTCGATTTATGGGGAGGTTCTCCATTTAATCAGGCAAATATCATTCATGAAGAAATGCCAGAACGTACGGCAATTGTGAGTGGTTTAAATTTACCAATGTTACTTGAAGCGTTGGGACAACGTTTTGGTTCAGATGAGGTTGAAGCAGTTGCAAAACATATCTTATCTCGTGAAGTATCTGGTATCCGTGTGAAACCAGAAGCATTTGGTGAAGGTATTGATGAGGCCCCAGCGGCAGCAGAAGCTACTGAAAGCAATGTAGGTACTTTAGCACCAGGAACTGTTCTAGGCGATGGCAAAATCAAATACGTATTAGCTCGTGTAGATACGCGTTTATTACATGGTCAAGTTGCGACTGGTTGGGTACGTTCTGTAAACCCTAACCGTATTATTGTCGTTTCTGACAAAGTAGCACATGACGATATGCGTAAATCATTGATTCAACAAGCAGCACCAAATGGCGTGCGTGCGAATACAATTCCAGTTTCTAAATTAGCTGAAATTGACAAGGATCCTCGTTTTGGTAATACGAAGGCATTATTATTATTTGAAACACCAGACGATGTATTAGCAGCTGTTGAAGCTGGCGTTGACATTAAAGAAGTTAACCTAGGTTCTATGGCCCATTCAAAAGGTAAGACAATGATTTCTCGCTCATTATCAGTAGACGAACATGACGTTGAAACTTTACGTAAATTGCAAGATTTAGGCGTGAAATTCGATGTTCGTAAAGTACCTGCTGACAGTGACGAAAACTTAGAAAAATTATTGAAAAACAATAACTTAATTTAAAAAAGGAGGTCGACAACAACATGGATATTTCTATTTTTGCAGCAATCGCTATTTGTATTATCGCATTATTCGCAGGTTTTGAAAGTGTGTTGGACTCATTCCAATTACACCAACCAATCATTGTTTGTACGTTAATTGGTCTTGTAACTGGTAACTTAACTGAGGTTATTATTAGGTGGTCAATTACAATTAATCGCCCTAGGTTGGATGAACATTGGTGCAGCGCAAGCGCCCGATGCAGCCTTAGCAGGTGTAATCGCAGGTATCTTAGTATTAACTAAAGGTGCTAGCGTTTCAGAAGGTATCGCAATTGCCGTACCATTAGCAATCGCTGGTCAAGTATTAACAATTTTTGTTCGTACAATGACTGTAGGTTTAGCTCACTACGCTGATGGCCAAGCAGAAAAAGGGTCAATCGCAGGTGTAGAATCTGCCAACTTGATGGCCTTAGGTTTACAAGGTTTACGTGTTATGATCCCAGCAATCGCTACATTAGCTTTACCAGCTACAGCAATCCAAGGTGCTTTAAATGCAATTCCTGACTGGATTACTGGTGGTTTAGCTGTTGGTGGTGGTATGATCGTTGCCGTTGGTTACGCAATGGTTATCAACATGATGGCTACAAAAACAACATGGCCATTCTTCTTTATTGGTTTCGCTTTAGCAGCGGTAACTGAATTGAACTTGGTAGCTATGGGTATCATTGGTTTATCATTAGCATTAATCTACATTGAATTATCTCCACAATTTAACGGTGGTTCTGGCTCAGGCTCAGGTGGTTCTGGTTCAGTTGATGCTCAATTAGATGCTATCTTAGAAGACTATTAAGGAGGGGTAGACATGACTGAAGAAACAACAAACCGCATAACTTTAACTAAAAGAGACCGCATGAAAGCAAACTGGCGTCTAACTTTCGTCCAAGCTTCATGGAACTACGAACGTATGCATAACGTGGGTTGGGCTTATGTTCTTGCCCCTGCAATCAAAAAATTATATACGACTAAAGAAGATCGTGTCGCAGCTTTACAACGTCACTTGGAATTTATCAACTCTCATCCATATGTAGAAGCACCAATCTTAGGTGTAACCTTAGCGATGGAAGAAGAAAAAGCAAATGGTACTGAAATTGAAGACCAAGCAATCCAAGGGGTTAAAGTTGGTATGATGGGTCCTTTAGCTGGTGTTGGTGACCCAATCTTCTGGGGTACTTTACGTCCAGTATTAGGTGCCTTCGCAGCATCTCTAGCATTGAGCCAATCAATCCTAGGTCCAATCTTATTCTTCGTATTATGGAACTTAATTCGTGTTGCCTTTACTTGGTACACACAAGAGTTGGGTTACCGTGCAGGTTCTGAAATTACAAAAGACTTGTCTGGTGGTATTATTCAAAAAATCACTGTTGGGGCTTCAATCTTAGGTATGTTTGTAATGGGTGTCTTGGTACCTCGTTGGACATCTATGAACTTCCCAGTGAAAATCTCTGAAGTAACAAACTCTGCAGACAACATGGTAAACTTAGACGGTTTAGCTGAAGCAGCAAATACTAACTCAGTAACAGCTGATTCATTACGTGAAGTAATCAACCAAATTACATCTGGTAAATTAATTAACCCAACTTCAGTAACTACTTTGGGCGATGTATTTAACCAATTGTTACCAGGTATGATGCCATTAATCTTAACATTAACATGTATGTACCTATTAAAACGTAAAGTAAGTGCAACTACCTTAATCTTCGCTATCTTTGTGGTTGGTATTGCATTATACGTTTTAGGAATCATGGGCTAGAATGGTTCAACAACTAAATACTGAAGTCGAGTTCGTGTCCAAGGCAAATGCCATGCTGAATCCCTTAAGTCCTAAACCAGGTTTACTCATGGTAGGGGACAAGGGGGTTGAGTATGTTGCCGAGGCCGGACCAGGCTTTATCCAAATTCCATGGGTTAACATCAAGCGCATCCGCGTACAGATGTTGTTCAAAGGACGTTACGTCCGCGGTTTCTATTTTGAAACTGATGAAGGTCAACTCCTGGAATTTGTTGTCGATGAAGCCAAAGATAGCTTGCGAGCAATGCGTAAGCATTTGCCTCGGGAGAAATTCGTCGCACAACAAAGTAATCTGGCTAGTATGTTCAAGAATCCTTTTAAGAAAAAGAAGCAAAACAACAACGAGGAGTAATTCATGATACAAGAACCAATATTCTTACAAGCCTACCTAGAAGAAAAAATTTGGGGCGGTCAAAAGTTACAAACACAATTTGGCATGGATATTCCTTCTGAGCATACAGGTGAAGCCTGGGTGATTTCAGGTCATGAACACGGCCAATCGATTGTTACGTCACCGGAAGCTTATAAAGGCCTAAAACTTGCGGATTTATATCAGCAAGCGCCTGATATTTTTGGTGGACAAGTAGCAGACCGTTTCCCCTTACTAATCAAAATCATTGACGCCAAGGAAGATTTATCTGTACAAGTGCATCCAGATGATGCATACGGCTTAGCTCATGAGAATGATTTAGGTAAGACAGAATGTTGGTATATCATGGATGCAGATCCAGGTGCTTATTTGATTTATGGCCACAATGCAGCTGATAAGCAAGCCTTCCTAGATATGGTTGCCAACAACCAATGGGATGACTTGCTACGCAAGGTACCTGTTAAAGCGGGCGATTTCTTCGCTGTGCCAGCGGGTACGATTCATGCGATTGGTGGTGGCGTCTTGATTTTAGAAACGCAACAAAGTTCTAACACGACTTATCGTGTATATGATTATGGGCGCAAGGATGCAGCGGGCAATGAACGTGATTTACACATCCAACAATCAGCGGATGTCACCATGTTTCCACATGTGGATACCAAACCAACAGCTGAATTAACGAAGCTCGAGGGTGGCACTAGCTATGATTACTGGACGAATGACTACTTTGCGGTATTTAAATGGACCGTTACAGATGAAATGCGTTTGGATCTTTCGCGTGCGTATCAATTATGTACCGTGATTGAAGGGGCTGGCCAAATCACTGTTGGTGATCAAAGTTGGTCCATTCAAGCACCTGATGCCTTCATCTTGCCAAGTGACTTATCACAAGTCACTTTATCAGGAGATATGGCTTTGATGGTAGCGGAGGAACGCTAAGTCGATGATAATATTGGAAGAGGTTGGGACATGTCCCGACCTCTTTTTATTTGGGCAGAATTTTGGTGCGCATTTCAGTGAAAAAAGTTATGATGAACGTATGAATGTATTGAAAATATGGCTGTAATAAATGGAGGAATCATGATGAAAGACCAATCAGTATGGATCGAGCATTTTAATATGGAAGGTCACGATGAGGGCGGATATTTTTCCCAAGTGCTAAAATCTGACGAACGAGTGCAACTAGAAGGCCAAGCGGAACGTGCCTTATACACAAGTATTTATTTCTTGCTGACGAGTGATAATCCGTCACGTTTGCACCGTTTAACTGCGGATGAGGTTTGGTATTACCATTATGGTAGTCCACTGACGGTTCATATGATTACACCTGAAGGTAATTATGAAACCATCAAACTTGGCTTAGATGTTGAAGATGGTCAAGTACTACAAGCAGTCGTGCCCAAAAATACGATTTTCGGATCTAGTGTGGAAGATACGGATACATATTCATTAGTATCTTGTATGGTGAGCCCTGGATTTGAGTATGAGGATTTTGAATTGTTTACGCGTACAGAGTTGATTGAAAAATATCCCGACTATCAGGAAATGATTGAAAAGTTAACTTTACCTGATGTAGAATAGTTTTATAACATTTAAGTTATTAAAAAGGAAGGGAGATGTAAAATTAGCACTCTGTTGACAAGAGTGCTAATTGAGTATATAATATAAGTGTAGTAAGAAATAAGGTACATACGAATAGAAAGGAAATGTGTTATGGGATTTTTACCAACTATGAACAATAATAGAGGGTTAGGTCGTAACTTTTTCAATGATGATTTCTTCGATAGTATGATGGATACACGGAGAATGATCAAAACTGATATTCGTGAAACAGACAATGCTTATATTCTAGATGCAGAATTGCCTGGATTCAATAAAGAGGATATCAACATTGATTACAGCAATAATGTCCTAACGATAGCTGCAAATAAAGAGACAACTAACGAAGAGAAAGACGAAAAAGAAGGAACTTATATTCGTCGTGAACGATCTAGTCAATCCTTTAGCCGTCATTTCTTAGTTGAACATATCAAAAATGAAGACATTGACGCTTCATTTGAAAATGGCGTCTTAACAGTCACCATGCCAAAAGCAGCCGACAAAGAAACAAATAGTCACCGCATTGAAATTAACTAATAAGGATTTATACACTAGGGGCCTTGCGAGAAAGGGTCCCTGTTTTTTTTTTTGAAAGGAAATAGTGCTTAAGTGAAGTGGTTTAGGGATTCCTAATGAACTTATCGCAAAAAGTCATCAACTTTCCCAATATATTCACAATTTCTTCAAAAATGTCGCCTATTATATAAGCATACCCAATAAAGGCTGTGAACGCGGACGTTTAGACAAGCATCTCTGAAGTGGAGACCTGTCTGCCCAAGCGAACGCAACTAAACAAATCAAACAAACTTTTCTTCATAAAATCTTTCTCCTCCCAAATGAAAGATAAATAGTAAAAACGAGTCGCCTACCCAGCGACTCGTTTTTTTTATGCCTTCATTTGTCTAATTAGAGCAACACCGTTTTATAAAAAATTTCATTCGGATAAACCCTATTTTAAACGCGGGCGATGAAGTTGAAGTGACGGCCTTTTGTTTTGTCTAATCGATATGAAAAACCGTCGGCCATGACATAGGTGTCTTGGTCGGAAGGGCGAATATTATCGGCCAGGAAACCTACGCGTTTGAGTTGTTCGATGACGGTGGCTTGGTTATCTACCAAGAATTTTCCACGCGTTTCATCCCATTTTATAAAGTCATCAGCGTAACCGAGGGCTTTGAATTGATCAGCAACGTCTTGGTCAACTTCAAATGACGTTTGACTGATAGAGGGCCCTAGAATGGCTTTCACTGAACCCATGTAGAAATCTTCATCTGTTGCTTTGATTTGGGCAAAGGTTTGCGACACGATGTCTTGGACGGTACCTTTCCAGCCAGAGTGAATGGCGCCAATCAAATCTGTCCGTTCGTCATAGAAAAGGACAGGCACGCAATCGGCGGTGAATACGCCAATAACGGCATTCTTTTCATAGGTATAGACGGCATCGACGTCATCGATGGCAGATGTGGTGTCTCTGCTGCCTCGACCTAGGTCACTAGTGGTGACGAGGTGTGCATTTTTGGAATGGGTTTGGTTGGCAAATACGAAGCGATTGGCTGGCAGCTTAAGGTCTGCGGCTAGTTTTTCACGATTGGTAATAATCATTTCGGGATCATCGCCAGTGTGTAGGGCTAGGTTGCCGGATAGGGCGAGTGTGTCGTCTTTTAGGGTGGTGCCGGCGATAATATCTTCGGGTAGCTTATCGTATTGAATGTACATGTGTATCATCCTTTCGTGGTTGTTTTGCTATTTCTATTATAGCAAATAAGGCCTTTCATTCATAAAGTCTGAGAAAACCTGTTAAAATGGTACTAATATGATTACATGATGAAGGAGTACAAAATATGACACAATCCTTGAAAGTAGGGGACCAATTACATGGTTTCACCTTAACTGATAGCCAATTTATTCATGATGCGAATGCCCATGTGCACACGTTCAACCATCCTCAATCTGGGGGCCAAGTGGTTTGGGTGGAAAATGATGACCAAAACCGCACGTTTGGTATTGGTTTTAAAACGCCACCAAAGGATTCGACGGGGGTAGCCCATATTGTAGAGCATTCAGTCTTATCTGGTTCGCGTAAATATCCAGCTAAGGATCCATTTATGACCATGTTGAAGACATCAATGAGTACTTTTCTAAATGCCATGACGTTTTCAGATATGACCATCTATCCGGTTTCTTCTATGAATGAAGAAGATTTCCATCATTTGACAGATGTCTATTTGGATGCCGTTTTCTTCCCACGTATGACGAGTGAGGAAAATATTTTCCGTCAAGAGGGTTGGCATAAAGAGTTATTTGATAAAGATGACGACCTAATTTACAACGGGGTAGTCTACAATGAGATGCGTGGTGCGTATTCAGATGCGGAACGTATTATCATGCAAGATGTCATTGCCAATTTACACCCTGAATCTACCTATGCCCACGAATCAGGTGGTTATCCCTATGATATTCCAAACCTAACATGGGAGAACTTCAAGCAATTCCATACAGATTTATATCGTCCGGATAACGCCCTAGCATATTTATATGGCGATATTGATATCGACCGTGCCTTAGCGCAAATCGATGGGGATTTCTTTAGTGAATTTAAAGCTAGTGGCAAAACCGTTGACTATGATTTACCTGCAGTTAAACCAGGTACGACCGAATATGTAGGCTACTATGATGCTGATGAACGTAAGACTGTCGAAACAGATTCATATCTTGTGTACGGTATGCCTGCCGGAAATTCAGCGGATATTGCCAATAATTACGTTGCCAATTTGATGAGCGAAGCCTTGATTGAAACTGAAGCTGCCCCAATCCGCCAAGCCCTAATTGCGGCTGGTTTATCTGAAGAAGTGGAAGCTTTAGGTTCAGACGGCTATTTTGTCGATTTTGGTTTTGTGTTAAAACAATTCAATCCAGCCAATAAAGAAAAAGCCCTTGAAGTGATTCAAGAAACCCTTGTTGAGCAAGCAAACAAGGGCATTAACCGTGACTTACTAGAAGCTGTGATTAACACACGCGAATTTGCAGCGCGTCAAGCAGGCGGTGCCATGAAGGGGATTACCTACGAAATTCAAATGACCATGTCTTGGCGCTACGGTGTTGACGTGACAGAAGCTTTGAATTTCTCTAAATACTTTGATGATTTACGTGCGAAATTGGATACCGATTTTTACGAAAATTGGATCAAGGAAAACTTGCTGGATCCATCGACCAAACTCATCGCCGTTTACCAACCAAAAGTGGGCTTATTCGATGAAAAGGACAAAGCCTTAGCAGAAGCCTTGGCTAGTGAAAAGGCAGCCATGTCTGACCAAGAAATGGCAGATTTGATTGCGACAAATGAAGCCTTACGAACCTATCAAGATACGCCAGATACAGAAGAAGCGCGCGCGAGTTTGCCGAAATTGGCCCTATCAGATGTACCACGCAAAACGGCGCTTATTCCTGAAGAAACACTGGCAGCAAATCATGGTGTAGTTGTTCGCTTCCACGAACAAGATGCTTCTGGCATTCGCTATGTACAATTGGCTTATCAAATTGACCACTTACCAGTGGAAGATTTACCATATGTGAATTATGTCGCTGTGTTGGCAGGGCTATTAAATACGAGCAACATGACATATGAGCAAATGGATATTGAAACGATGAAAACCACTTCAGGTATCATCATGCGACCAAAGACCTTCGTTAAGGAATTTGCTACCAATCAATATGTGCCAACCATATTTGCGTCATTTGCGGCCATTGGTGACAATAGTCAACGTGGTTTTGAACTATTGCAAGACACACAAAAAAATACAGACTTCTCTGATAAAGCCCGTATTTTAAATATCTTACAACGTACGAAATCAAATATGAGCCAAGGTTACGAAAATTCTGGCCATACGGTGGCGATTTCACGTTTGCGTGCCAAATATTCGCAAGCTTCAAAATACGCAGAAACGATTTCTGGTCTTGGTTTCTACGATCATTTAGCAGATTTGATTGAACACTTTGATGAACGAGGCGACGAATTTACCGCCCGCGTTGAAGCGGTGAATGCGAAATTATGGGATCCACGTCAATTGACAGTTTTCCTAACGGCGGATGCAGAAGATAAAACGATTTTACTTGACCAAGTTAATGCCTTTGTTGACGGTGCAAATACCGTCGACAATATCGATGCTACTAGCATCCACTTTGACTTGCCGGGTCATGGACACGAAGCTATTTTAACAAATGGTAATGTCCAATACGTATCTGTGGGAGGACAAGTGGATCCGAAAACCTTCAACGGTAAGGCGATGATTATTGGTTCAATCTTGTCGAAAGATTATTTACACGAAAATATTAGAGCCAAGGGGGGCGCATACGGTGCGGGTATTTCCATCACGTCTTCTGGGGATATCACGACGTATTCTTACCGCGATCCAAACGTGGACAAGACTGTGGATGTCTACCAAGCAATGCCAGATTTCCTTGCTGATTCTCACTTAACCCAAGAGGATTTGGATCAATTGATTATTGGTTCGATGTCAGCTTTCCATGCGCCTTTAGCGCCGGCTAATGTCAACAGCTTGTTGTCTACGCGCTACTTCAAGGGCTTGACCCATGAAATGGTTGATGAAAGCCTATCTGAAGCCTTGGATACCAAACTTTCTGACCTAGTTGCTTACAAAGAAACCATTCAAGAAGCCTTAGATGCGGATAACTTAGTTGTCTTCGGTAATAAACAAAAGATTGAAGCATCAAACCAAACATTTGATATTAAGCGTAGCCTATAATTTAGGGTAAAAAAATAACCACTAGCCAAACCGAAACATATGTCTCGGAATGGTTAGTGGTTTTTCGTGTCTTGTAGATGTTGATGAAACGATTTACTGCAAGCCTAGTTGTGGGCCAAAAGTAAGGGCGATAAAGGCCAATAGTAAAAGAACGCCACCAATTAATTTTAAGCGCGCTTGTTGGGCGGCAGTCATGCCGTCAGGGGTTTGCCCCTTCCAAATGATATAAATATTAACAGCAATACATAAAAGGGCAAAAATAATACCCACAGTATAACGACTCATAAAAACTCCTTTATTCATGTGCTAGAAATTACTAGAGATGTCCAAGGTCAAGGGGCAAAACGACTACTTGCTTGTCAATTTGACTGAAAGGTCTGTGGTAATCGCTTGATTATCAATACGACTTGTCCCCGTCACTTGCCAATCAATGGCCGTAATGGTTTTACTTTGACGATCCACGGTAATCGAAACAGCATGGTTAGCTCCCGCATTATAGGGGTCGCTCACCACTTGGTTCAACAAGTTGGTTAGATTTTCATCCGCGCCTTGGAAGGTCAACGTTTGGTCAGTTAAACTACCCTTCCATTCACCGGTCGCATCAAGAAAAGTCAGTAAATCCGAAATCTGATCCAGCGAAAGCACTTGTAACTGACCAAGGAAAGAATCATTCGTCAGCGACTGTCGCCAGTCTTGATCATCTTGTTTGTAAGCCGTTTGTTGATTTTCAGTCTCCACTTGCAAAATAGACTCAGCCTGTTTTTGGCTAGCATCATTTGTCTTTTCAATAATCTTACCAGAAAAATCTTCAATCGAAGCATAAGAAAGATTGGCCATTACGGTATCGCGCGTGGTATCGGGCGCAGCCGTCTCAAATTGTTGGATGACAGTCGTTTGTTTGTAAGATTCGGTCTCATTTAGTGTTTGCCCAACAGCTAAACCGAGATCCGTAGAAGACTCACTCGCCTCCACGTGGCTACCAATCAATAGCAAAACACTTGCTATGAAGATAAATGTAATAAATTTTCGCATGTATAGCACCCTTTTATTAGAATTTTTAATCGTATTTCGAAGGTTTAGGGAAATTTATGGCGATATACGCCAAAGGTGATCGTACCTGATAAATCTTATTACTCTTATTCTATATAAAATGAGGAAATAATTAAAGGCTTTTCGCCGAATATTCAAGGAAAATTCCCCTTTATTTCACGGAATTGTAAGGGGTCACAAATATGATGAAAAATTCACGGCGCAAATAGGACAAAATTGCGTATATATTATACGAAGCCACCCGCCTTTTACGACCATTTACCCGTCAACTACTAGTAGCGGTGTATATATGCTTGGCACGCCCAGCCAAGTAAGGAAATAGAAGCCCAGGATTGCGAAACGTTTCAAAGAGTGGGTATAATAACCTTATGATTATAATATAAACAATAAAGCTTCATAAAAATTGAATTCATGAAAGAAGGGCTTTCGATGGTAATGAACGGCGTATTAATGCAATATTTTGAATGGGACCTGCCGGATGACGGTAAGTTATGGCAACATTTAGCGGAAGATGCAGAACACTTAGCAGAGATTGGGATTTCCCATATCTGGATGCCACCAGCAACTAAGGGGCAATCAAGTGGTGATGTTGGTTATGGTGCATACGACCTATTCGACATCGGAGAATTCGATCAAAAAGGGACTGTTCGTACCAAATACGGAACAAGGGAAGAGTATCAAGCAGCCATTGATGCATTACAAGCACACGGTATTTGGGCTTTAGCGGATGCTGTTTTAAACCATAAGGGTGGGGCAGACGAAACTGAAATCTTCCAAGCCTATCCTGTAAATCCAAACAACCGTCAAGAAAAAATAGGCGAAGCCCGTGACATTGAAGGCTGGACCAAATTTACTTTCCCCGGTCGTCAAGGTAAATACTCTGATTTCATTTGGGACTTCAACTGTTTCTCAGGTACTGATTTCGATAACAAAACGGGTGAATCGGGCATTTTCATGATTAAAGGTGAGAACAAGGGTTGGCTGATAACGAAGAAGTGGACTCAGAAAATGGTAACTTTGATTACCTAATGTTTGCGGATATCGATTACAGTAATCCCCATGTCCAAGAAGAAGTCATCAAATGGGGGAATTGGTATTTAGACAATTTCAATTTGAATGGCTTTAGAATGGATGCCTTAAAACATATCGAATTTTCTTTCATCGATAAATTTATTACGGCTTTGCGTGAAACTCATCCGGATATCTATGTGATTGGTGAATACTGGCAAAGTAACCAAGGTGTCTTATTCGACTATCTTGAAGAAACCGATTATCAAATCGATTTATTTGATGTGGCATTACACCATCGTTTCAAAAAAGCAGCATCTTCATGGGATCAATTTGACATGGGGTCATTATTAGAAGGTTCACTATTACAAGGTCGTCCAAATATGGCCGTCACTTTTGTGGACAACCATGATTCGCAACCGGGTCAAGCCTTAGAATCTTGGGTAGATGAATGGTTTAAACCAATTGCCTACGCCATTATTCTATTGAATAAATCTGGTTTACCAACCATCTTCTATGGTGACTACTATGGTATCGAAAGTATCCATTTCAAAGGCTTCCGTGAAACCTTAGATACCTTGTTAGCCTTAAGACGTGAGAATGCTTACGGTGACCAACATGATTATTTTGATCACAAAAACTGTATTGGATACACCCGTACTGGTGATGATGAACATCCAAATGGTCTAGCTTTCATCGCTACAAACGGTAACCATGCTAAGAAACGTATGTACGTTGGTGAACTACACGCTGGCGAAGAGTGGATTGACGCAATGGGTGAAATCCAAGGTTCAGTAAGAATTGAAGAAGATGGTACTGGTGTGTTTAAGGTCCATTCAGGATCAATGTCCGTTTGGATTAATAAAGAGGATGCGGAACATATTGAAGGTGAAGCAGACAACGATGAAGCCTTTGAAGATGCGAACTACCATGAACCAGAAGTGACAGAAGAAGTGACAGAAGAAGTGGCAGAAGTGGCGGACGCAGAAACGAGCGAAGTCGATGCGCCAGAAGAAGTACCAGCTGACGAAGCAGAAGTGCCCGCAGAAAACGTATAAAAATGAATGTTTTCTACGCTGGTTGCCAATTCAATAGCAGGGACATGGTTCAGAAATAAGCCCACCGTAGACAGAAACCTCTGCATTTAGAAATCACGCCATCAATGGTACAATAGGTCAGTGAAATATAATGTATCGAGAGTAAGGGGTGGAAATAGTAATGACAAACCAAGCAAAACGAGGCTTTGAAGTAATTTCAGCCTACCAAACAGATCAAGAAATCCAATTACCAAGACGTTCCACAACCATGTCAGCCGGCTATGATATCGCAGCGGCTGAAGATATAGTCGTACCAGCAATGTGGAAAACAGGGGTGAAATATGTCTTAAAGGACATTGCCCATCTAAATGTTGCTAGTGAGGCAGACGAATCTGCCATGAAACCAGTGCTTGTACCAACGGGTCTAAAAGCGTTTATGGGTGAGAATGAATACCTACAATTAACATGTCGGTCTTCAAACCCCTTAAAACGCGGTCTTTCCCTACCAAATGGCGTGGGGATTGTGGACGCAGATTACTACAACAACGAAGGCAACGAAGGGCATTTATTTGTACAGTTGGTGAACTTTGGCTTGCACGACGTCCACATCAAAAAAGGGGAACGTATTGCGCAAGGTATCTTCCTTTCATTCTTAACGACTTCAGATGATCAACCCTTGGATCAAGTCCGTTCAGGTGGCTTTGGTTCATCAGGTAAGTAGTCGAAAAGTCTTAGAAAGGAGCCAAAGCCATGGCAAAAAAAGCTAGTACCAAATACGTCTGTCAGGCATGTGGTTATGAAAGTGTTCAATTTTACGGCAAATGTCCCAATTGTGGCGCTTGGAATCAAATGGAAGAAGAACGTGTATACGGCAAAACCATCGCCCATCCCGAAGCTAGTCATACTGGACATGCCTCAAGTCGCATGAAACCAACCAAACTAGATCAAGTCAAGGGCGAAGAAACGCCACGTGTACAAACACAAATGGGTGAACTTAATCGCGTATTGGGTGGGGGCGTGGTCCAAGGTTCACTCGTCCTTATCGGGGGTGACCCGGGGATTGGTAAATCAACCTTGATGCTCCAAGTATCGGCCGAACTGCATAAAAGTGCCGGGCCCGTACTCTATGTCTCAGGGGAAGAATCTATGCACCAAATCAAGCTACGGGCAGATCGCCTAGGCTTTGCCGGTGCAGACTTCTACGTCTATGCCGAAACCGACATGGCCGCTATTCAAGACGTCATTTACGACTTAAAACCGCGCTTTGTCGTCATCGACTCCATTCAAACCATGACCCATGAAGATGCCACTACAACGGCCGGTTCAGTCGGACAAGTCCGCCAAACAACCGCCGAGCTAATGAAAATCGCGAAATCAAACAACATTGGTATCTTTATCGTCGGCCACGTAACCAAAGAAGGGAACATCGCTGGACCAAGAATCTTGGAACATATGGTGGACACCGTTCTTTATTTTGAAGGGGAAAAACATGACACCTTTAGAATCCTACGTGCCGTGAAGAACCGTTTTGGTTCCACCAACGAAATCGGCGTCTTTGACATGCAACAGGACGGCCTACACGAAGTAACGAATCCGTCCGAATTATTCTTAGAAGAGCGACTAGCCGGTGCCAATGGGTCAGCGGTCGTCGCTTCTATGGAAGGTACCCGTCCAATCCTAACCGAAATCCAGGCTTTACTGACACCAACATCCTTTGGAAATGCGCGGCGTACAGCCAGTGGCCTAGATTACTCACGGGTATCCTTGATTATGGCTGTCCTTGAAAAACGTGCCGGCCTAATGTTACAAAATCAAGACGCCTACTTGAAATCAACAGGTGGCGTGAAATTAGATGAGCCCGCAATCGACTTGGCCATCGCCGTCGCCATTGCCTCAAGTTACCGCGAAAAGGAAACAAAACCAACCGATTGCTTTGTCGGTGAAATTGGTCTGACGGGTGAAATCCGTCGTGTTACCCGGATTGCGGAACGTGTCCAAGAAGCAGAAAAATTAGGCTTTGAACGCATTTTTATCCCTAAAAATGCCATGTCAGGTCTAACAGGTAAAGAAAAAATCAAAATTGTTGGGGTGACTACGGTGAGTGAAGTGCTCAACTCCGTCTTCCCAAGATAAAAAATAAGAGGCTGGGACAAAAGGCCTCTAAAAAGGCGTACACAATTCTTAAACAGAGTTGTGTACGCCTTTTACTTTGAAAAATCCTTATAAATTTTGATTGAAATATATCATGGGAACAGGTTTAAGGACTGAAAGTGTAGTTCCTTAGACGTGAACGAGGATGAATTCGAGACCTTGGCTCGATTCAAATTGAAAGACCTTGGCTTTCAATGATCCCACAGCTCAATAGGAACGTACACTGTAAGGACGAAAAATCTATGGTTTTAATCTTTTGTCCTAGCCTCTTTTCAATATTTTGACATGTAATATATGAAGGATGCCATTCCCACGGCAAAACTAATCTAATGAAAAACTTAAGATTAAATTTTAATGGTAAAATGGGATGCAGAAATTGTCTTTTTCGTATATGATTGTGTAAAGATTGTAAAAAAGTGTATACTTAAAATGCGGTAATTTCCGAAAGAAACCGCTTAACAATCTTGTGATTTTATTTGAGGAGGTGAAATACATGAACGATAGATTTTGGAAAATTGTGTCTAGAGTAATCGTAGTTATACTCGGTAGTTCATTAGGTTATTACCTATTGCCATTCATTTGGCGTTTGTTAAACATTAACATTCAAGTTTTCTACAATCCGATAGTTAACCTTGTGCTTGGTGCAATTATTCTTTATCTTATTTACTGGTTAATACAACCGTTGTTACTTCGATCTATACGCAATGTGGAGAAAGATTTACGTAAACTTTCAATTGAAAAAGTGATTATTTCAGGTCTAGGTGTTATTTTAGGACTAGTCCTAGCATGGTTAATTAACATTCCGTTAGTAGCCATAGGGTGGCCATTTATTTCAAACGTCTTGCCAATCATCGTAACAATCGTCCTTGGCCTATCTGGTTTTTACATCTTTTCCAATAAGAGTGCAGAAATTATGGACCTGGCGACCCGCTTACCACAAGTGAGACGTACCGAAGTGACTGATGGGAAAAGTACAGTCGATCCGCAAGCAACAGCCGTGGAAACAGGGACGGCTACAGCCGAAGTGAGCACGCAAGACCGCTATACCGAAGCATTGCTAGCCATGAAGCCAGCCGCTGTGGACGACTACCAACCCTACAAAATCTTGGATACATCTGTCATCATTGACGGCCGTATTCTTGACGTGTTGAAAGCCGGCTTTATCGAAGGTGTCATCGTGGTGCCAAACTTCGTTTTGAAAGAGTTGCAATATATCGCAGACTCTGCGGATTCGGTCAAACGTGTCCGTGGTCGTCGAGGATTAGATATTTTGAACCAAATACAAGCGTTGGATGATGTCACAGTTGATTTCTATGCAGGTGATTTCGAAGATGAATCTGAAGTTGACTTGAAATTGCTGCTTTTAGCCAAAGTGGTCAATGGCGTAGTTGTCACAAATGATTACAATTTAAATAAGGTCAGTCAATTCCATAAGATTAAGGTCTTAAACATCAATGAATTAGCAAATTCGCTTAAATCAGTCGTGATTCCAGGTGAAATGCTGACAGTGCATATTGTCAAAGCAGGAACTGAACGCCAACAAGGTGTGGCCTATATGGATGATGGTACCATGATCGTTGTCGAAGAAGGAAAACATCACATCGATGAAAGCCTACGTGTGGAGATTACTTCAGCTATTCAAACCAATGCGGGACGCATGGTCTTTGCCAAAATAGCTGACTAGTTATATAATAATAACGATGAAGAAATAGGTTGGTAAATTCTGCCAACCTATTTTAATTGAATGCTTACAATAAAAAGGAGAAAATATAATGTCAGATAAAGTTCGCGTACGTTATGCGCCAAGTCCAACTGGTCATTTACATATTGGGAATGCTCGTACGGCCTTGTTCAACTACTTATTCGCTCGTCACAACGATGGGGAATTCATTATCCGTATTGAAGATACAGATACGAAACGTAATATTGAAGATGGAGAAAAAAGCCAATTAGAAAACCTAACTTGGTTAGGAATTGAATGGAATGAAGGTCCAGACAAGCCAGGCGAATACGGCCCATACCGTCAATCAGAACGTAAAGACATTTATGATCGCTACCTTGATGAGTTACTAGAAAAAGGTCTAGCTTACTACGCTTTCGATACTTCTGAAGAAATCGAAGCAGAACACGAAGCCCAAGTTGCTAACGGTGAAACACCTCGTTACATCGGCAAATGGCGTGACCGTTCTCAAGCAGATATCGAAGCAGCGCGTGCTGAAGGCCGTCCAGAAACCATCCGTTTCCGCGTACCTGAAAACACAACCTATACGTTTGATGATATGGTGAAAGGTGAAATCTCATTTGAATCTGCAGCCATTTCAGGGGACTTCGTTATCCGTAAACAAGACGGTATGCCAACATACAACTTTGCCGTTGTAGTAGACGACCACTTGATGGAAATCTCACATGTATTACGTGGTGACGACCATATTGCCAACACACCAAAACAATTGATGATTTACGATGCATTAGGTTTCGAACGTCCAACATTCGGCCATATGACATTGATTACCAACTCTGAAACTGGTAAGAAATTATCTAAACGTGACGAATCAATCCTACAATTTATTGAACAATACCGTGATCTTGGTTACTTACCAGACGCAATGTTCAACTTTATTACCTTATTAGGATGGTCGCCAAAAGGTGAAGAAGAAATCTTCTCTCATGACGAATTAATCGAAATCTTTGATACAAAACGTTTGAGTAAATCACCAGCTGCTTTCGATAACAAGAAACTAGAATGGATCAACAACCGTTACATGAAAGCTGCAGATGCAGAATCAGTTGCTGCCTTAGCAATCCAACATCTACAAAAAGCTGGTCGTGTATCTGAAAATCCATCAGCAGAAGAATTAGCATGGATAGAAAAATTGGTATCATTGTATAAAGACGAAATGTCTTATGCAGCTGAAATCGTTGAATTGTCAGACATGTTCTTCCAAGATGAATTATCTATCGCTGACGAAGCCAAAGCTGTACTTGAAGGCGAAGGCGTGAAGGAAGTATTAACTGCTTTCCAAGCAAAATTAGCTGAAATTGCTGAAGCAGATTTCACTGAAGAAAACATCATGGCTGCTATCAAAGCTGTTCAAAAAGAAACAGGGATCAAAGGTAAAAACCTATACATGCCAATCCGTGTAGCCACATCAGGTGAACAACACGGTCCTTCAATTGGATTAACAATTGAAGTATTAGGAAAAGAAAAAGTAGCACATCATTTAGACCAAGCCTTAGCTGGACTATAAGATAGGCACGACGAAGAGACCGGGAAAATCCCGGTCTCTTTTTTGATTGCCCTAAAATATATCATGTAGGGTTGTGCTCCTTTTGGCTGTGACTTATTTAACTCATATAGGTCACAGGATTGGTTGTTGAGAGGCCTATTTTCCTAAATAAGTCACAAGGTTGGATAATGGTGGCCTATTTTCCTATATAGGTCACAGGATTGGTTGGAGAGAGGCCTATTTTCTTATATAAGTCACAAGGTTGGATAATGGTGGATTATTTTTCTATATAAGTCATAAGATTAGTTGTTGAGAGGCCTATTTTCCTAAATAAGTCACAGGTTTTAGGAATCTACATGATAAAGATGGAAATTTATGATTGTATCATTTTATCCCAACCTCGTACGTAATGATGAATAGCAAAATGCGCTATTTTCATCTCTCAAAAGTCCGCACCTGTATTTCGCCAACGGTTGCGGGCTTTTCATATAGCCCATTCATCACATAAAAACAAAAAATGTGTTCATCAGCCAATATTCCCGCATTGTCTTTTTCATTTAATTCCTGACCAGCGTATGCCAACGTGGATTAGCTATCTTCAAAAAATACAGCTTGTTTTATGCCAAAATTTAAATGGTGCCATTCGTTGAAGGCCCTATCTCGACTAGCTATACTTGGAATTGCGAAACACAATATATAGGGTGTGGTTTCAAAAGTATGACCCAATATATAGGGTTTTAACAATAAGGAGAGATGAAATATGACGATTACTGTTTATGCTAAGAGTGGCTGCCCACAATGTATCTTTGCCAAAAAATACTTACAAGCACAAGATGTGCCCTTTGAAGAAAAACGTGTAGATTTAGAAGAAACCTATCTAGAAGAAGTACGCGCAATGGGTTACCAAGCTTTACCAGTTATCGCAGATAGTACAGGTAATGCCTTTCATGGCTACGTCCCTGAAAAATTGGAAGCGTTGGTGGCAGCATGGCGTGCATAGTTTACTACTCATTAACTGGCCAAACGCGCAAATTTGTAAATAAGGTGACGGGCTTCGATAAATACGAAATTTCCAGTGACAAGGAAGCTATTGAAATGTCTGAACCATTTATCATGGTCATCCCGTCATATGAAAGTCATGTCTATGGTGATGTCATTGAAACAGCAGAAGAATTTCTAGAATGCGGTGACAACGCCCAACTATGCAAAGGATTCTTCGGTGGTGGCAACCGCAATTTTGCCCAATTATTCTGTGTAACAGTCAAAGAATTATCGGCACTCTTTGATGTTCCCGTCTTACACGGTTTTGAATTCCAAGGATCCCCACTAGATGTTGCCAAATTGACAAAGGAGTTAGAGGAAATTGACCAATACGAAAAAGTTAAGCATTGAAAATACCAAGGAAATTACCTACTTCAAACTAAATAATATGGTAAATATCCCAACGGCAGCGAAGCAAATCCAACTGCATAAGGATAAGGAAGCAGTCCGTGCCTATTTTTTGGAGTATGTGAATCCTAATACCGTTTTCTTCCATTCATTGCATGAAAAGATTCATTTCTTAATGGATAATGACTATATTGAACGTACATTTATCGAAAAATATGATTTTGATTTCATTAAATCCCTGTTCGACCACTTGTACAGCTACAAATTCCGCTTTAAATCATTCATGGCGGCTTACAAATTCTATACCCAATATGCGCTCAAAACGAACGATAATCAGCGCTTCTTAGAACGTTACGAAGACCGCATCGCCTTTGTGGCACTTTATTTAGCAGATGGCGATGAAGAATTGGCCTGGGGTATCGCGGAAGAACACATTCAACATCGTTTGCAAATGGCCACACCGACTTTCCTAAATGCCGGTAAGAAACGCCGCGGCGAGATGGTATCCTGCTTCCTGATTGATGTGCAAGACAACATGGAATCAATCGGACGTGCCATCAACTCCTCCTTACAATTATCCAAACGCGGTGGTGGCGTTGGCGTCAATCTGTCTAACTTGCGCGAAGCGGGGTCAGTCATCAAAGGCATTGAAAACGCTGGCTCAGGCGTAGTGCCCGTCATGAAACTCTTGGAAGACGCCTTCTCTTATGCCAACCAATTGGGCCAACGAAACGGGGCCGGCGTTGTATATCTGAACGCCTTCCATCCAGATGTTTATGAATTTCTTTCAACGAAAAAGGAAAATGCTGACGAAAAAATACGGGTAAAAACGTTGTCACTTGGCCTCGTTGTACCAGACAAATACTACGAACTCTTGAAGACCAATGAACCCATGTATCTGTTCAGCCCTTACGACGTCGAAAGAATCTATGGTCAGCCCTTCGGCTATGTTGACATCACCACCCATTATGAAGAAATGGTCGCCAACAAAGACATCAAAAAGTACAAGATTAATGCGCGTGAATTGGAGCAAGAAATTTCTAAATTGCAACAAGAATCTGGCTATCCATATATCGTGAACATTGATACAGCCAACCGTGAGAATCCTATTGACGGTACCATTACCATGTCCAATTTGTGTTCAGAAATTATGCAAGTGCAATCACCATCCGAACTAAATGAAGATTTGTCCTATGCATCTGTTGGTCTAGATATTTCATGTAACTTGGCTTCAACAAATATCACTGAAATGCTCAAGACAGCCGATATCGAAAGATCAATCGATATCGCAGTGCGTGCCTTAACGGCAGTATCAGATATGACGTCAATAAAGGCGGTACCAAGTGTGGAACGTGGTAATGCCGCTTATAATTCTGTTGGATTAGGGGCCATGGGCTTGCATACGGCACTTGCAACCAACCACATTCACTATGGTTCAGAGGAAGCGCTAGAATTAACCGACGCCTATTTCCGTGTTTTACGATTCTACGCACTCAAGACCAGCAACCGTATTGCCAAAGAACGTGGGGAAAGCTTCTTTGAATTTGAAAAATCAGCCTATGCTGATGGGTCATATATCCGTGAACGTTATATTGATGGGCAAAGTCCTTTTAGCTTCAAGTCTGAAAAGGTAGCCGAAATCTTTGCGAATATTCATGTGCCAACGCCGGATGATTGGGCGGATTTAAATCAAGCGATTATGACGGACGGTCTATATAATGCCTATTTACTTACTGTCGCACCAACGGGATCAATTTCCTACATCAATGAGGCGTCGTCTTCCTTGCATCCAATTGTGCATTTGATTGAGAATCGTCAAGAAACAAATATTGGTTCTATGTACTATCCTGCGCCGTATTTAGATAACGAAACGATTCACTATTATCAGTCTGCCTATGATACCGACATGCGGAAGGTAATAGACACCTATGCCGTGGCACAGCAACATATTGATCAAGGGATGTCGCTGACACTATTCATGAAATCTACCATTCCGGAAGGCCTATATGAATGGAAAAATGGCAGCACCGATAAGATGACAACCCGCGATTTAAACCGCTTACGTAACTACGCCTGGAAAAAAGGCATTAAATCGATTTATTATGTGCGTACATACACCGATGACTTCGCCAAAGAGATTGGTGTAGATCAATGTGAGTCATGCTTAATTTAGGGATTTGTTGCGACAAGTTAGAAGAGACAGGTTATCAGCACACAAGATCTAGGAGGACACCATCACCATGACCAAGAAAAAATATTTTAATCAAATTATTGGCGGAGAACCGACCAATGACAATGTTACTTATTATAAATCGATTGACTGGGACCGCGTAGAGGACGCTATTGATAAATCTACCTGGGAAAAATTAACCAGCCAATTCTGGTTGGATACCCGGATTCCGGTTTCTAATGACCGCGATGATTGGCGCTTATTAAAGGATGAAGAACGCGATGTTGTGAATAAAGCCTTTGCAGGGTTAACCGCCTTGGATACCTTGCAATCTGAAGAAGGCGCGAATGTGATGCGCGACGCTGTGCGGACCCAACATGAGGAAGCTGTATTAAACAACATTCTATTTATGGAATCCGTTCATGCCAAATCATACTCAACAATTTTCATTTCCTTGAATACCAGCCGTGAAATTGACGAAATTTTTGACTGGGCCAATAACAATGAATATCTACAATACAAGGCTAGAAGAATCAATGAAATTTATCAAAATGGCACAGGTCTTCAAAGAAAAGTAGCCAGTGTATTCTTAGAAACCTACCTATTCTATTCAGGTTTCTATGCACCACTGTGGTATCTAGGTAACAACAAGTTAGAAAATGTCGCGGAAATTATCAAATTGATCATCCGCGATGAGTCAGTTCATGGGACTTATTTAGGCTACAAATTCCAAAAAGGCTTCAATGCCTTACCACTTGAAGAACAAAATGCTTTGAAAGATTGGATGTATGCCTTACTCTTCGATTTGATGGAAAATGAAGAAAAATACACCGAGGAAATTTACACCCAAGTAGGTTGGACTCAAGAAGTAAATACCTTTGTACATTACAATGCTAATAAAGCCTTGCAAAATCTTGGTTTTGAAGCCTTCTATCCAGACGGTATGGCCGAAAACGTCAATCCAATCGTGATGAACGGCATCTCAACAGACTCAAGTAATCATGACTTCTTCTCACAAGTAGGTAACTCATACTTGATGGGTGAATCAGAAGCCATGGACGAGGACGACTACGACTTCTAAAAGGATGAGAGAAAAAGCGTTATGGCCCTAACCACTGGAAGAATAGTGCCGTGGCGCACGAAGTGAGACGCAAACTATTCTTCCAGTGGGCAAGGGACAGCTTTTTCGAACTAGACTAAAGGATGAGAGAAAAAGCGGTTGGGACAAATGCTTCCAACCGCTTTTCCTGTATTGTGAATGACCTAATTATAGAATAATTCGAGATACTAGAAAATAATGCGAAATTTTATAATATAAAATTTCATTCTATAAAAAAATGACCAATATTATTAAATGACGGCTCATTCTTTATAAATAATAAAATCTGTCAAATATGGGAATATATACTATAAAAAAAGAACATATTTTATAGCATCGCAATTTATTCTCTATAAAAACGCCCAAAATTAGAGAATGACATGTTCATTCTCTAATCGCAGTGTTGTCAGCAAGTGTAGAACAACTCTCCCTCGATAATGGTTCTTTTTTTTTTTGCGGGCCACTCTTCAACAAAAAAAAATTGATGTGATTTTTACCCACCAATGCACCTGGTTTACTAGGCAAAATTGGTGGGTATTTTGTACAAATTTATACGGGTCAAAATCCACAAACCCACGAACTATGCTATACTACTGTAAACGTATACAGCGATATTTTTCACTAAAATTATATGTATTTTAGGTTAAAATGGATAGGTAAGAAGTGTTCCTATTATAATAAAATTGAGGAAATAGAAAACAAAGAGCACGTGTTTGTGGGGGATAATTATGGGTAACGAAAAGATTCACTTGTCAATCATCGAGGATGATGCCATTTTTGCGGAAGCACTACGGATGGTAGGCGAAGATATTCAGGCCAGTGGCTTCGATATCGAAATTGATACCTTTCTGGATGGCAATGCATTTGTTCAATCAGAGGTTTTTCATTCGAAGCAAAAGCAGGTCGTCCTGCTCAACGATAATTTGACGAAATTAGATGGGTTTGAAGTGACTAGACGATTAAGGGAACTGCCAAATAGCCAACATATTTTGTGATTATGATGTCAATGGGGACGACAGAGGAAGAAATCATTCATGCCTTTAAAATTGGTATTGATGACTTTATCACGAGGCCTTTAAATTTACGGATTTTACAGACGTTTATGGAAAGGGTCATAGAAAGGTTGCGTGGAGAAGATGAACCTATTCTTTAGAATTTTACTTTATACCATGGCAGCCTTAAACCGTCGCTATTACAATGTAGATGAAGACAAGTTGGAGCCATTTAAAGCCTATGAAACCGGCAAACTCCTTGAAGGTAACGGTGACCCCGCTTCACCAGACTACAATTCGCTAGCTGACTATTACGTCAACGAAGAAACGGGTGTAATTGAAGTTAGATTACCATGGTTACTACTATCAGCCAAAGATCCAAGCCAGAAAGAATTCCAAGGCGACATCATGGCAGATGGCCTGGACGCCACCGTCAAGGTCGAAGACATCACTATTGGGGCAACCTACTTAGATGATAAAGACCAGGTCCTATATCAAGCCCCATCCAAGACCTATACATGGGACAACTGGAATGTACCATTGACCGCAGAACGTCTCAAAGCATCTTATAGCATCATCCAAGAAACCTTTGGTAAATAGCAATAAGCATAAGCCCTCAAAGAACAGACACAGTGTCTGGCCTTTGAGGGCTTTCTATTTGATATAAAAATTCAAAATAGAACCAAAAACTAACATAAAGCGTATGTTTCAAAGAAATATGAAGAAATAGGAAAATTAAAGCGAACATTAACTTGCAATACAAGTGAATTGTTCGTACAATAAATAATATAAAAAAATGAAAACAAGCAACAAAGAAGAGGGGATTTATACAAAATGAATTACTTACAAGAACGCATCCTAAAAGACGGCACTGTCATCGACGAAAAGATTTTAAAAATTGACTCATTTTTAAACCATCAAATCGATCCGAAAGTGATGCACGAAATCCAAAGTAACTTCTTTGATTACTTTAAATCACGTGAAATTACCAAAGTATTAACCATCGAAGCCAGTGGTATCGCACCAGCATTATTAGTTGCTTCACACTTCCAAGTACCAATGTTGTTCGCTAAGAAATCTGAACCATCAACCTTAACTGCAAGTGGTAAATATGCAACACGCGTGCATTCGTTCACCAAAGACAAAGACTCTGACGTCATCGTTTCAAAAGAATATTTAAGCGCAGACGACAAAGTCCTAATCATTGATGACTTCTTAGCTAACGGCGAAGCAAGCTTAGGTTTAATCGATTTAGTCAATCAAGCAGGCGCAGAAGTAGTCGGTGTTGGTATCTGTGTTGAAAAATCTTTCCAACCTGGACGTCAACGTTTACTAGAAGCAGGCGTAGATTTATATTCAATCTGCCGTATCGCTTCATTAGCAGGCAACAAAGTAACATTTGTTGACGAAGAGGCAGAATAGGATAGGTGCCCACAAGTGAAAAATATCGACTTCAAAGATATCTTTGGTGCCAAGACAACCTTCCTGTCACTACAACATCTACTAGCCATGTATGCCGGTGCCATCGTCGTACCCCTTATCGTATCTAGTAGCCTAAACTTTACGAACGCTCAAACTTTATACCTAGTATCAGCGGATATCGTTATTTCAGGAATTGCGACTTTCTTACAACTATACCGCGGTAAATTCATCGGTATCGGCCTACCAGTCGTAATGGCATGTTCTTTCACTGCCATTGGCCCAATGATTAAGGTGGGTAGCCAATACGGTCTATCTACCATGTTTGGTTCTATCCTAGCAGCAGGTGTCATCATCATGTTACTAGCACCAATCTTTGCGAAATTATCGCATTTGTTCCCACCATTAGTAACAGGAACGATCGTGACCTTAATTGGGGCAACCTTAATTCCCGTTGCCATCAATAACCTGGCAGGAGGTCAAGGTAGTGCCGACTTCGGTAACATCGACAACCTAGTCCTAGGCTTACTTACCTTCCTAATCATTCTATTCCTATACCGCTACACCAAAGGGTTCCTTCAATCCATTTCAATTTTAATTGGTCTAGTAGCAGGTATGATCATTGCCATCTTTATGGGTAAAATGGATTTCCAACCAATCCTAGATGCATCTTGGTTCCAACTACCAATGCCATTTGCTATTACGGCACCAAGCTTTAACTTTTCAGCCATTATTAGTTTGACAATTGTTGGGATTATCTCAATGATTGAAGTAACCGGCATTGATTACGCCTTATCAGGCATGTTAGACAAGAAAATTGACGAAGCTGACTTACGTCGCTCATACCTATCTGTTGGGATTGGCTACCTGCTAGCCGGTATCTTTAATACCTCACCACAAACAGCCTTCTCTCAAAACGTTGGTGTGGTACAAATGTCAGGTCAAAAACGTAAATCCATCTTCATCAACTTGATTATCTTGATGTTGATTTGTGGTTTGCTACCCAAAATTGGGGCTATCGCAACAGCAGTACCCGCACCAGTACTTGGCGGGGCAATGATTTTCCTATTTGGTAACGTATTATCATATGGTATCAGCGTACTAGGTGCACAAGACCTTAGCGATAACCGTAACCAAATTATGATTGGGGCAGCCATCACCATTGGTTTAGGTGTCTCAATCGTACCGGATGCTTTCGCACAATTACCAGAATGGTTATCATGGTTAACATCAAGCGGTATCGTAGCCGGTGCTGTAACCGTCGTACTACTGAATATCTTCTTCCATGGCGTGAAGAAATAGTTCATCTAAATATGTGTTCCAACCAACCAGCTAGGGCATCCACCTCCCTTAGCTGGTTTTTCTATATCATGTCATTCGATAACTGACAATATATGATAGGCTTAGGGTATCAAACTTCATGCAAAATAGGTATGGAAGGGGTATTGCAATAGACCTAGGCTTTACCTACAATAAGAGGAAGAAGAGAAATACAGAGGAGAATGCACAATGAAGAAATATGTACGATTACTAGCCCTTGCCTTAGTCGGTTTGGTTCTAGCAGCTTGTGGTCAAACAAGCGAAACAACAAAAGTAAAAGTAGGCTTAGTTGGGGACAAGGCGGACCAATGGGAATACCTCCAAGAAGTCTTACTAGAAAAAGAAAACATCGAACTTGAATTGGTAAAATTCACTGACTACCGTCAACCAATCGAAGCCCTACAAGATGGTTCAATCGACATGCATGCAGCCTTAACAGAAATCTACATGGACTCAATCAATGAAGAAGCAGGCTACACCAATACAACTTTAGGATATACCACCTTAAATCCAATGGGTGTCTTCTCTGAAAAGATTGAAAGCCTTGACGATTTAGCAGATAACGCAACAGTAGCTATTCCGGATGACGTATCTAATGGTTCACGTGCCTTATTACTACTACAAACAGCAGGCTTAATTGAAGTAGATCCATCAAAAGGTAACCTGCCAACAGTTAGTGACATCACATCAAATCCTAAAAACTTACAATTTGAAGAAATGGCTTCAAACCAAACAGCACGTGCCTTAGGCGATGTAGACATTTCAGTCATCAATAACGATATGGCAACAGATGCAGGTTACATTCCAACACAAGATGCAATCTTCCTTGAACCAGTAGCAGACACATCAAAACCTTACTACAACGTCATTGCCGTTCAAGAAGACCAAACAGAAAACGAAACCTACAAAACAATTTTGGAATACTACCAAACAGACGAAGTAGCGGCCATCATTGACGAAATGTCAGCAGGTTCAAGCATCCCTGTATGGGACGGCGCACCACAAGCAAGTGAAACAACAAACTAATAACAAATGAAAAATGACCCGAGTAAGCGGGTCATTTTTTGTTAAAACAAAGATTACTTAAATATCACCATAATAGAATCATAATTATTAGCTGCGGATAAGAGCGGTCAATAGATGGAGAGGGTTACGTAAAATGAAAATTCATTTATTTAATGAAATAGGTTAATTTTTGATGTTTCTATAACTTATTATCGTCAATAAATGAATCTTTTTCCTGAAATTCATCTATATGACGGAATAGATGAATTTTTTTGATAATTTTCATTTATCTGAGGAAATAAATGAAGGAAGCAAATTTTTTCACTTATTTAGTTAAATAAGTGAAAACTCATTAGTTTAAACTGAATCCCAAGAACTAGACACGTCGAATTCTACAGAAAAATTATATTCATTTTTATTATCATTTCGATAATATAGGGGTACATTATTTGTATTTCCACTGAATGTTTTCTTAGTATTATGCAATATTTTAAAGGCTTAACAACAAGATTTGCCAAATATAGGCATGTATAAAAAATGATGAATTTCATTTTTCGTATAATTTACAATTGTTTCATACAAAAGTGGGTAAAAAGATCGTTTTAATGAGATTAAAATTAAAAATAAATGAGAGATAATCCGAGTGTTTAACTCAAAAGAGATAAAACACACTATTTTACTTTCTGCTTCATCATGAATTGTAAATATTATTACCTATAGTAGATCGTTGGCTAAGCATTCATTTCTAGTATGGCGTGAAATGTGTTAGAATGAAGGGGATTCTACAGTGAAAAACACTCTCATCAAATTGTCATTATCAAAAAATAAGCGATTTGAAAATGTAGTCGATCTGTTTCTATAATAAGCGTATACGAAGCAACCCGTATCAGCATGCAGACGGCTTTTTCGTATCGCTCTAGAATAGACCGACGGCAATCATTGATTCAATTCTCGGACATAGGAAGGGCAAACATTATGCTAAAAATTTACAATACGTTAACCAATCAGAAAGAAGTATTTACACCATTAGTACCAGGCAAGATTTCAATGTATGTGTGTGGGCCAACGGTATATAACTACATTCATATTGGGAATGCCCGGTCTACGGTCGCTTTTGATACAGTACGCCGCTACTTTGAATACCGTGGTTTCGATGTAAACTACGTATCTAACTTTACGGACGTGGATGACAAGATTATTAAACGTGCCAATGAAGAAGGTTTAACGCCTGAACAAATTGCGGATAAGTATATTGCCGCATTCTATGAAGATACAGATGCGCTTCATGTCAAACGTGCGACTAAAAATCCACGTGTGATGGAAAATATGGATGATATCATCACTTTCGTTGAAGATTTAATTGAAAAGGACTATGCCTATGAAGTGGACGGCGACGTCTACTATAGAACGCGTAAATTCAAACATTACGGTCAATTATCTGATCAAAATATCGATGATTTACGTGCGGGTGCGTCTGAACGTGTGGAAGCGGACAGCCAAACTAAAAAGGAAGATAGTGTGGATTTTGCCTTATGGAAGGCAGCCAAACCAGGTGAAATTTCTTGGTCATCTCCTTGGGGTGAGGGTCGTCCAGGCTGGCATATCGAATGTTCAGTCATGTCTACGAAATTTTTAGGAGATACCTTGGATATTCATGGTGGGGGTCATGATTTGACTTTCCCTCATCATGAGAATGAAATCGCCCAATCAGAGGCACACACGGGTCATACCTTTGCGAATTACTGGATGCACAACGGTTTTGTGACAATGGGTGATGACGATGAGAAGATGTCTAAATCACTAGGCAACTTTGTCTTGGCGCATGATTTGATGAAACAAGTGGACCCACAAGTGGTTCGTTTCTTCTTAGCGTCAGCGCACTACCGTTCACCATTACGTTTCAACGAAGAAAACATCCAAGATGCCACCAACAATCTAAATAACTTGAAGACGGCTTATGCCAACTTGAACTATCGTTTTAATGACGCTAAAGATAGTCTTCCAAGTGATGGTGACCACCTGAAAGCTATCGAAGAGATTCAAGCAGCTTTTGTTGAAGCGATGGATGATGATATCAACACACCAAATGGTTTGACGGAAGTCTATCGTTTGATGCGTGAAATCAACATTTATTCAAATGAAGCAGAAGTATCTAAAGTGGTTCTACAAGCAATGAAAGACAGTTTTGTAGCCTTGTTAGCTATCTTTGGTGTGGCCTTATCAGACGAGAAGGAATTACTTGCTGATGATATCCAAGCCTTAATTGATGAACGTAATCAAGCGCGTGCGGACAAGAATTTTGCCCGTGCAGATGAAATTCGTGACCAATTGAAAGACCAAGGCATTATCTTAGATGATACTGCCCAAGGTACCCGTTGGAAACGAGAAGAAGCCTAATGCGTCATAAGCCAATGAATCAAATGAACAAAGAAAAGAGTCGTCTATATGTCAGAGTATAAATCCTTATCAACTAATCAAATCAATCAATTGAGTGGGCTTACCCTAGCTTATTTAGGGGATGCGTCTTGGGAGGTTGTTGTCCGCAGCTACCTCGTGAACCAAGGGCTCACCAAACCTAAAGACTTGCACAAGGCTGCAACGAGCTTTGTCTCTGCTAAGGGACAGGCTGCTTTCATTGAATTGATGGAAAATACACCAGGTTTTCTGACGGAAGACGAAATCACCATCTATAAACGTGGCCGTAATGCCAAGAGCCATTCGAGCGCCAAGAATGCCGACATCCATACATACAGGATTGCGACAGGTTTTGAAGCCTTGATGGGCTACGTTTATTTGACGGATAAGGATCGTTTTGACACGATTACCCAATTCTGTATCGACCATATTGACCAAGCGCAAGGAAACGAGGAAGCAACGAATGGCACGAAATAATCAAGGATTCCAAGAGAATCGCAAGAAACGTCAACCCCGCAAATCAGCACCGGAACTAACAGCTGAGGACCTAGCCGAATTAGACGGTCAGGCACCTGATTTCATCTACGGTTTCCATGCTGTAATGGAAGTATTAGAAGGTGACCACGACGTCAACAAGGTTTTCCTACAAACCGGTTTAAATGAAAAGAATGCCCAAGCCATCTTAACAGCTGCTAAGAAACGCAATATTCTAGTTTCTAATGTACCTAAAGAAAAATTAGATACCCTATCTGATGGTGGGAACCACCAAGGTGTGGTCATTGCAGTTGCGGCGTATAAGTATGCTGAACTAGAGGATATCTTTGCTAAGGCAGAAGAAGCCCAAGAAGATCCAATCATCATGATTCTAGATGGTATTGAAGATCCACATAATTTGGGATCAATTTTACGTACGGCAGATGCTGCAGGGGTCCACGGGGTGATTATTCAAAACCGTCGTGCAGTAGGCTTAACGCAAGTTGTAGCTAAGACTTCAACGGGTGCGATTGAACACGTACCGGTTGTACGCGTGACCAATATTTCAAACACCATTGAAACACTAAAAGAACGTGGTGTTTGGGTCTTTGGTACCGATATGAAGGGTCAATCAATGTGGCAAATGGACGCAACGCTACCAATTGCTGTTGTCATTGGTAACGAAGGAAAAGGCGTATCACCAGGCGTTAAGAAACACCTGGACGGTATGATAACGATTCCTATGCGGGGGCACGTGCAAAGTTTAAATGCCAGCGTAGCGGCAGGCTTATTGATGTATCAAATTTATCAAAATCGGATGACAAAAAAGGGCTAAAATTGTTTTAACAAGGGAAGGGAGGGAACGGTATGGCATTAAAGAAAGAACGTTTAATTGTGGATGGCTATAATATGATTGGTTCCTGGCCAGAGTTAGTGAAATTAAAGAATCGTGACGAAATTGAAGAGGCACGGGATACTTTGCTGGAACAGTTGTCTAATTTTGTGGGCTATCACGGGATTGAAACATGGGTTGTCTTTGATGCGATGTTCGTTCCTGGTATTTCTAAATCTTACGACCAATTTAACCTACATGTGGTGTTCACAAGTGAGGGTCAGACGGCAGATTCTTATATCGAGGAAATGATTGTCGACCTTGTGAGCCCAATTCATAATGTCACCGTAGCGACGAGTGACCTGGCTGAACAGCGGATGGTATTCCAAAAAGGTGCTTTGAGACAATCGGCACAGGAGTTATATCGCGCCATTCAAAAGACCAATGTGGAAATCACACATGGTAGCAATGATTACGAATATAATAAATATCAACGATCCATACCATGGTCAGTCCATCAACTAGATAAATTAGGCAATTTTTATAAGAATTTGACGAGTAAAAAAGACGAGTAATGATATTTTTTGTGCAGGATATTTTTGGATTGAGCCTGGAGGGTCTATGGGAGGACGTTCAATGGCAAAGGAAAAGTACCAAACTGATCAGACACGGATATTGGCTTTAGTCGCTGAGGGTAAACAGTCCCTCACGGAAGAAGTGTTCACAGCATTGTATGAAGAAGTAAAACCGATTTTATATGCCAACCGGTGGCGTGTACCCAAGAACATCTTGGAGAACGATGATTATTATCAGGAAGCTAGGGTGTGTTTGATGCAGGCGGTTGATGCCTATAAATTAGATAGCAACGCCTTGTTTACAACCTATTTCTCAAATGTGTTTAAGAACCGTTTGCTGGATATTCGCCGGATGCATTTAACTGACAAACGGATTGCCAATTATAAAATTGATCGAAAACTGCATTTGTTTTTAAATGAGAGTGAAGACCAGGGATTGGAAAATTTTCTGCAAACTAAGGAGTTTCCACCTGAGCATGCCTTTTTGTTCAATGAGAGCATTACGCGGTATGAGGATAGCTTGTCTGAAATGGAGCGTAAAGCTTATGATTATTTCAAGGCTGGTCTATCCTATGCGGAGATGTCAGATATTGCCGGGATGTCCAAGAAACAATTACAGTCATTGATTTCAAAGTGCAAACAAAAGTATCGGAAAATTTTATCAGACTTATTTGATTGAACTCGGAAGCTGGTGTCTTGGACGCCAGTTTCTTTTTTTACCGAAAAATATGTTATAATATAAAGTGATGAACGAAAAAATTGACATTGACCGTCGAAGTGCGTACCATGTACAATGAATTTGAAACAAGGAGATCAACAATATGCCAGTAAAAAAAGTATCACTTGCATGTTCTGTATGTGGTTCTCGTAATTACACAACAAATAGTAATGCAAGCAACCGTACAGAGCGTTTAGAAGTGAAGAAATTCTGTAAACACTGTAACCAACACACAATTCATAAAGAAACAAAATAGGAAAAGGCAAGGGTGAGCGTTTAAATGCAATTCATTAAAGATGTATGGCACGAAATGAGACTAACTACATGGCCAAGTGGTGGCGAATTAATGCGCTACACGGGTATTGTCCTATCTACTATTGTCCTAGTTGCGATTTTCCTAGGTATTGTAGACAGCTTAGCGCAATGGGCCTTCGCGTGGTTTATTAACCTATAATTGAAAGTTCTTATAGCCGATGCGCGAGTAGTGTGTTATAATGAGCACGAATAAATCGAACAAAAAACCTTTCATCTTAGGGAAGGTTTTTTAATTTGCATAAATTTAAGTAATGAAAGATAAGGAGCATAACGATGGCAGAAGAAATTGAACAAGCAAAACAATGGTATGTGCTACATACTTACTCTGGATATGAAAACAAAGTAAAACAAAACCTTGAAATGCGTATTACATCAATGGACATGGAAGAATACATTTTCCGTGTAATCGTTCCTGAAGAAGAGCACGTAGAAATAACAAAAACAGGTAAAGAAAAGATTATTAAAATCAAAAACTTCCCTGGTTACGTGTTAGTCGAAATGATCATGTCTGATGAAGCATGGTTCGTTGTACGTAATACACCAGGTGTTACCGGTTTCCTAGGTTCTCACGGTCAAGGTTCAAAACCAACACCATTATTACCTGATGAAGTACGTAACATCTTATCAAGCTTAGGTGACGGTGGTTTCAACCGCAACATGACATTCGAATTGAATGAAGTTGTGAAAGTAATCGATGGTGCCTTCGATGGTATGGAAGGTCGCGTTCAAGAAATCGATGCAGAACACGGTAAATTGAAATTAACTGTTGAAATGTTCGGTCGTGAAACACTAGCAGAAGTGGACTACAACCAAGTAGACAAATTCTAATTGTTGATGAATGAAGAGGTGGTGCCGTGGCGCCACCTCTTTTCTTTTTTGAGGGTCAACCTTGTACCGAATGAAGTAGTCATCGTTGTATTATGAGAGAAATCGACCAGAATAACCGGTTCAAGTGTACAAAAATGGGGAAATCGTCCACAATAATAGCCATTCGGTAGGCAAGTAAGCGGCGCTACAGAATGGAGAAGGATGCTGTATGGCATCAAAAAATCGTATTGAATAGACGGATACTGCCTACAAAATCTGAAAATCCTACTGAATAAGTACACATTGTGTAATTGTCCTATTACTCACAACAAATACAACCAATCAAAAAGCGTCCGCCAAGCCTTGTAGAGGCCCCCAAAAGTACGAACAAAATCTCTTTTGGGGGTTTATTTTTATGGCAAAATATTCACTAGAATTTAAATTGGAAATTGTTAAACATTATCTGGGGAACTATGGTGGCTACCTAGCGGTAGCAAAGAAATATAATATACAAGATTCTATTGTAAGAAGATGGGTTAATAGCTATCAACAATTTGGAATCGAAGGACTGAAACGTAGTAAGAATCAAACTCATTACTCTGTTAATTTTAAGCTTAGTGCTGTAAAATTGTATGAAACAACAGAGATGAGTTATCGAGAAGTAGCCAATTCATTAGGGATGAATAACCCTAGTTTAATTTGTAATTGGCGCACTACTATCCTCAAGAAAGGCGTCGATGGCTTATCAGAACAGAGAGGTAGGCCACCGAAAATGGGTAAACGGAAGAAAGCTGATAAGAAAGTATTTCAGAATCCAAAGAATATAACTAGAGAAGATGTAAACGTTGAGCGTCTGAGACAACTTGAAAACGAAAATCGTGATTTGAGAATCGAGAATGAATTTTTAAAGGAATTAGGGAGATTGCAGGAAGCAGAGAAACAGCAACAAAGAAACAAATAGTTCAAGCAATCTACAATCTCCATAATATTAATAAATTCAAATTAG
>NZ_NEEY01000013.1 GCF_002252085.1 Aerococcus sp. 1KP-2016
AACGCAAAAAAACTCCCCCTTAAAGTAGATTTTACTTTTTTAAGTGTCTACTTAGGGGAGCATATCAAATTTAAATCATAGATTTTTGTCCTTACAGTCCTCTAATCTGTTCCCATGATATATTTCAATCAAAATTTATAAGAATTTTTCAAAGTAAAAGGCGTACACAACTCTTTTTAAGAATTGTGTACGCCTTTTTAGAGGCCTTTTGTCCTAGCCTCTTCCTATCAAAAATATTATAAAGCAGCGATTTTTTCTTTGTCCGCTTCTGATAAGGCAAAGTCAAAGACATTGAAATTATCAGCTTGACGACCTGCATTGTGTGATTTAGGAATCACAATTACACCGCGTTCAATTAGATAGCGTAAGACTACTTGTCCCCAAGTTTTGCCGTATTGGTCGCCAATTTCAGTTAAGACCGCACGACTTGCGTCATCAGTCCCCTTCATTGGACCCCAGGCTGTAGGGATAACATCATTTTCTAAGCTGTAAGCAATAATCTCGTCATTCCATTTGCCAACATGCGATTCCACTTGGTTGACCATTGGTTGGATGCGTGCGTTGTCAATGATGATATCCAATTGATCTGGATCAAAGTTAGATACACCAATAGCCTTGATTTTGCCGTCATTGTAGGCATTTTCCAACGCATACCATGTTTGTAACATTTCATTTTCATCATCCCAAGGGTGGTGAATTAAATATAGGTCGATGTAGTCAGTATCTAAGGCTTCAAGCGAAGCATTTAGTGAAGCTTCTACTTTTTCCGCCGTACCAGCATGTTCTAGGTCCCCAGGAATTTTAGACGTGATGAAAAATGCTTCTCTTGGGATACCTGACTCTTTGATTGCCTTACCAACGACTGATTCATTACGGTAAGCAATCGCCGTATCGATTGAACGATAACCAGCCTTAATTGCAGCAAGTAATTCAGTCGTATCATCATTGATATCGCCGAAATAATCACCATTTACCTTACCAAAAGTGTTGGTACCAGTACCTAAAACGGGCATTTCAACCCCATTATTTAACGTTACAAATTCCATAAAACGCTCCTTCTATTGAAAAACTACTTGTTCAGTCACAACGATATTCGGATCAATACTTTGAACTACCGGGCAATACTTATGAATCATCTTCGTCGCACGTTCCGCACGACCACGGTCCTCCTCAGGCACTGTCACATGGATTGTAATTTCAATCGCCGTTACCGGTCTTGGTGCCTCCTCAGCGCGATCAAAATCAATCGTCACATCATGAATTTCATGTTCAATTTTGGAATTCACCAAAATATCACGATAGACACCAGATGAACAAGCCGCAACCGATAAGACAAACGTATTCAAAGGCGAAAAACCATTCGTCTTATCTAACGCCCAATTATGTCCCTGCTCATTCACTGCCTCAGGACCAAACTCAGTCATATTTAAATGCAAAGTCATTATGCTACCCCTTTTCTTGTGGCAAAAATACACCACTCATTCTCTCTTCATTCTATTATAGAAAAGATTCCGCACAAATACTATTGATTCGCCTATCCACCAACTACTAGATTGTATAAATATCCGGGCGACGGTCATTAAAGACATTAATCTTCGAACGAATGCCATCAATTACATCAAAATCAATCTCGCCCACTTTGATTTCATTATCATCATCCGGCTCCACAACATATGAACCCCAAGGATCAACAATTACCGAGTGTCCGCCATACACATCGCCTGTGGGATTTACTAATCCAATACTATTCACCGCCACCACATACATTTGGTTTTCAATAGCACGTGCACGATTCAAAACATCCCAGTGGACATTACGCGTTGCTGGCCATGCTGCTGGTACAAATACCACCTGGGCATCGGCCAAAGCCAGTTCACGCACCCATTCAGGAAAACGTAAATCATAACAGGTAACCACGCCACAAGTAACGCCGTCTAATTCGAAAGTAACAGATTCCGTGCCCGCTTTAAAATAATCATTCTCGCCAGCGGGTGAGAATAAGTGTGCCTTGTCATACGCGGCAATTTTTGAGCCTTCGCGGTCATACACATATACCGTATTAAATAAGTCGTTTCCTCTGATATTTGCCACAGATCCGCCGACAATATTCACGTGATTGCTTTTTGCAAAAGTACTTAGGAGCGCACGTGTTTCTTTGCCGTCTATATCAGCGATTTCATGGACGTTTTCAGGTAAAAACGAGGTATTCCACAGTTCGGGTAGGACGATGACGTCTGGGTTCGCCAAAGCCGCCTCCGTCAAGGCATCTTGGATGATTTGCATGTTTCTAGCCACTTGACCTTGAATCAAAGCGGTTTGAACGATAGCCACCTTCATGTAATTCACTCCTTTGTTTTTCTAATCTTATTATAATTTATTTCAAAAAAAATGAAAACTTTATTCACCTAAAATACAACTATTTTGCGCTTATATGATTACATGAATCATATTTCATGTAAAAAAGCCTTGACCCCGGCCAAACTTACATGCTAAATTAGCTTTTGTTAAATCGTAATCATTACGCTTTATGTTTTTGAAGAAGTAAACCCCGCCTCTAGCTAAGGCACTTTGTGGTTTATTGGGTACCCTTTACGCTTCTTATGCAACAGCAAATTACATGAAGGAGAGGTAAAGAAAAATGAATAAAATGTTTCGTAAAGTAGCGGTTCTTTTGGCTAGTATCGGCTTACTTGCCGCCTGCACTAGTCTAAATGAAGCGCCAAGTTTAAAATCGTCCACAAGTAAATTACAAATCGCCACAACGATCTATCCTGTCTATGAATTTACCAAAGAAATTGTTGGGAACACGGCCGATGTCAAATTGCTCCTGCCTGCCGGAACCGAAGCACATGACTATGAACCATCTGCCAAAACACTCGCCGAGCTGAACCAAGTGGACAGCCTCATTTACCACAACGAAAATATGGAAACTTGGGTGAGTGATACGGCAGAGAGCTTGAATTCAGATGTCAATGTTATCAAGGGCACAAAAGATATGGTTTTACTGCCAGGAGAGGAAGATGCGCATGAGTATACATCTGGAGAGACGACCGACCATGAAAGTCACGAGGCCACAGCCATACCTATGATCCACACACTTGGTCATCGCCTCATCGTGCCATTCTGGAAGTGACTTCCATTGCCAAGCAATTGAAGTCCTTATACCCAGATAAGGCTGATATTTTCCAAGCCAATGCAGATGCCTATATCAAAGAACTGACAGCCTTAGATCAAGCCTATACCGAAGCCCTATCCGATGCTAGCCGTACCGATTTCGTTACTGCCCACACGGCGTTCAAATATCTAGCTGTCGATTATGGCCTAAATCAAATTGGTATTGCCGGTTTAACCCCTCACGCCGAACCTTCAGCAGACCGTTTAGCACAATTAGCCGATTATGTGGAAGAGAACAACATTTCATATATTTACTATGAAGAGGCCAGCTCTGACAAACTAGCCAAGACCTTAGCTGAAGAAGTTGGTGTCAAAACCGCTGTTCTCAATCCTTTAGAGAACTTGACTCAGGAGGCCATCCGGAAAGGTGCCAACTATATCTCAGTCATGGAAGATAATCTTGCAGCACTACAATTGACGACCAACTCACCTGCACCAAAAGAGGCAACTAGCCAATCCAAACCAGCTAGCCAGTCTGAGCCAGTCGAAAAAACAGTTTATAACGGTTACTTCAATGATGCCGATGTGAAAGACCGCAGTTTAGCTGATTATGCTGGCGAGTGGCAATCTATTTATCCCTATCTAGAAGACGGGACACTCGACCAAGTCTTCGACTACAAAGCCAAACTTAAGGGTGATATGACAAGCAAAGAATACAAAGACTACTACACAACTGGCTATCAAACTGACATCACTCACATCAATATCGACAAGAATCGTATTGAATTTATTAGCGATGGTCAAAGTAAAAAATACGCTTACAAATATGTAGGCTACAAAATCTTAACCTACGCCAAGGGTAACCGTGGCGTTCGTTACCTATTTGAAAGTACTGATCCAGATGCTGACGTATACAAATACGTCCAATTCTCCGACCATAATATTGCGCCTGTCAAAAATGGCCACTATCATATTTACTGGGGCGGCGAAAGCCATGAGGCCCTACTTGAAGAATTTGACCATTGGCCTACATACTACCCAGCAAACATGACGGGTATCACAATTGCGCAAGAAATGATGGCCCACTAAATAATCACGCAAGCAAATGTGTTTCGGGGATAGAAATTACGCACCTATAAGCAATGCACGTAGACAACAAAAAACACCCAGCGCAACACTGGATGTCCTTTTCACTGATTAAAGATATGCTTGAATAGATGTTTCGATATCAACTGGTTCCGTCGTCGGTGCAAAACGTTTTACGAAATTGCCCTCACGATCAACTAAAAACTTGGTATAGTTCCATTTCACGACACCATTACCCGAAGCATCCTTCAAGTATGTAAATAGAGGATCGGTTTTGGGACCATTCACCGCAACCTTATCAAACATGGGGAATGATGTGCCAAATTTCATCGCACACGCTTGGGCAGCGCCCTTCCCATCTTGCGGTTCCTGTAAAAATGAATTCGATGGAAAACCGAGTACCTTAAAACCTTGGTCTTGATATTTTTGGTACAGGTCCTCAAGCCCTTCCAATTGTGGTGCCAATCCACACTTGGTCGCCGTGTTCACAATCAATAATAAGTCCCCTTGAAATTCGGACATTGCTACTTGTTCACCGGCTGCATTTGTCACATTATATTCGTAAACTGTCATATCTGTACTCCTTTATGTGGCCATTAGGTGCATGACTTCACTTGTTACTAAGAATGATACGCTTCTTAGTCAAAATTGCCAATTAAATTACCTTCTCAGTCAACAAATGAGATACTCATATTATATGGTGTAAAGAAAATGTGTACCCTAACAATTTGTATTTGTAAGTGTTTTCATGTTATAATAGGCCAAATACATAAAGGGAGGTTTATGATATTATGGCAAAATATGAAGAAGTAGCAGGCGACCTAGTCCGCTACATACATGACCACGAACTGGAGGCTGACGATAAATTACCCAGCATCCAGGAAATGGTTGATTATTATAAAGTGAGTAAAAATACTGTCCTATCCGCATTAAACGACCTTGAGCGACAAGGCTTAATTTATCAAGTGCGCGGTTCTGGGGTCTATGTACGAGGCAATACCCGCAAAGGTTACATTAACCTCTTGAATATTGGTGGCTTTAATTCCACCCTCAGTCAATTCAAAATTGAATCAAAAATATTAACCCTAGAATTAGTTGAACCTAACGCGGAGGCCATCGAAAATTTAAAAATCGAACACCCCGATAAAACAAAAGTTTATCATGTTGTTCGTATCCGTTACATCGAGGGACGGCCATTCGGTATTGAAGAATCCTATTTTGACAAAGACATTATCCCTTATTTAAGTGAAGATATTGCTTCTGCCTCAATCTTTGATTACATCACCGAAGACCTGGAAATTCCCATCGGTTATGGTGACCACTTTTTACGCGTGGGCAAATTAAAAGCAGACGAAGCTGAACACCTACACTTAAATGTCGGTGATCCAACCTTGCGCGCGGAATCCATCTTCCACCTGCACAATGGCAAACCCTTCGACTACTCCAAAATTACCTACCATTATGAAGAAACCCAGTTCTTCATTCAAGGAACCAACTATCAATACCGTTACTAATATATATAGAAGAAAACGCGGCTGAGATCAGAATCTCAACCGCGTTTTTTATCTACTGACATGATGGTATCCTTGCTTGAAAGCTAGTTCTGGGGAGAAAGGTAGACAAGCAACAATCTTTTTTATTAGGATACGCTATCATGAATCCGCGTTAGTTAAAGGATCAACGCATCACTTACATCCCATGAATAATCGACAAGAATAGCGCGGTTAATGCGGCTGAACCTACCGTAAAAGGTGTTACTTTAAATAACAAGGTATTATAAAGTTTTTTCTGATCTGCCCCGTCATAACCTGAAGAAGCTAATAACAATGAGCCTCCATCAGAGAAAGGCGTAACCGTTGCTGCAAAACCACCGATGATAATACAGATGGCCATAATTGCAGGGTTCCAACCGGTTGCTAGGAACAAAGCTGGTAAAGTCGTGAAGAATAACGGTGCGATAACCCCGATTGTCGAAGAGAAGATAGACATACAACCACATAATAAAGCAATCGTAACAGGAATAACTGGTGTCGGTACATAAGCAATCAGCTGAGCCAGAGTTTCCGTGATACCCACTTGTGTCCCAACGCCAATCAATAATGAAATCCCACAAGTCATCCAAATAACTGACCATGGTGTACGATTTAATACGGTTGGTCCATCCGCTAATTTCAAAATATAGGCGATTAAACCAAACACAATACCCATTAGTCCAAGATTCAAGGACTCATTAATATTTGCGATGAAGGCAATATTACCGTTCGTAAAGTTGTCTGCGATTGGGAAAAAGAGCAATAGCCCAATAAAAATACTCATTAGTGTAATCGTACGTTTTTGCATCTTGTTAAATGGCGCTGGTTCTTTTAACACAACATGCTTATAGGCATCATTCTTACGATCTAAGAACATTAAGAATAATAACAATAAGATAGGATAAATAGTTGATGCTAAGAATAACTCCCACGCAATATTACCTGCATTATCAGCAAAACCAGTAGTTGCAATCAATCCTTGTACAATCGCCCCAAGCGGACCGAATGGGAACAAACCACCAGCAAGCGCCCCTTCGATTACAGCGATGGAAATAATGCGCGTGTCTAAATTGTTTTCTTTAGCAATATTCAAGGCTAAGAAGCCAACGATTGGAACAGCACCCCAGATTGAACCACCTAGACCTGAAATCAAGGCTGATGCTAAGAAGAAACCAAAGGGCAACCAGAATAAGTGGTTACGAAAAGCATAGATCAAGTGGCGGCCGATAATTTCAAGCGTGCCGTTTTCATTTGCAAAATTGAAGAAGAAAGACACCCCAAAGATTACCATGAATAATTCCACTGGCCACAAGGCAAAAATTTCATCCGGACTGAGGCCGATGATAAATGAACCTATGAGGTAAGCAAAGACAACCCCTATAATCCCCGCATTGACTTCGAATTTTTCACCTAAAAAGATAGCTAAGATAATAGCGCCTATAATTAACAACATGTAATTCATCTATTTCCCTCATTTCTGAATGATATTTTTTGTATCGTCTATATTCCTGAATTCAACTCGCTACATAAATTGCAGCATGTTTTCAGGTGCATATTTTTGGTCTAGCGCATTCACGTCATCAAGACCAATAAATTCGTTAAATTCGCCGAAGGTAATCATTTTATCTTGATAGGATGCTGTAGTTCCTTCATCTAATAACGTTTGTAACATCTCTTTTTCGGTATAGGCTTGTGCGTATGTCAAAGCTGTTGGGTAAACGATAATATTGAAACCCAGTTTTTCTAGTTCTTCGGTTTTGGTCAGTGGTGTTAGACCACCTTCAATCATATTGGCCATCATATAGGTATCTGGGAAGGCCTCGTGGATGGTTTCAAATTCTTCAAAACTACGAGGTGCTTCAATGAAAATCAAGTCAGCACCAGCTGCTTTATAGCGGCGGCTACGTTCAATCGCTTCGGCTAAATCGTATACTGTTCTAGCATCCGTCCGTGACATAATTAAAAAGTCTGGATTCTTACGCGCTGCAACAGCTGTTTTGATCTTAGCTTCTAGCGTTTCTGTTGGTTCTACCTGTTTACCAGCCATGTGACCACAGCGTTTGGGCCAAACTTGGTCTTCAATGAAGATGCCGGCTGCACCGATAGCCTCGTAATTTTCAACCGTACGACGGACATTAGCTAAATCGCCGTATCCGGTGTCTGCATCTGCGAAAACGGGGATGTTCACGGCATTGATAATGTCGCGGGTTCTTTCCAGGGACTTACCAAAATCGGTTACCCCTCTGTCCGGCATTGCGAAGGCCGAGGCACTGGTTGCATATCCGGCTGAGAATACTGCGTCGAAGCCAAGTTTTTCAGCAATTTTAGCGGCTAGCGCATCCGGTGCTACCGGTAACATGAGGGCTTTTCCTGAATAAATATGGTCTTTAAATTGCTTACGCATGCGGTCATTTTTCAGCATAGGTTAATTCCTCCTCTAATAGTGTTTGGATTGCAGTTTTCAAAGCTTTGTCAGCTTGATCATCCAGGTAGCCAAGATCTAGGTACCCATAGAAATTATCGTGATCAATACGGGTTGGTTTCTGGTTGGGTTTCAAAGTTGCCAACAAGGGTAATGGCAACTCTTCGGCTAAAAGTGTGTGTAAATCTTCATCGGTATAGTGGTCTAAAATGATAGCCGATGCCCCAGCATTCGCTGCATATTGGGCGCGATTATAAAAACCGTCAATACCGTAACTATGCAAGCCCTCAAGGCGAGCCCAAATTTGAATATCTGGATTTTCAATGCCATCGAGTGCTGCACGGATCTTACCGATAAAGTCTTGCGCTGTAGTTGTTTCTGGTTGATCAGTATGATGCGCTGGATAGATTTGATCGCTCAAAAGCATAATATCTGCACCAGATCGTTCCAATTCCTTGGCCGCATAGTAAGCATTCAGAGGATTACCGAACCCGGACTGTAAATCCAGAATGAGTGGTTGTTGTTTTTTTAAGCTCAGGCTAAAGGCATAATTTTTGTATTCCGTGATGGATAGCAAGCCTTGGTCGCCTTCCGCAATCAGATGGTCAGTGGTTAATTGACCAGAAAGAAAGATTGCTGGTGCTTGGCTTTGGCTTAAAAGCTTGAAGCTATGGCCATCCCCACACGCTGGGATAATTGCAGTGGTTAGCTGCTGTAAGTCTTTGAGTAAGGTCATCAATTTTCCTCCTAATATGGTTGTGCTTGCGACTAGTGACAAATGGATTTAGTCTTATCTTTATTGTGCCTAGTTGCTTGAAATTTTTTATCGTTGTAAATAAAAAAAGCACCCTCTGACTGTGAAGTCAAAGGACGCTTCTGCGCGGTACCACCTTTAATTTTTCTGATAATTGGTTAGAAAATCAGACTCAGGTCGACGGGAATTACTTCCGATCAACTGGCTTTATAACGGTAGCACCCGGTAAACACTCAACCGCCCTCTTTACAGAGGATGGATCGCACCTACAGCTCAAAGTCTACTTTTCAACGAGTCTCTGTCATACCTTCTCAACAATCGGTACTTTCTGTGCACAAAACATCTCGTTTACTTCTACTTCTCATCGCATCAACTTGTTTTATTTACTGACCCTAGTATATAAAGTTTTATGATAAGTGTCAACACTATTTTTCATTTAATTTTAATACTCACTCATGTTAAACTCATAAAACATGCTATTTGAGTTATTTTTAGTAGTTTTTAATTTCTTTTCGCACTGAATAATCGTGACTTTGGCCATGACGTTGACCCAACACAGCCTCCACTTCTTCCAAAGCTATCCCTTGATTTTGTAATAGCACGAATAAGTGGTACAGAAGATCCGACGTCTCATTCAATAATTCTGCTTTACTTAGACCAGCCACCTGATTTTTGCTGCAATGACCACTTCCGTCATTTCCTCGCCACATTTTTTCAGGATTTTATCTAAACCTTCAGTAACCAAATAATTGGTATAGGAACCTTCCATAGGATTGGCAATCTTATCCCCAATGGTGCGTTCCAGGACGTTCAAGTTAAAATAATCATCCCCAAAACATGAATTGGTGCCTAAATGACAGGTGGGACCAGCTGGATTAACCTGCAATAGCAAGGTATCGTTATCGCAGTCTTCTTCGATTTTCACGACATACTGCACGTTACCGGATGTTTCGCCCTTTTGCCACAAGCGACCCTTGGACCGTGAGTAAAACCATGCGACACCTTCCTTGACCGTTAAATCATAAGCCTCTCGGTTCATATAGCCCATCATCAAGACTTGTTTGGTATTGGCGTTTTGCAAAATTGCTGGCACTAGACCACCATTCTTGTCAAAATCAATATTAGGCATTTGCTACTTCAATCCCTTCATTGGCTAGCGCAGTCTTCAATTCGCTAACGGTTACTTCTTTTTTGTGGAAAATAGAAGCCGCTAAACCAGCTTCGATGTTTGTTTCTTCAAATAATTCAATGAAATCACCAATTGAACCCGCACCACCGGAAGCGATGATTGGAATATTAACCGCTTCACTTGCAAATTTTAAGAATGGAATGTCGAAACCTGTGTAGGCACCATCTGTATCAATTGAGGTAATCAGTAAAGCACCTGCTCCCCGCGCTTCACATTCTTGACACCATGCTAATGCATCCACATCTTCTTGGGTTTGTCCGGCATTCGTATATAAGAAGTAGCCTTCTTTTTCTTCATCATAAGCCATATCCACCGCAATCGTTATTTTGTCAGAACCATATGCAGCAACAGCTTCGTTAATAAAATCTGGATTCTTAGCGGCTGCTGAGTTGATACCAACTTTGCTGGCACCTGCGTCTAAAGCATCTTGGATATCTTGTAAAGTTGCAATACCACCACCAACTGTTAGTGGAATATCAATGACTGCCACAACTTGACGGATCATCTCAGTACGTAAAGCGTGTCCCTCCGATGTTTTCGTAATATCTAGAATGACCAATTCATCTGCACCATCATCAGAATAACCTTTGGCGAATTCAACTGGGTCCCCCAATTCTTTCACGTTCACAAAGTTTACGCCTTTTACCAATTTACCGTCTTTCGTATCTAAACATGGGATAATTTTTTTCATTTTTATAGTCCTTTCCAAAATGCAGGATCCTGAGCAGCCTTGCCCACAATCGCTTGTCCAATACCAACAGCTTCAAGTGCGTCCAAATCATGTCGACTCCGCACCCCACCACTTGCAATCACATCATGGTGGGTAATCTCTTGCAACTTACCTGTCCGTTCTACATTTGGTCCTTGCTGCATCCCATCTTTATAGATATCCGTATAAATAATACCTGCAATGGGCAAATCTTCAATTTCCGCTACGTATTCATTAATCTGGCGACCAGAATTTTCCTTCCAACCATTAATATAAATATCTTCATCCTTACAATCGATACCGACAAAAATACGATTGGGATACAAAGCAACCATCTCCGTCAACCAAGGCACATCCATGATGGCTCTTGACCCCAGAATAAAATAATCAATGCCTAACTTATCGTAGCTCTCAAGCGTTTCCTGATCACGTAAGCCACCACCCAATTCCAAGGGCAGCTGACTCACTGCCTTAATCTCGCTAATCGTCGATGTTTCCATCGCCATTTGCTCAGCCGCCCCAATCAAATCCACCACATGAATCCGGCGCACTTGTGGAAATTGGCTATAATACGTCACCGCCTCCGTCACCGACATCGGCATGTCAATCTGCTGCTGATAATCGCCCTGACTCAGGCGCACACTCTTACCGCCAATCAAATCAATCGCTGGAATAATGTCCATGCCCTAGCTCCTTTACTATTCTTGTATAAAATGCATAACACCTATTGAATCAGGCCTTTTGTCGATGGTACCCCACCTTCAGTTGGTGCCATGGCAATCGCCAACGCCCGGGCAAAACCTTTAAATATGCCTTCGATTTCATGGTGTGTATTGCCGTTTTTTAGCAAATCAATATGTAAGGTCATCCGGCTATTCATAGCCACCGCATAGAAGAATTCTGCCACCAACTCGGTATCAAAAGTACCTACCTTTTCTTTGGAGAAGGCAGCGTTGAAACTGCATACTGGACGTCCAGATAGATCAAGAACTACCCTGCTCAGGGTTTCATCCATGGGTAGGAAATAAAAGCCATAACGTTCATACGATGGTAGGCTCGTATATAAATCTCGGATAGCCTCACCCAATAAAATACCGATATCCTCTGTTGTATGGTGGTCGTCCACCCACGTATCACCCTTGGCCTCAACATAGAGATTTAAACCTGCATGGAAAGCAAACAAGGTTAACATGTGGTCTAGAAAGCCAACACCTGTATTGATGGTTGTTGGCGCTGCCTCTGGTGTCTCATCTTTTTGACTTAAAGCCAGTTTAATACTGGTTTCTTTCGTTTGCCGTTCTTTCATTGTTAAATTGATCCCTCCATTCTTTGATTGTCGCTGTTAATTGCGGATAATCTTTCTTATCGATAATTGAGAACCGTGCGGCTGTGACGATTCCGTCTGTTTCATAAGTTCGGCCAATATAACCCCTGCCTGTTAGAAATGTAACGAAAGCATCTACATTATCACCATACATAAAGACAAAGTTGGTCTTCGAAGGCACAATATCGATAAGGTCAGCCACTTGATGAAAAGCCTTCGCTAATTGGATTTGTAAATCTTTTTGATAGTCAATCCAGTCATCTAATTTAGCCCTATCTTCAAACAACTTGCTGGCTAGATTAAGGGATAAACTATTCATCGGATAGGGGTGATTAATTTCAACTAACTTGTCATAAACAGCCCCTTCAGCCAAGGCAATACCAACCCTCAAGCCGGCAATACCGTATATCTTAGATAGGGTCCGAATATACACAACATTGCTATTCTTAGGACGATCATAGGTATCCGCAAATTCCACATAGGCTTCGTCAATCACAAATATAATGTCTCTGGCTTGGCAGGCATCTGCGATATTTTGCAAGAATAAACTGGAAAATTGTTGACCTGTTGGGTTATGTGGATTAGAAATGAATAAGATAGACGGCTTATATTGGTCAAGGCCATGAATAATCGCTGACGCTGAAAATGCATAATTTTCGTTTGCTGCAATTGAATGAAACGCATAGCCTAGTTGCTTTGAATAGTCTTCATACATGAAGAAATCTGGTGCATCCGCAAGTACACCACCCTTACCAAATTGAATGATGAGTTTTTGAATCCATTCGTCCGACCCATTCGCCACAGCCACATTTGCTGCATCAAAGCCATTATAGTCAGCATAAGCTTCTTTGAATTTGGCTTCTTGGTCTTCAGGGTATTGATTGTAGGGTGTGTCCAAGACCACTTCAATGATGGCTTGATCGGATAAAGGTCTGATAGGCGAAGTGTTACGGTTCATGATAAATTGCGTGTCATTTACTACACTTGTGATTTGGCTTAAATAATCATTTTTGGTCATATGGTGATTCCGCCTTTCGAATGGCAATGGATGCTTGGTGGGCGAATAAACCCTCTGCTTCAGCAAGTAATTCACCCGCAGTAGCGATTTGATCGTAAGTGGCTTTCTTGATGTTTATGACCGCGTTGGCCGTTCTAAAATCATTGGCTGTTAGGCCCTGACTAAACCTTGCAGTGCCGCCTGTTGGTAATACATGAGACGGTCCTGCTACATAGTCGCCGATTGCTTCCATGGCATAATAGCCTTTAAACACGGCGCCAGCATATTGGACTTGATCAACAATGGCATCCTGGTCGCGGTGTTGGATCGATACATGTTCAGGGGCAATTTGGTTGAGGATAGCAAGCAAATTGCTTCTTGTATCCACGATACTGTAGTGGTTGTCGGTAATGGATTGTTCAATAATTTCGTATCTGCTTTGTAGTGGTAACAGTTCTTTGATGCGGGCTGTAATTTTATCAGCGAAGCTTTGGGTCTCGCATAATAAATAGGTTTTGGCAGCTTGGTCATGTTCGGCTTGGGCAAAGATGTCGTATACGATAGCGTCTACAGGAATTGAGTCGTCAACGTATAGAAGAATTTCGCTTGGACCGGCAATCGCATCGATGGCAACATCTCCGTTGACTAATCGTTTGGCCATTGCTACATAGGCATTACCAGGGCCACAAATCATGTCGACTTGAGGAATGGTCTCAGTCCCGTAAGCCATTGCTGCGATGGCTTGGGCACCACCGATTGCAAAGACGTTGTCGGTCACGCCACATAGATATAGGGCTGCGAAGGTAATGGACGTTTCAGCAAATACGGGTGTCGTCACCACAAAATTAGTTACGCCCGCGACTATAGCTGGCACAATCGTCATCAAAACGGTTGACGGATACAAAGCTTGCCCCCCTGGTATATAGAAACCTGCCACTTCTAGTGGATGATAGACATAGGAGATTTCCTCGCCAATCATGTCCTGATAGAGGAGCGCTTGTTCATAGGCTTCAATACGCGCCTTGGTTGTTTGCAGACTCTTTTGCAGTGCTGGACTTAGTGCGTCCCAAGAAGCTTTCAAGCGCTCAGGAGATACGTTGAATGCCGCCGCATTTGTAGCCGTTTGTCCGTCGAAGCGATTGGTGTAATCGACCAAGGCTGTATCCCCTTGATTGCGGACATCATTGATGATATTTTGTACTGCGAGCATGCGCTCTACATCTAAGCCCGCAGCTTTTTGTTCTTTGATAATTGCACGAAAACTTGCAACGTCCACTTACACCACTCCTATCTCTTGCATGAATTGATAAATACCTTCTTCTTTAATGTAGAATGATTGTTTATTGGCAATCAGCCTGGCCTGAACCGGTAAAATCGTTTTGTACTCGCGTAAATCATTCTCCTTAAGTGTTGTTCCTGTCTGCACAATATCTACAATCGCATCTGACAAACCAAGAATTGGGGCTAATTCAACCGAACCATTTAAGAAGACGATGTCAACATCTTGCTTGTTTTGATTGAAGTATTGACGGGTCAAATTAGGAAAAGACGTGGCGACTATTTTGATGTCTGATTCATCCAGAGCACTTGGTCCCGCAATCGCTAGCCGACACTGACCAAAGGGTAATTCCGAAACATTTAAGACGTTATAGGTTCTTTCCGTAATTGTATCTGAACCGACAACGCCCAGATCGGCTACACCTTGTTCAACATAAGTTGGCACGTCCTTACCCTTTGCGAAGATAAATTTAACGTTACCCACTACGCGAAACAAGTCGCGGCCCCCTTCTTGTAAGGCATCGGCATATCCTGCTAAGTCTTTATCTGCCAAGAAGGCATTAAAAGCCTTGTAGACGCGACCTTTTGCTAAGGCAATCGTAATCATAGAAATCCTCCTTTTGATAAATTTAAACCGATACCGAACCAACCGGATGCATATTGGCCACCCGAGAAGACGGGTTTCGCATTATTTTCTAAAAATGCTTGGAAATAAAAGCCATTATAATAAGCTTGGGGAGACCGAAACGATAAATCTAAGATTATTTTCGTAGGTCGATTGACTAAGCGTTTTTGTAGTAGATGGACAACTTCCATCGCTTTGCTATCACCAAAATCTTGGTTAACAAGTTCATATTGTTGTGACACCGGTAAAGTCATTAATTTGTAGAAATAATGATCTCGCCCTAAGACATTGGCCAATGCTGATAGATTCTTTTCAACAACATAGGCCTTGATTTCTTGGCTAAAAGCAAATTTTTCAATATACATATCCAAGAGATCTTCATTGTTGACAACGACGATGTTAAAAGGTCTTTCACTCATGCGCTCCACAAAATCTAAGTGCAATTCAATGGTTGCTGCCATTTGTGCTGAACTCGGATGTACCAATTCAACGCCCGCCTGATAGGACGATTCATGGTTACGAATCATGGGTCCGTAGTAGCCAAAGTTATCTTGGTCTAAGTGATAGGCTTTCTTGTAGTTCAAGATAGACCGAGTCCAGTCTGAACGGATGGCATAAATTTGATCATCTTTTTCAAAGACAATATTTTGCGGATAATCAGCTTTATTTTCCGTATTGAAAGGTTCCACCATGTTGAGGTCTATCAGTTGAAAACCAGCAGCCGAAACTGTTTCTAGATATTCTTTGGCTAAACTTATACGTTGCAGCACATTGGAAGTGGCCATGTTGTTCCTCCTTTATAAATCCCGTTTTCTAATAATTAATAAAAAAAACGCCCTTAATCCATGACTGGACTAAGGACGTCTGAACGTGTTCCCACCTTAATTTGTTACAAGTTCACACTTGCAACCTCATTGAGTCTGCACCTATAGTGCAACTCTGGCGATATCGGCACCACCGGACTGATCGTCAATGTATAAAGCTGTGTCTTCATAGGGGCTAATATCTGTTCGCAGCAACCACAGACTCTCTCGAATTGAATACCCTATCTCTTTGTCTTTAATTTTCATTTATGAATATTTGATTAAATTTATATTAGAATGTACCGCAATAATTGTCAAGGAAAATATCGGTAAATTTTAATAAAAAATAACCTTTCGTGTTTAGCGCACGAAAAGGCTACTTATAAATTATAGAACGTTGGCTATTGCATGTTGAAAAATTTCATTGAGGTGGAAAAATTTCTTATGCGTTTTTACGTTCTGCAATTTTTAATTGAATTTCTGCCATTTTTTCTTTATTTAATGGGTAGCGCGTCATTAAGAACATAGCAATGATAGAAATGACAATTGGCAATATTACCAATAATGTAGTAGCTGCTGAGAATAATCCATCTGATAATGGTTCGTCTGGTCCAGGGTAAGCATCTTTAAAGCCAATTCCAATCATCAACCATCCAATCATGATTGGCGCTAATGATGTTGAAATTGAGTCAGTTAATGAGAATACTGTACCGATCAAATCAGAAACGAAACGACCTGATTTAGCTGTTTCATAGTCTGAAATATCAGCACCCATCGTTGCTACAGATAAAATTAACAATGCTAATGAAGCCATATATGCATTTTTTAATGAAGTACGAGAAGCAAGTATTGAGAAAGCTGCAACTAATAACAAGTTAGGAATAATTTGAATTAAACCTAATGTGCCAGAAATCCCGTAGTTACCCAACACGATACCAAAGATTAAGACTAAGAAGACTTGGTCACCGATAGCTGTAGACAAGAATTTTACTAAAGCTGATGTTAAAGCTAGAATTTGTAAAGGACGGTTTCCTTTAACAACTGACCAGTAATCTTTAACTGATTTCGTTTCAACTGAATTTTCACCCAAGCCAAAGTATTCTTTGTTGACCTTACGCGCAATACCAATCATAGCTAAGATTGTTAATACAAATGAAAGGATTACAAGTCCTGTAATAAATTCTCCGAAGAATGCTGCGTTGAATTCACCACCATGACGCGGTGCTAACCAGTTAGCAACAATCATTTGACCAATTGAGAAAATCCCAATTGAAGAAAAAATTGTATCATAAGTTGAGAATAAAGGACGTTGTTTAGGGTTATTTGTTAGAACGGGTTGTGCTGCCTTCGTTACTGTTTGTTGGAAAGAATACACAATTTTATGGAAGATCAATGCGATAAAGTAAATCGCAAATTTCATCCCTCCATCAAATAAGTGGGTTGAGAATAGTAATGCAAATGATAAAGCCAAACCAATATTTGCGATGAGCATAATTGGACGGAAGCGGCCCCATTTAGTATCAACGTGGTCCATGATTACCCCAATCATAGGGTCAATCAAACCATCGAAAAGTCGTGATGCACCTAATAAAGACGCAACAGTTAGTGTGGCAAAACCTACAACACCGGTAGCGTAATAAGTTAAGAAACCGAAAGCAAATAAGTATAGATTTGAAGCAGAGTTGTTCAGTGAGAATAAAGCAATTTCCCATTGTTTTGCATTATGGTATTGCTCAATTGGTGCATTTACATTTTGTGCCATTTTCTTTCCCCCATCTATTGAAAGAGATCATACATCACCAACAATATTGCTTCGCGAAAGCAAGAAATTCGAACGCGCAACTTATGTAAACGATTTCAATTTTTAGCTAAAAAAATAATTCGCAACATTCGAACTTTCAATATGGTCATTATACGAATAAAAGAAAACGTTTATAACCTTTATTTATAAAAGGTAGTGAAGTTTTTCACATGTTTTAGCAAGTGCAACATTTTATTGCAGAAAGCGTTATTTTATGGTGAAACGCCAATTTTCTTTGTGAGATAGAAAACTTGATTCTTCGCGAAATTTCATCCCCATTTCAAGAATATCTCTCAATTATTGTGCAATTTTTGCCATCCCACTAAATAAATAATAATTGTATTTATATTTCGATCCAACTTTAATCCCGCCTAAATCATACCCATCCAACCCTTATTTTTAGGCATTTCTATGCATTGTCTTCTTGCAAAAAAGTCAAATCATCCTAATATTTCAAACAAAAAAACTCCGTCACCTAATGGGGGCGGAGGTAAAAATGAGCTGTTTTAAATTATACTAAACTGAAGACTGCATCTGCTTTTCTTTCATAATCTGCGACTTCACTTGGATGACAATACACAAAATGATCAGGTGCGATTTCCACTAAACTACATTCTGCAAATTCTGCTTCTGTATAGTTTAAACCATCAAAATGGATACGACGACGTACACGTTCTGATTCTGGATCAGCTGTTGGAATAGCTGATAGCAATGATTTTGTATAGTCATGTAAAGGGTTGTTGTAGATTTCATCAGAAGGTGCTAATTCAACCAATCGACCTTGACTCATCACTCCAATACGGTCTGAAATGTATTTCACCATTGATAAATCATGCGTGATGAATAAGTACGTTAAATCATTTGTCTTCTTCAATTCACGCAATAAGTTTACGATTTGGGCTTGGATAGACACATCTAAAGCTGAAATTGCTTCATCTGCAATAATTAATTGTGGTTGTAATGCTAGCGCACGGGCAATACCTACCCGTTGACATTGACCCCCAGAAAACTCACGTGCATAGCGGTTAGCGTACGCTGGATCTAAGCCAACTTGTTCCATTAAGTCATATACGGCTGCGTCTTGCTCAGCTTGGCTTTTCACCATACCATGAATACGCATTGGCCCGCCGATAATCTCTTTTACGGTCATACGTGGATTTAGTGAAGCATACGGATCTTGAAAAATCATTTGAATATTCTTACGGAAGGCAAGTAAGTCCTTACGACCTTTAATTGAGGCAACGTCTTGACCCATGAAGGTGATTTTACCTTCAGTAATGTCTTCTAAGCCCATCAATAATTTACCAGTAGTTGATTTACCTGAACCAGATTCACCAACTAAGCCAAAAGTTTCACCCTTTTTGATGGTAAAAGAAACGTCATTAACGGCAACCACTTGTTCATTACGGTTTTGCTTATAAATTTTTTGAACGCGTTCGACTTTTACAATGTTTTCAGTCATAACAAAACCCCCTTCTATACTTCTAGATATTCAACTGCAGCTACGGAATCATCAAATGTTTTCGGTCCAAATTCGTCAGCGGATTCAAAGGCTGCGATAGCCACCTCACCGTAGTCCGCTGTTGACGCCCCCTTATCACGACCCATCAAACGATCATAGACAACATAACGTGCTTGAATGTCTAATGGTGGCGTAATTTTTGGCGAACGATCATCTAATAACCACGTTGCAGCTGAATGGGTTTCTGTCACTCTAAACATTGGTGGTTCGGTTACAAAATCAATCCCTAATGCAAAAGGATTTCTTGGTGCAAACGGATCGCCAGGTTTCAAATTAGACATGTTTGGTGGGTTACCAGGGATAGTATACAATTGATCATCATCTGTTGATAAAGTTGGTGTTGCTTCTAATAATCCCCAAGTATATGGATGTTGTGGATGGTAGAAAACTTCATTTGTAGTCCCTGTTTCAACGACACGACCAGCATACATGACTGCTACACGATCCGCAACGTTGGCTACAACCCCTAAATCATGAGTGATAAAAATTACAGAGGTTTCAAATTCATCTTTTAGTTCATTAATCAATTCAATAATACGCGCCTGAACGGATACATCCAGTGCAGTTGTTGGCTCATCGGCAATTAGAATCTTAGGTTTACATGCAAGTGCCATAGCAATCATGATCCGTTGACGCATACCACCTGAAAATTGGTGTGGATAATGATAGGCTTTTTTCGCTGCATCTTTAATTTCTACTTTTTCCATCAATTTAATAGCACGAGCCATGGCAGTCTTCTTGTCCAAACGTGTATGGGCCATAATTGCTTCCGCAATTTGCATGCCAACCGTCATAACTGGATTCAATGAAGTCATTGGATCTTGGAAAATCATGGCTATTTCTGAGCCTCGAACCTTAGTTAGTTCCTTATTGCTGGCTTTCAATAAATCTTTGCCATTAAAAAGAATTTCACCGTCTTCAATATTAGTAAGACGTTGTGGTAATAAACCTGTAATTGCTTTTGTAGATACTGATTTCCCTGAACCAGATTCCCCAACAATGGCAAGTGTTTCTCCTTTTTTCAAGGAGAAAGACACGTCGCGAATTGCTTGGACATTACCCTCTAAGGTTTTAAATGAGATTTTCAAGTGGTTGACTTCTAAAATGTTTTTTTCTTTGATCAATTTCATTGTCGTCAAATCCTTTCCGTTTCCCTTAGGCGGGTTAGTAGGCATTGTTTAATGTCCAGTCTTGTGCATCTGTTAATGAACCAAACCAGAATGGTGTAATACCGCCATCTAATTGTTTGCTTTCAATAATAAATTGATAATCTGAGTAAAGTGGCACTAAGTAAGCTTGTTCTTGGAATCGTTGTTGAATTTCTTGGTATACAACATAACGATCTTCAAAGCTTGTTAAGGTAGAACCTTTGGTAATCAATTCATCTAAAGTTGGATCATCAATATTTAAGGTATTTGAACCTGTCGATGCCCAATATGATGATTGGTCAGGGTCAACATTTAAGGCTTGTCCCATCATTGCAAGATCATAATCACCAGCTGCTACATTTGCTGCATGCGTCGTAAAGTCAGCTGAAGTTTGAACGATATCTAAACCGATTGCTTCTAAGTCTTGTTCAATTAAGTTAGCAGCATTCATACGCGTAACGTTACCAGTTGGTACGGCCAATTTGATTGTTTGACTAGTATCAAAACCTGATTCCTCAAGTAATTTTTTGGCTTCTTCGGGATCATAAGCAACCGGTGCTAAATCTGGATCTTTATAAGGACTAACAGAGGTATACGTTGTAGGTATTACTTCTCCTTCACCTTGTAGCAAACCATCTGCCATACGATCTCGATTAATTGCCATCACTAAGGCGCGTCTGAATGTTGCATTGTCAAATTTTTCATTATTAATGTTCATAAACTGAACAGATGTACCATAATTTGACTCCACATGAATATCTTCGTTTTCTTGTAAGAATTTCACATCTGAAATTGGAATTAAAGCAATACCACCACCAGCAGTCATGTCTAACTCGGCTGCTTGTAAGGCAATTACCATCCCTGTAGAATCCATGATATGAACAATTACATTAGGGATTTTTGGTTGACCTTTGTGGTATGTTTCATTAGCTACAAGTTTTACATAAGAACCACTTGCATATTCAACAAATTTATATGGTCCTGCAGCAACCGTTGGTGAAGTCGCAAATGCAGAAGAACCCAAGTTATAGATGTCTTCTTTTTCAACGACATGTTTCGGTGCTAACATCAATTTGAAACCAATATTTTCATAAACGTATGCCGGATCCATTGGCGTTTTCAAGGTAATCGTCAATGTTTTGTCATCGATTACTTTCACACCAGAGATAGTTTCCGCACCTTCTTCTAATTTCCCTGATCCATCCAAACCTTGAATCGCTTTGATTAATGAACCAGATGAAGTTTCGATATCTGGATTGGCAATAATACTAAAGTTATAAGCTATATCATCAGCAGTGAATGGTACGCCATCTGACCAAGTAACATCATCGCCCACTGTAATCGTATAAGTTTGATTGTCTTCAGTCGTCATAGTCGCAATATTTGGTTCAAAAACACCTGCTTCAGGTTGATCTAACATTGAAGGGTACATAAAACGTTGAATCCATTGTCCCGCAACGTCGGTTGTATTGAATACATTAAATCCTGAAATCGTATTTGTAGTCCCAATATCAAGGGTCGTATCTGTTTTAGATACTTCTTGCGCATTGGCAGTGCCTGTTGTTTCTATAGAATTACTTGCGCCACACCCTGCAAGGGCAAGCGTTGCTACAGTCAATAAAGCTAGTAGTTTTTCTTTCATTAGTCTTCCTCCGCTCTCCCTAATTAGGTTAGATTTCACCTTCCACTGCACCACGTAAACCTTCACCAATGAAGTTAATTGAAAGAACTGCTAAGAAGATGGCAATGCCAACTGGTACCCAACGCCATGGTTGCATGGTTAGTACGGATAAGGATTGCGCTGCTGTCAGCAAGTTCCCCCAAGATGAAGTTGGTGGTACAACACCTACACCAAGGAAAGATAGAGAAGCTTCTGTAATAATTGAAGTAGAAATACCAAAAGTCATGTTTACTAAGATTAGTGATAAAATATTTGGCACGATTTGTTTGAAAGCAATGTTCCATGTTGAGTAACCTGATGCTACGGCAGCCTGAATATAATCTGCCTCACGCAATTTCATTACTTCAGCCCGAACCAGGCGACATAGTGGCGCCCAACCAAACAAACCAATTACGATGGTTACATTCCAGATAGATGGGCCAAGAATACCTACGACCACTAATACTACTAAGAAATAAGGGAATGACATGATGACTTCGGTTAATCGCATAATCACGAAATCCCAAACCCCACCCAAGAAACCTGAAATTAGGCCTAAAGTTGTGCCGATTGCACCGTAAATTAATACTGAGGTAATCCCAACAAACATAGAAACTTGACCACCATATAGAACCCGAGAAAATACATCACGACCGATTTCGTCGGTGCCCAGCCAATGTGCCATTGTAGGTGCTTGTAGGAAATCACCTACAATTTCATCCGGATTATAAGGGGCAATTACATTTGCGAAAGCTGTTGCTGCTAATAAAATTGCAAAACATACTAAACCAAAAATCGCAGCTTTGTTACGGGCAAATCGTTTGAAAATGACTGCCCAGTAACCCGCTTCTTTCTTCTCTGAAGTTGCTTTTAAACTTGCTTCCTCCACTAAATGTTGCTCAATAAAGTCTTGTGAATCCGTATAAACAACTTTGAATAAATTATCTTCAGCCATATAACCCCTCCTAAATACTTGCCTCGTCTTGTGTCAAATCATTTTTTATTCGTAACGGATACGTGGATCCACATAAGCGTAAGAAACATCAACCAATAAATTACACGCTAGCACTGCGAATGCTGAGAACAAGATGATTGCCATAATCACAGGATAGTCACGTGCGTTAATAGAAGCCATCATTAATGAACCAATACCAGGCCAACGGAATACTTGTTCCGTTACTACTGCGCCCCCAATTAGACGAGGAATATCTGAACCAATTACGGTTAAGATTGGTACTAAAGCATTTGGCAAGGTATGATCATTGATAATTTTTTCATCAGTCAAACCTTTAGCAACTGCTGTACGTACATAGTTTTGTTCATTAATCCCAATAATCGTTGAACGTACATATCGGGTCATATTGGCACAGTAAGCAGTACCTAATACAATTGAAGGTAATACATAGTAAGAAATACTTTGCCAGAAGTCCATTTCACCAGACAAGTTTTCACGTCCACCAATTGGGAACCAGCCTAACTCAACTGAGAAGAAGTAAATAACTAACATTCCTAAGAAGAAGTTTGGAATGGAAACACCTGCAAATGAGAAGGTAGTGATTAAGTTGTCAATCCAAGTGTTTTTGTGGTTTGCTGCATAAATCCCTAAAGGAATCGCTACGATGTAAGCTACAACCAAAGTTGTTAACATCAATTGAACTGTTGGTGTCAATGCTTGGCCAACTAATCCAACAACACTTGTACGTGTTCTAAATGAAAAACCTAAATCGCCTGTGACTAAGTTCCCTAACCAACGTAGATATTGCACTACGATTGAATCATTCAAACCTAAACTTTCTCGAATCATTGCGATTTGTTCCGGCGTGGAATCAGGTGATTGGTATAAATCAGCAATATCACCTGGCGCCATTTGTACCATTACAAAGGCCAAAATCGAGATTACAAAAAGTACTGGAATAATTACCAAAAGCCGTTTACCGATATATTTAATCATGTGGCACCACCTTTAAATGTTTGCTTAGAACAACGAGAAACAATTTCATTGCGGATAAAATGCCCGCTTCATTAGCGACAAAGTGGCTGTTGTGTAAGGGATACGTTGCTACTGGTACATCACTTGCGTCAGGTCCAACCCCTACTGTGAAATAAGCGCCGGGTACTTTTTGCAAGTAGTAAGCAAAGTCTTCACCATTCATCATGGCACCATTTGCAGCGTTACTTTCAATCGTTTGAGTGAAGACACCGGATGCTTCAATTGCTACTAGTGAAGCTTCGACAACTGATTTGGTATTCACAATTGCTGGATAGCCGTCGTGGTAATCGACACTGGCTTCTGCGCCATTCATAATGGCTGTCATTTTCGCAATTTCAATTAAATGTACTTTGACCTTTTCCCGACCCTTAGCGGATGATGATCGAACTGTACCCACGATACGGGCAGTATCGGCAATTATATTCGTTGCACCGCCACCAGCATCGACAGAGGAAACTGTCACTACCATTGGATCCATTGGGTTGGATAATCGTGAAACGAGGGTTTGTAAGTTGGTAATGGTTTCGGCTGCCACAACTACTGAATCGACCGTAGTATGTGGTGATGAAGCATGTCCACCAGAACCTTGTATATCAATCACAAAAGTATCTGAAGCTGCTGAACCATACTTCAAGGAATAACCAACAGTACCGACTGCTTGGCTAGGATTCACGTGGATACCGAAGACTAAGTCTGCGTCATCTAGATGCCCTGCTTCGACAATTGATTTGGCTCCACCCGGTTTCACTTCTTCTGCATGTTGGAAAATCAAGATGACCGTTCCAGCAAAATCAGCACGGTTGGCTTGTAAAACTTGTGCCACCCCTAGTAAAGCTGCGGTATGGATATCGTGGCCACAGGCATGCATGACACCGGGCGTTTCTGATTTGAAAGCTAAGTCAGTTTCTTCATCAATAGGTAGTGCATCCATATCAGCACGTAAGGCAATGGTTGGTCCAGGAGCAGCACCGTGAATCTTAGCGACGATACCATAACCTGAACCGACATTACGTTGGATGTCGAATATTTTGGCACTTAGTAGTTCTAAGTATACGAAGTTAGCCGTTGCCTTTTCTTCGAAGGATAATTCTGGATGTCGATGAAGATGTCTTCTGATGGTAATTGTTTCTTCTTCTAAACTTGCTGCATGGTCTAACCATTTTGCTAAAATAGCACTTACTTTTTCATCTGTAACGCTTGCTATAGCATCACTTATGGCTCTTTCCGTTTGTAACATACGCGCCAACCTCACTTTCTACTAAATAATGACTCATCAAGGTTAATGTTGTTTCAACACCTAACATGAGTACCTGCTGGTCGATTTCAAATTTTGGATGATGATGCGGGTAATTCTCACCTTTCGGATATGCTCCAGCAGGTAAGTAATAGAAGGATCCTGGAATCTTTTCTACATAGAAAGCAAAATCTTCACCACCCATGCTAGCTGGGGTTTCTTTCAGATGGTCTTTTCCAAATCTTTCAGCAAAGACTTCAACCGTAGTCTGTGTTTCAGCTGGATGGTTGTAAAGGGCTGGATAGCCATCAATAAAATCTACTTCGGCTACGGCACCATGGGCTTGAGCGATATCTTCCGTTAATGAAATCAAATCTTGTTTCGCACGAGCGCGTAAGGCTGGATTATAAGAACGAATGGTCCCATTGATTTGGGCTAAATCACTGATGACATTAGCAGCACCAGAACCAGCATGGAAATTCCCAATTGTTAATACGCCAGCGTCCATTGGGTTCTTATGACGACTCATAACAGATTGTAGTTGTTGAACGATATAGGCTGTAACTAAGGTGGCATCCACCGCTCTATGTGGTGCTGCAGCATGACCACCTTTGCCATGTACTTTGATGTAGAAAGTATCAGAATTTGCTGTTGCTAAACCATAGCGGTAATTAATATGACCGTTATATTGTTCATGACCTGAAACGTGAAGACCAAATATTTTATCTACGTCATCTAAAGCACCTGAGGCAACGACTGAGCGTGCGCCACCAGGCTTAACTTCTTCTGCATGTTGGAAGAGGAAGACGATGGTTCCTTTGATGTCAACGCCTGACTCAATGAAATATTTAGCTGTGGTAAGTAAGATACTTGTATGCGCATCGTGACCACAAGCATGCATAACGCCTTCTACGAGTGATTTATATGGCAAATCCGTTTCTTCATTAATCGGTAAAGCATCCATATCTGCTCTAAAAGCAATTGTTGGACCAGGTTGGCTACCAACATAACGTGCGATAATTGACCCACCGCCAACTTCAGTTTCGATATCTGTGTAACCGAAGTCTCTCAGCTGTTGGGCTATAAACTTACGCGTATTATATTCTTGGAAGGATAATTCCGGGTGTTTGTGTAAATGTTCAAAAGTTGTAACTGCATAATCTTCATACTCAAGGTATGCGCCATCGAGTAGTGGTGACGTGTTAATAGTCGCTAGGTCTGTATGTGCTTCATAATCGTTTACATGATGACTTGAATCCCTATTAATATTCTCCATAATCTTTCACCTCTATAAATTATCCTGATAAAGTTGGCATCCTAGCCATACACACCATGTTAGGTTTAATGACATTTTGTGGTATGTATGTTAGGTTTTTTATTTGTGATTAGATTATATTGGTGATTTTTTAGATGTGCAAGCATTATTTTTAACCATTTTCTTAGAGTAATCTCATGTTATTGGTATATAGCCTTTTCTAAATGTAAAAATAATTATCAATATTCCTTGCTACAATTTCACGGTAAAATATGATAGCGTTTACACGTTATAAAACATGACATCGAATTTTACAAATACGAACAATTAAATGAGAAAAAAGGCATAAAACGACGCCTCATGTGAGGTCGTTTTATGCCTTTTTCAATTATTTGATTCATAAAACACTACAATGTTACTTTCAGTGAAACCGTGCCAATGCCTTCGAAGCTACCAATATATTCACCCACTTCAATCGGTGAAGGTGTGTTCACTGATCCAGAGGCTACAAATTGGCCTGCTGATAATTTTCGCCCACGAGCTTCCAACGTTTTCGCTAACCACTTCACGGTATTTGCAGGATGTCCTAGAACCTTATCCGTCGTACCTTCTTTGTAACCTTCGCCATTAAAGGTCACTTTACCGTATATACCATCAATATCCGCATAGCTTGCTTTGGCCGGTTCACCTATACATACTGCACCTACAGCACCAGCATCGGCCACAAAAGCAGTCAATGGAATGCCACCAAACCAGTTGTGATAACGACCATCCGGCAATTCGAACCCAGGGGCTACATGACATTTTGCCATAATTGTTTCAACATCATCATCACCGTTGATATCTTCATCCGCAATAAAGATCACTTCGAATTCCAGAGCTGGGGCAATATAATCCGACAGTGATATGCTTGTTTTCACTGTTTTGTTTGTCATTACACCATATATGGGTTGATCAGTGTCATATTTAGCCTGTAAAGCCTGAGCCGCTAAACCAATCTTGTAGCCTTGCACCAATTCGCCATCTGCTTCACGTAAGGATACTACCACGTCCTGTACCGCATATGCTTGGTCGGTATTTTCCAGCGGATATTCCTCGGCTGAGATTGCACGAACCTTTTTATAGGCTTTAAAAAGCGCTTGTCCTGTTGATTCTACTGTCATCGTTTGCACCCCTTGATCTTTTTTTCAAGGATAACATGACAAAATAAACATCTCAAGACTTTTCTCATTATATTTTAATATTTAAGTTTTAAAATAGAACTAACGCTCGTAAACTGCTTGTCCGGCCATATATGTCGTTTGTAAATCAAGATTTTCGTCAATGACGATAAAATCAGCTACACGCCCCGCTTCGATCGTACCCACTTGATCACCCACACCAATTGATTCTGCTGGCACTTGTGTTGCCATACGAACCGCTATCTCTAGAGGCGCAATGCCCCAGTTCACAACATTCTTCACAGCTGTCATCAAGTCTAACACTGACCCCGCTAGATTACCTGAAATCAATCGAGCCGCGCCATCCTTAACGATTACTGGGAATTCACCCAATTTATATTCACCCTCTGGCATACCTCCAGCCGACATAGAATCGGTGATTAAAATTGTCTTTTCCCAGCCCTTTGCTTTAATTAAAGCCTTGGCAGCACCCGGATGAACATGTAGGCCATCACAAATCACTTCTGCATATGCATCAGAAGCCATTGCAGCCCCTACCATACCTGGAGCACGGTGCAATAAACCTGACATGCCATTATAGGTATGAACGAAGGTTGAGGCACCAGCATCGACAACCTCAAGAGCTTCTTCATATGTTGCTGACGAATGGCCCAATGCCACTTGAACGCCAGATGCTGTTACCATGCGCGTAAATTCGGCGGCACCATCACGTTCTGGTGCGATTGCTATTTTCTTAATTAAGCCATTAGATGCAGCTTGCCATTTTTTAAATTGTTTTAAATCAGGATCACCCATATATGCTGGGTTTTGTGCACCCTTATGTTCTTCAGTAAACCAAGGACCCTCGAAGAAGATCCCCAAAATGCGAGCACCTTCTACTTCTTGATAATGTGCCCCAATTTTTGCAGCCACTTCTTCTAATAAATCAGCGGCTGAGGTTAATGTAGTCGGTAAAAATGAAGTCACACCGGTAGTAACCAAACCCTTGGACATTGTCTTCACAGATTCAAAGTCATTATCCATGACATCCGCACCATGGAAACCATGAATATGCGTATCCACCAAACCTGGCGCAATCGTTTTAGCAGTATAGTCGATAATTTCCCCTAACAGCGGTTTTTCAATCGATGCATAACCAAACTTACCATCCATAATTTCAAGATAGGCGTTCTCAAGTACCTCATCCGCTAGAATAATGCGGTCTGCATATACATAATATTTATTTACATTTGCCATAATTTACGTCCTCTCAATTCAATCATTCACATGATATATTCCCTATTTATTATACGTCAATTGGGACGGAACATCCCAATGAATCCCTAAAATCTTTGGAGAAGCTCAGAGATTTCATGCAATCATCCCGTGCACATTTGTTATAATATGGACAAGAAACTTATTCAATGGAGGCAAATCATGACATTTTTGAAAAAAGTATGCATCGCGGTAATTTTCACTGTGTTCCTAGCTGCTTGCGGCCTTTCACAAACACAACTGCAGGACAAGTCCTGGACAGTGACAGCACCCTACGCGGATACGAATTTGATGTTCGATGCTACGTTTGATGACGCTAACATGACCCTTAAGCTTGTAGATACAGGGTATGATGAAGATGATTTAAAAGCTACCGTCATGCAACAAATGATGGACCAATTTGATTTAGTTTGGGCGTATACCCTAGACGGCGACCAATTGACCTTGGTGAATCCAGATATGGATTTTGATTACACCTATACGTTAACAAAACAAGGTGATGGATCATACAAATTAATAGAGAATGATCTCGCTGAAGATGGCACCGCTAGTCTCTTTAATGAAGCAATTTTACAAGAAGTACCTGCAGGCACAAGTAATTAAGATAGATCAAAGAGGCTCGGACAAAGTGCCTCTAAAAAGGCGTACACCATTCTTTATAAGAGTTGTGTACGCCTTTTACTTTGGAAAAATTATTATAAATTTTGATTGAAATATATCATGGGAACAGGTTAAAGGACTGAAAGTGTCGTTCCTTAGCCGTGAAAGAGGGTGAAGTCGAGAGCTTGGCTCGATTTCAAATTGAAAGACCTTGGCTTTCAATGGTCCCACGACTCACAAGGAATGTACACTGTAAGGACGAAAAATCTATGATTTTAATCTTTTGTCCCAGCCTCTTTCCAATTGAATAGATACGTAACGATTATTCAGCTGATACTGGCTCAACTGAAGAGATTTCACCATCTTGGTAACCTACTACAAATGAATCCATCACTGGATTGTGATCTTCATCAAATGAGATGTTACCTGTTACACCTGCAAAGTCAGTTGTTGTTTCTAATGCATCGCGGATTGCTTCTGGGTCTGTTGAACCAGCGCGTTCGATTGCATCTGCTGCGATCATTGCTGCGTCATAACCACCTGCTGAGAATAAGTCAGCTTCTTTACCAAATTCAGCTTCATAGCGTTCTGCGAATTCGTTAGCTGCATCTGTACCGTATTCACCTGTTACAAAGATTGTAGCGTAGTAGAAGTCTGTAACATTTTCTGCACCGGCTAATTTAACGAACTCGTCATTACCTAAACCATTAGGACCAAGGATAGCGGCGTCAATACCCATTTCGCGGGCTTGTTTCACGATTGCGCCACCTTCAGGGTAGTAACCAGCGATGAATAATACATCCGGATCTTGGGCTTTGATGTTTGATAGGATTGAGTTGAAGTCAGTGTCACCAGAGATGAATGATTCTTTGGCCACAACTTCACCTGAGAAATCTTCTTCGAATTGAGTTGCTAAGTTTTGCCCGTAGTCAGATGAGTTATCTTGTAATACTGCAGCTGTAGTCCATCCTTTATTATCCGCAAAGGCACCTAAGGCTTTTGTTTGGTTAGAGATTTGGAAGGCAATTTGGAAGATGTAATCAAATACATTACCTGATGAATCCAAGGTTAAATCATCAACGGTTGCTGAAGGGATAATCATAGGTACTTTCGCATTTTGGGCTGGTTGAATCGATGCTTCAGTTGATGCTGCGATATCAGAAGATAATAGGACTGACAAGTTTTCGTCTTCTAATAAACGTGTTGCTTCATTCGCTGCTTCTTGCACATTTGATTTATTGTCGGTCGATACGTAGTTAATTTGTTTACCATTGATACCACCTGCTGCATTAATTTCATTGAATGCCAATGTAGCACCATCGTTAATGTAAGAACCATAGGCAGAGGCACTACCTGTTAAGGCAAAGTTCCCCCCGATATTAATTGTATCGCTTTCCGCTGCATCTGATGAGCTAGTTGTTGATGTGACAGATCCACACGCTGCTAAAGTAACTACTGACGCTAATGATAATAATAATTTCTTGAATTTCATTTTTTTCCTCCAAATTAAACCCGAATGCAACAAACCAACCTTGATTGAAAAACTCAATCGTCCATAGACACGAAAAAAGCCTCCCACGCGAATGGGAGGCTTAAGTCCCATTCAGTTTTTACAAACACAAATAGGACATATGAAATTAGTAGCTAATTTCTTAAGTCCTAGAGTCAATAATAATAATGACGATATTCATATTATTTTGTGTTTGCATGAACATTATGAGATTCCTCTTTCGTTTTCTAATATGAATCTAATTTAACCTATTTCTAACATGATTGCAAGTGGAAAATGATAATTTTATGATAAAATATCTATTATTTTCAAAAATACAAATCCTGATAGCAAATTTTAAAAATAACAAACTTTCGATATAAATACTACTAAAGTCGGATACGCAAAATCCTTTTTGCCTATAAGATATACACATGAGGAAGGGTGATGAAAATGAAACAAACATCCAAAATGAATATTCGCACGTTTATCAAAGCGTTGTTTAATAAAGAAACACCAACATACATTAAAGCTATTTCAGGTATGGCACTTTTGTATACCATCTTCCCTGCTGACGTCTTACCAGATATCTTCGGACCACTAGGTTTCGTTGATGATGCAGCTGTGATTGGTATCCTGACCACAGTCGCAATGACCTTATTAGAAAACCACAATCAAACAAAACCTGCAGCATCTGAAGTGAATACAAACACTGACTTCGATCCTGACAAGGTAATCAACTAAACAATAAAAAAATCAGGTTGGCATATATGACGCTGACCTGATTTTTATTTGATATAGCTAAATTATTTAGTGCCCTCTTTGAGAGAATTTTGCACAACATCGGTATGGGGTAAGCGTGCTTTTGAATGTAGGTTCCATTTTTCGCCGTTAATTATGACAGCTTCCACTTGTTCATTGTAGAAACTTAGTAAATGACGAATTTCATGTACTTCTGGATTGGCTTCTAAATAGCCCCACACAACATCTTTGTGTACCTGCCCATTAATATCAACATCCCAGTAACTTGCATAGCCTTTATAGGGACAGTGCGAGTGGGTTTCAGAGGGCACGAGTAGGTCCATCTTGATATCCTCTACGGGTAAGTAATAACGCGGTGTTAACCCTGTCTCGTAGAGTATGACAGGACGATGACGATCCGCAACGATTTCCCCGTCAATTATGACTTGAATATGACGTGTACTTGGGATGGCATCTAGTCGCGAATATGGATCACGCGCATGGACAAAGACCTCTTCCTCTTCTTCATACCACGCATCGGATTTCTTCCAAACAAAGGTAATCATATCTTTGATACGAGTGGCATTTGCTGGTGGATTTGGATAACTGATTGCTGCATTTTCGATGAGCTGATCGCCTACCACTACAGTCCAGTAAGAAGCAGTTCCTTTTATCGCACATTGTGTTTCTTGGCTTGCAGGTACTAAATAATCTGTTCGGACATCATCACTGGGAAAATAATATACAGGTACACGTCCTCTTTCGTGAACAATTAATGCTTCCTTGGTATCTGCAATTGTTTGTCCGTTAAATTTCACGCTAATACGTCTAGGTGATGGATCTATCAAGATGGACACTCGATTTGAATCATTTAGCATTTGTTTTCCCCTTATAGCTGTTGGTCATCTAGTCTTTTCTTACATACTATTCCCCTCTAAAGTCGCCTAGTCAAACCTAACGCAATACCATAAAAAAAGACCACATACCCTTTTCAGGATACATGGCCACTCAACTTATATTGTTGATTGAATTATTTTAAAATACCGAAGCCGCCGTCCCAAGTGATTTTTTCAGCTGCTGCTAGAGTGATTTGTAAGAGACCAAACGCTTCTAATTCACGTGCACGTTTCAATTCACCAGCATCGATAACACCAACGCCAGAACAATCAAATGCAGCTGTGAAAGTTGCTTTTGCATCAGCATCACCTGCTACTAAAACTGTAGTAGGAACAGTGTCAGCAACTTTTTTAGTTGATAAAGTGCCACCGAAAGTAGTATTGAAAGCTTTGATAACTTTAGCATCTGCTACTTTGTCTTGGATTACTTGTGCTGCTGAAGAATCTGCAGGTACAACTAAACCATCGAAAGTTTCGAAGTTAACTGGGTTTGTAATATCAACGATTACTTTACCAGCAAATTCTCCTTCGCATTTTTCTAAGATTGAGTCAACAACTGGGTACATTACTGCTAAAACGACGATGTCGCCTAATTCTTTCTTGTCATCTTGTGAACCAATGTAAGTTACTCGGTTACCAGCTTCTTCAAACAATCCACCGATTGCAGTACCCATGTTACCTTGACCAAAGACCAACCGTCTTTAACGGCTGGTTTAGCAACCTCGGTCACTACTAATTTGTCTGGGCCCCCAGCTTCATATACAACTGCTGCTTTCATCTTACCCCTCCAACTCTAATTTTCTAACGGCAAAGTTTTCTACTAACTGTAATATCCAGTTGACGAAGACACATAACAGCATGGTCAAGCCAGCACCCCACAGCATGGTTTCAATGCTTTGGGTACGCAGACCATCGAATAATATCGTACCTAATCCACCTGCATTAATGGTTGATGCAATCGTTGCAATCCCAATAATAGACGTCATAGCTAGGCGAATCCCCGAAAAGATTGACTTCGTTGCCAAAGGTAATTGGATTTTTAAGAATACTTGCTTATCTGTCATCCCCATCGCTCTCGCTGATTCGATAATTAATGGATCAATTTGGCGTAACCCTGTCGTAAAGGTCCGCAATAAGACATACTCACTGTATAAGGTTAGGACAATTACCGCAGACGTTGTACCCAAGCCAGTTAATGGAATTAATAAGGCAAAAAAGGCATAACTTGGCACAGAATATAAAGCCGAGAAGAAATAAATTAAGCCATCCAACCACTTATCCTTATTAATACACGTATAAATAATGACCATTGCTAGGACTAAAGCTAAGACTAAGGAAATGCTCACCAATTGCAAATGATCTAACGTCGCATTAATTAACCTGCTATGGTAATAATTCCAATATTCTATCATCGTAACGCCCCCCACAAGGCTCCTTCTTCATATACCGTATCCAACAACTCTTGTACAAATGGTGTTTTCGGTGCTCTTACGATATTTTCTGGCGTATCATATTGACTAATTTTACCGCCATCCATGATCATCACCTTGTCACCTAAGTAAAAGGCTTCGTTAATATCATGTGTGACAAATAGGAAGGTTTTACCGGCTAGCTCTTGGTGAATCGCTTTGATTTGTTTTTGCAATTCTTTACGCGTAATCGCATCTACAGCACCAAATGGTTCATCAAGTAACATAATTTGCGGATTAGCAGCCAAAGCACGGGCAACCCCAACACGTTGTTGTTGTCCACCAGATAATTGTCTTGGGTACCGTTGGCCATACTCCTCATAAGGTAACTTGACCATGTCCATCAATTCTTTCACCCGGTCTAAAATATCATCCTTGTTCCATTCCAGTAGTTCAGGTACAGTAGCAATATTCTTTTCGATGGTCATATGCGGGAAAAGGCCGATTTGTTGAACTACATAACCAATGTGACGGCGCAATTCGGTCAAATCAATCGCATGAATATCTTGCCCGTTTACTTCAATACTGCCCGCATCTGGTTCAACCAAACGATTGATCATTTTAAGGCTTGTTGTTTTACCCGAACCTGAAGAACCTAGAATCGTGATAAACTCACCGGCCTCAACATCAAAATTAAGGTCCTCAAGGATGGTTTTCGACCCATATTTCTTCGCAACATTTTTAAATTTAATAACTGAATTCGACACTGTTTTCAGACACCTTTCTAATAGCACAATCTAGGATAAACATACTCAATAAGGATAAAATCGTAACGGTTCCGCCACCAATGACTAAAAGATCCATACGGTATAAACCAAGACCTGTAAAAATCAAGGTGCCAAGACCACCCGCTCCAATGTAGGTTGCCAAGGTTGCACTGGCAATAATTTCAACTAAAGATAGCTTAATGCCATTCAAAATAAAAGGCATGGCTAAGGGGAACTCAATTCGTTTCATTAACTGCTTCTCGTTCATCCCCAAACCACTGGCAACCTCTTTGGTAACCGCTGGGATTTCTTTAAACCCAAGAATAGTATTCACTAAAATAGGTGGTACCCCAAGGAATACTAAGGCAATTAAGGCAGGTAATTCACCCACCCCAATCAAAGGAATTAAGATAAACAAAATCGCTAAACTAGGAATTATCCTAAGTAATTGAGACGTTGTCGTAAAAAATTCAGCCAATTTTTCATGCTTATAGCTGATATAACCTAGGGGAACCCCAATTAAAATTGCAAATGCTAAAGCAATCAAACTTAGCCGTAAATGTTGAATCAAGTATTCGACATACTGACCCCCATTTTCATTAAAATATAAGATAATATCCTCAATCAAACTAAATCCCTCCAAAAAGTTCATGTGCTGCGGACCAATAATCCAGGTTCGTTATAATCTTGTTCAATTCTAATGCTCTCGCCGTTAATTCAAACAAAGTACCGTGTTCCGTTCGTACTTTCTGCAACAAACGGTCATTATACATCTCCCAGACTTTAGTGGTTAAGCTGGCTCTGTTTAGCGCATCTTTTCCTTGTCCAAAAATAATGCATAATGCATTCATTGAAATCGGTATATTATTATTTTCGTTCATATGTTTTATAATTGCAATTTTTATGGGATGATTTACCATTGAAAAAAATATCTCTAAAGAATCCATGAGCAAACACCTCTCCTTATCCTATATTATATGGAGAATATGCCCAAATAAATAGTAGGCACCTTTTTATTAGATAGTTACCAAAAGGTAAGTGACTTATAAAAAAGTATTTACTTTCTTTCTATATAGGAAACATATACAATAAGTTCAGAAAGAGGAGGTTTTTTTATCATGAAGAAAAGGAATTTACTAACTATTTTCGCAGCAATTGTTGCTTTAGTATTAGCTGGTTGTTCATCGGGTGCTTCAAGCGAACCAATCAAAATCGGCTCTAAAGATTTTACAGAAAGTTTAATCATCAGTGAAATCTATGCAGTAGCTTTAGAGGATCAAGGATTAACTGTAGAACGCGTACCAAACATCGCAAGTTCAGTTATCCCCGAATCAATCGAAAATGGTGAAATTGACTTGTACCCAGAATATACTGGTACAGCCTTATTAACAATTTTTGAATTACCATTAGAAACTGACCCAGATAAAGTTGCTGAAACTGTACGTGCTGCTTATGAAGAAGGTGGCGAATTAACTACCCTTGATTACGCACCTGCAAACGACTCAGCTGGTCTTGCAATCAAAACGAGTGTATCTGAAGAATTAGGTATTACAACAATTAGTGACTTACAAGAAAAAGCTGATCAAATTCGTTTTGCCTCTCAAGGTGAGTTTGACCAACGTGAAGATGGTCTTCCTGGTTTAACAGAAGCTTACGGTCCATTTAACTTCAAATCTTCAACTGTTTATGACAATAGCTTGAAATACCAAGTATTGTTAAACGATGAAGCTGATGCAACACCAGCTTACACAACTGAAGGTCAATTATCTAACAAAGAAGAATTTGTAACATTAGAAGACGACAAAAACTTCTGGCCTCCATACAACGTTATGCCCGTAGTTCGTCAAGAAGTCTTAGACGCTAACCCAGAAATCGCCGAAACAATCAACAATATCAACAAAGACTTAACTACTGAAAAAGTAATTGAGTTGAACGCTAAAGTAGATATCGATGGTGAAGACTACGTTAAAGTTGCAAAAGACTACTTCGAGTCGTTGCAATAAGTAAGTAACAAAATTTAAAATAAACAAAGCTGATGTTTCAGTACACAGCTATGGAGGAAAATAGGTCAAACAGTATTTTATATATCGTAGAAGTAGCGCTAGCTGAAGGCCAAGAACAAGCTGAACGTGATTTAGCTGAAGTAATGGTTGCAGCAACATCAAACGAAGCTGGCACATTAAATTACCACTGGGCAATTAATGGTAATACCTTACAAACACTAGAACATTTTGAAAGCAACGACGCTACTTTGATCCATTTAAATAATTTCAGCGAGAACTTTGCTGAGGCATTTATGGCTTTAGGTACAGTTACAGCATGTACTGTATACGGAAATCCAAATGAACCCGTACGTGCCATCTTAGATGGATTTGGTTCTAAATATATGAAATCTGTTGCAACATACACTCGTTAATTTATACAAACTTATTGATACGAAAAAGATCCAGTAGCGTCTTAGTGTGCTACTGGATCTTTTTGTTTCATTCATTCATTTATTTATTTATTTATTTATTATATAGACTTAGGCTTCCATCAAATTTTCTTGAATATAGTTGGTACCCCAATCACTCATTGCATCAATGATTGGACGTAATGAATCGCCTAATTCACTCAAAGAATATTCTACTTTTGGTGGCACAACAGGATACGCCTTACGAATGATAATGCCATCTTGCTCCATCTTACGTAGATTTTCTGTTAAGACTTTTTGGCTAATACCATCTATCGCTTTATGCAACTCATTAAAACGTTTTGTACCTTTTAATAATTCGCGCATAATTAATAATTTCCACTTATTCCCAATCAAATCAACGGTTGTTGCAACGGGGCAAAATGGCAATTCTTCTTTACTTAACATCCAATCCCTCACTTCTTTTTCCTTAGTTTCTAAAAGTACGTTACTTACTAATGGTGATATACCAACCAAATATATACTTCAACCAAAAGCGTTTTTTACAGTGATTTTATTTCAACTCAAAAAAACATGGCTAGTAATCGCGTACGATACTTTTGGGGTTTACATGTTGTGACTTATATATCTGGATAAGTCACACTGGCGAACACTAAGTGACTTATTTGTTTAGATAAGTCTCACATGCGCTATATTTATGATTTATTCTGCTGGATAGGTCACACTGAGGGATCTCGTGACTTATTTGCTTTTATAAGTCACACCCCTGCCAATTTTGTGACTTATTTCCCTTCAATAAGTCACGCCACTATATAAAAACTGAACACTACGGTGGCTGACGGACGTTCAACTATACACTCGCAAATCTGCTAGCTACATGTATCATTAAAATAGCTTTTGCTTTGAAAAATTTTAACGGGTTAAAAGTAAAGAGGCTGGGACAAAAGGTCTCTCAAAAAAATACACGCCCAAAACTATGAACTTTTTTGTTCAGTAGTGGGCGTGTATTTTTCTATATCTTTATAAAAATAAACGAAAGTGGGGCTACTTTTTTCGCA
>NZ_NEEY01000014.1 GCF_002252085.1 Aerococcus sp. 1KP-2016
CTAATTCAGATACTGTATGTTTACTATTTGAACGCAAAAAAACTCCCCCTAAAGTAGATTTACTTTTTTAAGTGTCTACTTTAGGGGGAGCATATCATGGTGGAGTGCCTCTTTTTTCCCTATTTGTTGGCAGTTTGATACATTTTATTTGGCGAGGTTCTGCTTTTTTCACTGAGCCATCACATCTATGTCTGACTCTTCTGGATTTTCAGTTACAATTTCAATTAATAATCGGTGAGGTAGATTGAGACTCGTCTCCCCAGGAGATTGAATCCAATCTCTTCGCACCGCAATCTGGTACGGACTGTTGTCTTCCTTATTTCGAATCCGTTCGCCGTCTATCTAGACAATATTGTATTTACCGGGTGCCGGATAGTAGGTAATGAGTCTGTGTTCCTCATTTCCTGTCAGTAGGAAACGATCTACCTCTTCGCCATTAATCGAGATAACCGCGTAAACATTGTTATTATCATTATTCGTCTGTTGGACTGCAAAGATAGCCGTCGGTAAAAAAGACAAAACAATAAGGGGGAAGATAATAACGACATCAAAGGGTTTTACCATTCTTATGTACTTCGTTATCATTATTTTTCCTCCTTTTTTTATTTATCTTCTCGTCAGCAGTTTACTCCAAGTGCTTTTTACGCTTCAGGTATTCCTCTTCTGTCAGGTTTCCTTTGGCAAACTCTTTTTGTAGGACCTCCAAAGGCGTTTCTTTTTCAACCGTCCGATTCCCCTTATCGGAAACAAGTTTAATGAAAAGATACACCACAATAATCACTAGGATGATCCAAAATATTCCCATAAACATCATGTACCCCATTCCGCCCCATGTCAAGCTGTTCCAATATTCCATCATGATAAAAACGCTCCTCTCTATATTTTAGACGTGGCCCATGTGATTTAGTGCTCTTCCTTCAGCTTCCATCCTTCTAGATAGTAGGCTTTTGGCGGATAATCCCGTCTACGGTAAATCCAAATGGCGATGGCGCCAACGAACAAGAGGAGAGACAACCCTTGAGACACCCTTAAAAAATCACCCATCCATAAACTGTCGGTGCGCATACCTTCGATAAAGAAGCGCCCCACCGAATACCAAATAACATAGCTGAGGGCCACTTCGCCTCGTCGCAACAAGTTTTTCCGATTCCTCAACATGATAATGATGGCAAATCCTAAGAGGCTCCACAAGGACTCGTACAGGAATGTCGGATGGTAGTAGGTGCCATTAATTTGCATTTGATCAATAATAAACTTTGGCAGGTAAAGGTTCTCCAAAAAGGTGCGGGTCACTGCTTCCCCATGGGCCTCCTGGTTGATAAAGTTCCCCCATCGGCCAATGGACTGCGCCAACAGAACATAGGGCGCCAGTATATCGAGCATCAATGAAAAAGGAATCCCTTTTTTCTTCGTGAACCAGTACACGGCCAGCCCCCCTGCAATCAAACCGCCATAAATGGCGATGCCGCCTTGCCAAATGGCGATGATTTCAAGCGGTTTCTTGATATAATACTCCCATTGAAAAAGAACGTAATAAATTCTTGCTCCGATAAGTCCAAGGGGGATAGCCCACATTGCCATATCTGTAATGTCCTCTTCGCCCAAGCCTCTTTTCTTTCCTTCCTTAGAGGCAAGTGTGATGGCAAGCAACATAGCAGCCCCAATGATAATCCCATACCAGTAGACGGTGAATGGGCCAAAGGAAAACGCGACGCGGTCGATTGTTCCGACAATTGATTTCATAACTTACTCCTTACTGATTTTCATTCTGTATCCCGTTCGATAGTTATAAGCCCAAATAAGGCGCTAGATCGACCTGGATTCCGTTTTCGTATACTTCAAAGTGAAGATGGACGCCCGTGGAATCTCCGGTGGTTCCCATGATGCCCAGTTTTTGCCCCTGGGTCACTTGTTGCCCTGCCATTTGTAAGGTGAGCGCATCAATTTTTTCTTGAAGTGCGATGGTCCCTGTTCGCAACTGCTCCTTCCTTGCTTCTAAACCATCCAACTTTACTTGTTGGCTGGTGCTTTCTCCATCTAATTCCCGCAGTTGCTTCTCAAGCTGCTCTTTCTCTTGTGTCAGGTCTTCAATACTTCGTGCATTTACATCCATAGGAAGGATGAGCAAACTCGATAAGAGTGGGATACTTATAAATTTGACAAGCTGCTTTCTGTCCATGTGTCCTCCTAGTTTCAGGCCAGGTGACGAATGTTAACGAATGTTGCCTGTTATTTCAATCATTATACCGTTACAACTATATGAGACAGGAACCTCCTTTCTTACTTTTATTGACTATACCAATGAATTATGTAGATTTTATGGAGTTGCCCCATCTCCATAAGAATCACATAATTTTTTGTTATTCTTATCTAGAAGATGAGAAATAATCTTTGTTATCACTCATTTGGTTTGATTTTTGCTTGTTTCAGGGTTTGCCATTCACAATCTATTTCGTTTGTAGCATTGGCATAAAAATAAAAGAGGAGTGTTGAAGATGGAATCAATTATATTTGTGGTACTGATGGTGGTTGGACACATGCTCATGATGTTTCTCATGCCTGGTATGCATGGCGGTCATAACCATAAAGGACATGGTCACGCGGATCCCGAATCGGAAGATAAGAAAAAGCTGGAAATTGAAAACAAACGGTTAAAAGAGGAATTGAACGTAGTAAAATCAAAAATAAATCAAAATGAATTGTGAGGGCAATTCCACATTGAAGCAGAAAATCATTCAAATTTCAGGGTTTATTTTCATTACCTTTTTCATCTTATCCCTTTCGGTCGCAGCAACCATCAACTTTACCTTCCTCTACTCGTTTGATATTGGTTACTTGAATATATCGGAATATGTAGGCATGCCGAAAGAGCAAATCTTAATGAACTATCGTATTCTGCTAGATTACCTGAATACCCCATGGATAGCAAAACTGGATATGCCGGATTTCCCTAGCTCAGTTAGCGGGTTATTCCACTTCACTGAAGTGAAGAAGTTGTTTATGCTGGACTACCTGATTCTGATTACTTCAGGGATAGGCTCCTTCTGGTTTATGCAGTATCTAAACAGAGAAGGGCAATACTGGCGACTTCTTCGATACTTCCAGTGGGGAATCTTGCTTCCGCTGGGTGTTGTTTTGGCTCTATTGATCAACTTTGATGTGCTGTTTGTGCTATTCCATCAGGTATTCTTTAACAATGATGCTTGGTTATTCAATCCTAGCACCGATCCGATTATATTAGCTTTACCCGAAGCATTCTTTATGCATAGTTTTATATTGGCATTTGGAGTAATCGAATTTTTGTTTATAATAGGGTATTTCATTTCAAAGAAACAATGGGTAAAATACGAAAAAAAGACTCCTTGAATATATCAAGGAGTCTTTTACACTGGTTTCTCTGCGTACGAATTTATTACAAGTATTTTTATCAAAAGAATTAATTGTGCTATTAAGTTGATTAAACAAAAAGATTACACCTAGAAATCACTCTATAATTGTAGTGTCAAAACCAACATTAAGAAGAAACAAGATGTACTCAGTCGTATCATCAAAATTTCAAATTTTGAAAACTTATTACTTATTTTCCAAGCGTATTTGTTAGTGATTTAAAAGTCGTGGATTCACTTAGATGGAATAGCCTCTACATATTATTTTTGCATCGCTGGATATCAGTAAAGTATCACTGAACCATTAAGCCCTCTATATGTATAGAGGAAAAAATAGATTTGCCCATCATAGATAAATGTAGCTCGTTCTTCCTCAAAGGTAAGCTTTTATCAAGATAAATAAAAAGGCCATTGTGTTGAATCAACATGTAGTTGTTATTTTGAGGGTTTTTATATGAAATATCCACATCTACTGCACCCACGCAACAAGTGCGAGTTGCTCTAAGTGAAACAGTTATTATCGTACGACCTTTCTTCTTCATCCATTCCTGTACTGCCTCATCCACTTTAATAGATATAGCCATTTTTCTATCACTGTCCCTTTTTTAGAATAATCAGGATTTTATATCATTAAATCACAAATAATTTAGGCGTTAAAAGACACCAATATAATTTTCCTTATACAGCATACTGGCTGGTCTGACCCGATTCTGGAAGGGGGTCAAACCAGCCAGTGCTTTTTTCGTTCCTGCTTCGTTTTATTTCGGCTCTAATTTCAATGTCATAGCATTGATGGCAACAATTACAGTCGAAAGTGACATCAAGACGGCACCGACTGCTGGAGTTAATGTTATGCCAATTGGTGCTAGTATTCCTGCAGCTATTGGGATCGCGATAAAGTTATACCCTGCTCCCCAAACAAGATTTTCTTTCATCTTACGTGTGGTCTTCTGAGCCAACTCGATAAAGGATTCAATGTCGCCAGGGTCTGACTGTGTCAAGATGACATCGGCTGAATCCAATGCTACTTGAGTTCCGGCACCAACAGCTATACCAACGTCTGCTAATGCAAGAGAAGGTGCATCGTTGACCCCGTCACCGACCATGATAACTTTCTTTCCTTCTGCTTTAAGTTTTTCAATTAATTCATATTTGTCTTGAGGAGATTGATTAGCTAGATAATCAATACCTAAAATTTCTGCAGCTCCTTGAGCCGCTTTTTCATTGTCACCCGTTGCCATAATCGGCTGAATCTTGTTCTTTTTAAGGGCTTGTATTAAGTCTTTACTTGTCGGTTTTATTCATCCCCTAAAGCTACAGCACCGATTGCTTGGTCGTTTTCTACTAAGACACTGAGGGTTGCTCCTTTTGGAATATCCATATCCAGATTACGTCCATATGATTTTTGACTGATTAATTGATAACGATGTCCGTTAGCTTGACCTTCTACACCAGCGCCAGAAATAACATCAATCGAATCAAAACTTACTGGACGTATCCCTTGCTGTTCTGCGTAACTAATAATTGACTGAGCGATAGGGTGACTAGATCCACCTTCGATACCTGACAATAAGGCAACGATTTCATCTTTCGTATATTTATCATTAAAGAGTTCAACATCTAATACTTTAAACTCACCAGTTGTTAAAGTTCCAGTTTTATCTAAAACTATAACATCTGCTTTTGTAGTCAACTCCAAAGCGTCCCGGTCTTTCACTAATAATCCCCGACTGGCCCCTAAGCTGGTACTACGAGCAGTCACCAATGGAATAGCCAGACCCAGGGCATGCGGACAAGCAATAACTAATGTGGTGACTGTAAAAATAACTGCCGTTGGTACATCAGCTATAACCATCCATATGACAAGGGCAATAAGCGCTACAATAACCGCAATATAAAAGAGCCATCCTGCAACTTTTTGTGCAAGATTTTCTGCTCGAGAAGATTGGCCTTGAGCTTGACTGATTAATGCCTGAACCTGAGAAATGAAGGACTTATCGCCCGTCTGCTTTATTTCCACATAGAGGACTCCGCCACCATTGGTTGATCCACCGATGACCTCATCTCCGGGATTTTTTTCAATTGGTTTCGATTCCCCAGTCACAAGCGCTTCGTTTACACGTGATTCTCCGCGAATAATGATACCATCAGCTGGAACATTTTCTCCTGCTTGAACACGGATAACATCTCCAATCTGAAGTTCAGACACAGGACGAGTCTCAATCGAATCGTCTTCTAAAACAACATGAGCATCTTTCGGCACCAACTCAGCCAATGCTTTTTGCGCGTCCCCTGCTTCACCCAATGCCTTCATTTCAATCCAGTGTCCTAATAACATGATTAAAATTAACGTTGTAAACTCAAAGAAGAAGTCCATGACATGTTCTCCGGTCACATATCGAGCGGCCACTGCGTAAACACTATAGGCATAAGAAACCGTTATTCCCAAAGTAATCAAGGACATCATGCCTGGAGCTTTTGAATTAAACTCATCTTTCGCACCCATGTAGAATGGTTTTCCGCCATAAATGTATAGAATTGTTGCCAATACAGCCGCTACAACGTCTGCATAAGGAAAAATAATTTGGAAAGGCAACTGAATATCCATCATAGGAGTAATGAGTAAGATTGCAATTCCTAATGGGAGTGACTTCAAGAAAATCTCCTTAAAGCTACCGTGATGGTGGTGGGCATGCCCTCCCATTGCGCCATGATCCATTTCACTGTGATTCATCTTGCTGTGATCCATCTTGCTGTGATCCATCTGACTATGGTCCATCTTGCTGTGATCCATCTGACTATGGTCCATCTTGCTGTGATCCATGTCGCCGTGATTATGATGACTATGTGACGAATGTTTTTTGTTATTACTCATTTTTAATTCCTCCTTATTATATTAGAGAATAATTTTAAAGTTTTAGAACTTTCTCATCTAACACTGCATATAATTCTCATGAAAAGGGTTCTATACTTTATCTCTATCTACTATCTATGAATAAATGGTATTTGTACTTTATGCACTTAATACTGAATAGTTAGTTTCTGCTAAAGCAGCATTGAGCGTTTCGGTATCAATCTCTGTTTGACTTTCAAGTACTGCTTTTTTAGTCGCTAAATCAACCTCTACAGATTCAACCCCTTCAATAGCTGAAAATCTTTCTTGTACCGTGTTCGCACAACCTGCACATTTTACGCCATCTAATAAGACTTCTTTTTTCATTATTTTATTCCCCTTTTTTTTTTATCTTCTCCTATTATATAGAATAGGAAGAAGTTTAAATCCCAAATAAGCTACGTGTTTTCTAAACAACTGCTGGCTTGAATCGTCTTAACCGTAAAGCATTGAGCAAGACCGATACGGAGCTGAAACTCATGGCGACTGCCGCAAACATTGGATTCATCAATGGTCCGCCAAAAATATGCAAGAGACCCATCGCAACTGGAATACCTACAAGGTTGTAAGCAAAAGCCCAGAACAAGTTTTGTTTAATGTTTCGTAGCGTTGCATGACTTAAATCAATCGCAGTCAATACAGCGGTTAAATCATTACGCATAAGGACAATATCAGCCGATTCAATCGCCACGTCTGTACCTGATCCAACTGCAATACCGATATCTGCTTGAGCTAATGCGGGTGCATCGTTAATGCCGTCTCCAACCATCGCTACCTTCTTGCCTGCCTCTTGTAGTTTTTTGACTTCCTCTGCTTTATCTTCAGGTAATACTTCACTTAATACACTGTCTATACCCACTTGCTTAGCAATCGCTTTGGCTGTACGTTTGTTATCTCCAGTAATCATGATTACTTCAACACCGCGTCTTCTAAGTTCTTTAACAGCCTTCATACTATTTTCCTTGAGTGTGTCAGCTACTGCGATAATTCCAGCTAGTTCTCCATCAACAGAGAGATACATCGGTGTTTTTCCTTCGTCTGCTAAACGATCGGATTCTTTTTCCATGCTTGATAAATCAATCTTTTGCTCTAGCATCAGTTTACGGTTTCCAATGTACATATCTTTGCCCTCAATTTCAACTCGAATCCCGTGTCCAGGAATCGCTTCAAAATGATCTGGTTTAGCTAATGTCATGTTCTCTTCTTTTGATTTTTGTACGATGGCTTCGCCTAATGGGTGTTCAGAACCTGTTTCACCGGAAGCTGCATAATATAAAAGATTTTCTTTAGTAATAAGAGGAGTTACCAAAATATCCGTCACGATAGGTTTACCTTCTGTCAGTGTCCCTGTTTTATCAAATACAATCGTGTCTAAATTATGAGTGGTTTCTAACGCCTCACCACTTTTTATCAAGACACCATGTTCTGCCCCTTTTCCGGTTCCAACCATAATACTTGTTGGAGTCGCCAAACCTAAGGCACATGGACAAGCAATGACAAGGGTTGTTATGATAACGGATAAAGTAAATATTCCAGATTGACCTGCAATTAACCAAGCAATCCCTGCTAAAACGGCTAATGCTATAACAATCGGTACGAAATATCTGGTAATGATATCGGCCATTCGAGCAATGGGTGCTTTAGACCCTTGAGCATCTTCTACTAATTTTATGATTTGAGATAGAGTTGTATCACTTCCCACTCGAGTCGCGCGGTAATCAATGGAACCATTTTTATTGATACTAGCCCCAATAACCTCGTCTCCACTTTCCTTTTCCACGGGGATACTTTCTCCTGTCAGCATTGATTCATCGACTGAAGTGCGTCCCTCAACAACAACACCATCTACAGGCATACTTTCTCCCGGACGAACTCGAATAACATCTCCTAAAGCGACTTCGTCCACAGTAATCTCTTGTTCCACACCATTACGTATCACTCGAGCTGTTTTAGGAACCAAGTTGACTAATTTTTCAATCGCTGAGGACATTTGCCCCTTTGATCGCTCTTCTAAAAATAACCCTAACGTATGAAGAGTTAAGATAACTCCAGTCACTTCATAGTAAAGTAAATCTGAAAAGTTCCCGTAACCTAAGCCAGCCCCGATCGTCGCTGCCAGACTGTATACAAAAGCGGCCGCGGTACCAAGGGCAATCAGGGAATCCATATTTGGGTGACCTTTAAATAAGGTTTTGAATCCCTTCTGGAAATATTCCCAGCTTACTACCATTATCGGCAAAGTCAGAATAAGTTGTAAAAGAGAAAAATTAAATGCATTTATCATTGGGTCAACGATATTTGGTAGAGGCATACCGACCATATGACCCATGGATATAATTAGTAAAGGGATTGTAAATATAATGGATATCCCAAAACGATTTGAAAGTTGCTTCATTCTTTTTTCTTTTTTCTCACGCTTCTCTGCTCGTGAATTATCTTGAGTCTCAGTTGTTTCTAATACGGCTGCATAACCAGTATTGGATACAGCACCAGTCACATCAGATACTGAAATTGCTGACGGGTTATAAGAAACTTGCATTTTTTCTGTCGCTAAATTGACTGAAGCTTTATCTACGCCCGACAACTTTCCGACAGCTTTTTCAATTGTCTGTGCACAGGATGCACAGGTCATCCCTTCAATTGCAAAGGTTTGCGTCGTTCCTTCTTGGGCAATCAGTTCATACCCTGAATTATCCACTGCTTTTTGTAGATTTTCTACCGAAAAAGTTGCTTCATCGTACTCTATACTTAACTTCTCTGTTGCTAGGTTCACGGAAGCCTGTGTGACCCCACGTACTTTTTTTGCCGCTTTTTCTACTGTCTGCGCACAAGATGCACAGGTCATACCTTCTATGGCAAACGATTTATTCTCCAATTTTTTCGCTCCTTATTCTCCATGATGATGTAAATGGCAATCGCATTGCCCTTCTGTACACTGACAATCCACTTCTTCTACTGCGAAAGCTTTTTTCATCTCTAATATTTCTTCTAGTCGCTGGATATCATCGAAGCTTAAGACATGATCTTCAATGATACTCCCTACTACATTCCCGACATTCTTTCGACAAATACGGTTGAAAATATCGTCTGTATAATTTCCTACGGCTTCTTTCTCTTCAATATTGGCAGTATAAATAAATTTTCTACCTTCTTGCTCTGTATTTAGTACACCTTTTTCAACCAGTCGACCTAAAAGCGTTTTGATAGTGGCTTGTTTCCAGTCCATTTTTTCTTTCAATATGGAGATGACTTCTTTACTAGTCACTCGACCATTCGCCCAGACTACACGCATAACTTCCCATTCAGCATCTGTGATATGAGGGTTAACTACTATTGTACTCATTCTCTTTCTCTTTCCCTCCTTATTGTCTACATGCGTAAACGTAAATGTTTGAGATAAGTTTACTATTGTAAACTATTCTTGTCAAGTCTTTTTTAAATAAATGTAACCAGCTTGTTTTTAAATAAATGTAACCAGCTATTATTGCCTTTGTTTTCCTATCTTTACCTAATACTAATTATAAGGTTACCATTGATTTACTTTTATTGATTTTAGAATTCCTTATTTTTAAAATTATATTTTCTAAATATGATGAACACTATTGAGCAATTTAATTGTTTATCGTATTTAGGAAATCAAGAATTGAGAAAAAGCGGAAAAATAGAAAAAAACCTATACACACGGCAGTTATCATAGACTTCTTGTGTATAGGGATCTTTTTACTTCATAAATTTATTAAATGTTTATTCTTCTCCGTTTTCTTCTATATCTTCAATTAATTGTTCCATCTCAGCAATTTCTTCTTCTTGTGCTTGTATAATTTCTTCGCTTAATTGCTGTACTCGTGAATCTGTGAGATTGGCATTTTCACTAGTCATAATAGCGGTAGAGTGGTGTGGAATCATGGCTCTCATCCAAGCAGTATCGTCTACGCCAACTTGGTTTTGAATAAGCCCAAACGATCCCAGCACGAGTAAGACTGAAAGCCCCATTATAACGGTGTTTAATTTTTTATTGTCATACATTTTCCACATAAAACCCATCATAATGATAGCCATGACTGCGCCCATCAAAATAACCATATAAACACGGGTTTGACTCAAGTAAATGTGCGCAAATTCATTGACATTCACAAACATTAGAAAGTACATAATGACTGTTGAAGTTAAAATCATGAGGGCAAATTTTAGGTATTTATTCATAAGTATCCGTCCTTTTTTAGTATTTCTTAAACTTTAAGTTTGGTAGGTATTTTAATGTACCACTAGTGATTATTGAGCTAATTCTTCTTCAACAAACCATTTATGATTACGAACAACTGCTCCGCCATCTGTTGTTGGTAATCCACCATATAAACATTCGTAGTTACAGCGTCATCAATTATTGCAGTTGCTCCTTCCATACCTTCCATATGGTTGGCTTCTAATGTCACTTCTTCTCCAGGTTCAAATGCGCCTTTGGTTGACTCAGAAATGTCTTCGTGGATAACCCAGCGATGATTTTCCACTCGTTCTCCACCATTGGTTGGATTGAAAGAAACTTCATAAACCGTCGTAGCAAATACGCCAGAAACAGTTGCTTCGGCACCTTCCATTCCAGGCATATGATCGCGCTGAAGAATAACAGATTCTCCTACTTCGTACATCGGATTTTCAGCTTCTTCCAAGCCTTCTGTAATTTCTCCCGACTCATCATGCTTCATATCTCCCATATTATCCATATCTCCCATATTATCCATATCTCCCATATTATCCATATCTCCCATATTATCCATATCTCCCATATTATCCATATCTCTTGTTTTTTTGGACTCGCTAATTATCTGGTTCTCATAGCTATCTTCTAATGATGGTTGATTTTCAAGTGTGTAGTTAGCAAATATTAAATCAGCGTTTTTAATATTAAATGCTTCAGTTAAATCGTCTACTGAAAAATTAGTACTTTGAGAAATCGCCCAGAGAGTATCTCCCCAAACCACTTCGTAATTTTGAAGTTCTTCTAATGTATCGTATTGGGAAACATCTGCTTGTACTTCTTCTACTGTACGCGCTCTCCAAAATTGGCTTGAGTCTTGTACTTCTTCCCCTAATTCTTCTTCTACTAGCCATTTATGATTTTCAACAGTATCGCCTGTTTCTGTATCCGTGTACGTGACCATATAAACAGTGGTGTCTTCTACCGAATCAATAGTTGCGGTCACCCCTTGCATACCGGGCATATGGGTAGCTTCTAGAACGACTTCGTCACCTGCTTGGTAAGGCTCGTCTTGGGCATTTTCAACTTCCTCGTGTACAACCCATTTGTGATTGGCGACTTCCTCTCCTGTTTTGGTATCGTTATAGGTGATTTCATAGGCAATTGAATCAAAGGCGCCTACAACCTCACCTGTAGCTCCCATCATTCCTGGCATGTGATCGGTTTGAATCGTTACTTCGCTTCCTTCTGGATAAGTTGGATTTTCTGCTTCTGCCAATCCTTCTGGAATTTCCCCAGATTCATCATGTTCCATACCTTCGTGGCCTGTTTGAGATTTATCCGTTGTTTCGCTAGCCACCGTTTTCGAGCCAGTTTGAGCAGCATTATCTGCATCATCAAGTGTATTCGCGCCTACCTTATTCACTAGTGGATAAGAACTTAATAATGCTACAGATAAAAGACTACTTATAATTGTTTTTTTCATACGATTTCTCTCCTTTTGGTGATACCACCTTTGTCTACAAATGTAGTTGAATGAACTTACATATAGTTTATAATTACCCCTTATCATTGTCAAACACTTTGATTTTTATCAATTACAAATGAAGACTTATCGTTGTTTTTATTATCTCATCAATATTTAAAAAGCGATTCCATAATAAACACGTAGATTAATTTAGAAACCAAAGACAACAAATTATCCCTTAGATCACCTATAAATCCCTTATTAATGCCCACTAATTTTAATTGTTTTTAAAGTGCTTCTTTTACAAGTTCAGTCAAGCCCATATCTTTCGTTAAGATTTATGTTGCAACCTATAGTTATAAGAAATGAATATGGCAAAAAGTGATTAGGTAATGTTTATTAATCCATGATCATTAGTCTTGAGTTATGACTATGCTGGGTGTTTTTCTCTATAGGAACTACTTTTCACTATTTCCTATATTTATGTATTTCATTTCCCTGTTGTACAAAAAAGATAAGAGCGGTTTAATCAGCTCTTATCTTTTTTACCATGTACGGAAAAATAAATACTATCTTTTATATACCAGGGCTAAATAACTTATCGACGGTCTTGTTTAAGATTTTCGCTAAAGCAAAAATCTAATTGCAAAGAGGAATCATATTAATCTATTTCAGTTTCTCAAATAGTAAATCGAGATTTTCTTTTGTTTGTGTAGAAAGAGTCAAGTCCATAATCCTGTGTAAAATACTATACAATGTTTTACCGGTCTCTCATTGATCAAACTTAATATATTTTCTTGTAGAACTGAGCCATTCGTCATGAAGGTCCATAAGGACAGCTCCAATTAATCGATTGGCAGACGTTCGGTTGGGAAAAATCCGAATAATCTTTTCTCTTCTGCGGACTTCCTGGTTCAGTCGTTCAAGAAGGTTGGTGCTTTTTAGCCGATTGTGACCATTTCCGATAACCGTGTATTGAAAGGCATCTTCGAAGCCATTATCCAATGTTTCGCAAGCTTTTGTATATTTAGACTGGTCGATATATTCACCGACTAAGGCATTCTTAGCTGTTCGAGCGAGTTCAATATCCGTAAACTTAAAGATCGCTTTTACTGCTTCTCTAAACGGTTTTGAATTCTTTTTTGGAATGTAACTGAAGATGTTTCTTAAAAAATGGACCTGGCATCTCTGCCAACTTGCGTTGGTAAATGACTTACGAATTGCAGACACTAGGCCTTTATGGGCATCAGAAATGATGAGTTCTGTCCCCTGTAGACCGCGTTCTTTTAAGTATTCAAAGAAGATGGACCATGTGTCATCACTTTCTTCATTTTGGATCATGAAGCCAATGATTTCACGATCACCACCTTCTGTTATCCCGATCGCAATATGGCAGCTTTTAGAAAGCACTCGATGGTCCTCACGGACTTTTATGTAGAGAACATCAGTCATCAGATAAGGATAACTCGTACCTGAGAGTGAACGGTTCTGCCATTCGTTGACCATCGGGTCTAACTGCTCAGTCAGGCTAGAAACAAAAGATTTCGATACCGATTTTCCACATAGCTCTTCAACAATCTTTGAAACTTTACGTGTCGAAACGCCTGAAACATACATCTCAAGCATTGAAGCGAGCAGTGCCTTTTCATTTCGCTGATAACGCTCAAACACCGTCGGTGAAAATTCACCATCACGTGTTCTAGGCACTTTTAATTCGAGTGTGCCCACACGAGTCGTAAAGTCTCGCTCATAATAGCCATTTCTTTGACTCTGACGACTTTCTGAACGTTCATAGTCATCGGCTTGAATATATTCTGTTCGTTGATTTTCCATCAATTGGTTGAAAACAGTGGTCAAAATATTTTTAGAAACTTCATCTTTTACCGAATGTTCAATAATACTTTGAACCTCTTCGTTGTTCAGTGTAAAATGTACTTGGGTCATGTAACGTCCTCCTGGGTATGTTTTTGTGGTTAAAAACATTGTACCGCAAAAGGGCTGTTACATGGCCTTTTATCTTTTACACAATTATATGGACTTTATCGCTCTATTCAAAAGTTATGATACGATTATTTTAGATAAACTATATCCGATAGTTTTTTTCTGGTGGGAGAGCTTGAAATACTATTTAGATAATTACCGTGTATGTGATATAATAAAGATTTAGACTAACTACTGTGTTTTTAGTTTTGATATATATTTATCTAGTTTATATATAGAGTTTTGGAAGGTATATTCTAGAAAAATTAGTAAAATTTCTATATATATATGGTTATTTTTTTGTTCTATTGTCGATAGTAGCGAGTAAAAATTTTCAACATATATAAATTTGGATAGTTAGTAATTTTGTACATTGAAAATTAATATTGAGAGAGGATGAGGTTTTTGAATATCTGTATTTTTAATGAAAGTTTTGGCATGGGAGGACTTGAAAGGGTATCTAGTGTAATTGGCAAAGGATTAATTAATCATAACGTACTATATTACTCTATGTTTGATGATAAAAATTACTATGAAATAGATAATGAAATAATTACCTTGAATGCAAATATTAAAGTAAACAAGTACCTAAACCATAAAAATTATATAAGAAAGGTGCTGCAAGGAATTAGTGTAGATTTTTCACCTGCGTGGTACCACAGGGATAGAATAAAAAAATTTATTAATTGGGTAGAAATAAATGAAATTGATGCTGTTATTGCGTCTGGCCCTTTTCTTATCGCTATGATTCCTTACTTAGAAAAGTATACCAATGCTCGATATATCGCATGGATACATAATAACTTTCAAACGTATATGAATAAGTATACAAAAGGATATAAAAAATATTTTATAAATGGTTTGAAAGAAGCAGATGAAGTTGTTGTTTTAACTAACGAAGATTTAAACAATTATCGTCAATTCAATGAAAATATAAATTTGATTTATAATCCATTGACAATTACAAATACTCAAAAATCGACTTTATTAAATAAAAATATTTCCTTTACTGCGAGGATTGCCTACGAACATAAAGGAATCGACTATCTTATTCAAGTGGCAAAAAGACTTCCAAATGATTGGACGATATCCGTTGCAGGACAAGGTAATGAAGAAGAAAAACTTAGAGAAGAAATTAGAGAAAATAACATTGAAGATAAATTGATTTTGCTAGGAGCATTGAATGATAAAGGATTAAGAAAACATTATTTAAATTCTTCAATCTATTTAATGACGAGTAGATGGGAAGGGTTTGGACTAGTTCTTGTAGAAGCCATGGATTTTGGCTTACCAATTATAGCCTTTTCACAAACTGGATCAGATGAAGTGCTTGCAAATGGTAAATATGGAGTTTTGGTAGAGAATGGTAATGTGAGCGAGCTTACTAACCAATTAACCTTGCTAATAAATGATGTTGAAAAAAGGAAGCAATATCAAAAATTATCATTAGAAAGAGTTGAAGACTTCCAGTTAAAAAATATCATTACTAAGTGGAATGAAGTGCTGTTAAAGATCGAGCGCTAAATTATAATAAAGGAATTGGTGGGTAATGTGAATCATTTGAAGGTAGGATTCTTATTTACAGGAATAGCTAAGTTTAGTAATGTAATCATTAATTTAATAGTTAATGCAATATTGTCACGGATTTTAACTCCAGAAGAATATGGAGTTGTTTCAATTGTACAAGTATTTATTATATTTTTTCAATTATTTGTGGAAGCAGGCATGGGGCCTGCAATTATCCAAAATAAAAAGCTTACCGATAAGGATAATAGTATATTATTTAATTTTTCCCTAATAGTTGCTTTCAGCTTAGCCATATTATATGGACTTTTTGGTTATATTTTATCCTATGTATACAGCAATCGCATTTATATTTCTTTATCATGGTTGCAAACTTTCTCAATATTTTTCAATGGATTAAATGTTGTTCCTACAGCGATACTGAATAAAAATAAAAAATTTAAAGAAGTGAACTTTAATTTTATAATCGCAAATATCTTTAGCGGTTTAGGAGGAGTTCTATCTGCTTTAGCTGGGCTAGGTGTATATTCATTAATTATTGCCTCAATCATACTCACTCTTATATCATTTATTTTGAATTTTAGGAAATCAAGTATCCGACTAGTTAAAGAATGGGACAGGAGAGTATTACAGAGTATATTAGGTTTCTCGATAAATCAATTTAGTTTTAATTTTATCAATTATTTTTCTCGGAATGCGGATAATATCTTAATAGGGAAATTTATCGGGCCGGCTGCTTTAGGTAATTATAATAAGGCTTATCAACTATTGATGATGCCGAACAATATCTTATTAGGAATTATAAATCCTGTTCTTCAACCAGTATTGTCAGATTACCAAAATGACGTATTACTTATTCGGGAAACTTACTTTAAAATATTAAGGTTACTAGCATTAGTTGGAGTATCAATATCAGTATTTTTATCAATATATAGCAAAGAAATTATATTGTTTTTATTTGGAAATCAGTGGGGTGCTGCGGTCTTTCCTTTCCAAGTATTGGCAACAACGGTTTGGGTTCAAATGACCCTATCATCAACTGGGGCAATTTTCCAAGCAAGAAATAAGACTAAAGAGTTATTAACTACAGGTATTTATTCAGCAATTATTCTAGTTAGCAGTATCATTGTTGGAATAATAATTGGTAATATAAATAGTGTTGCCATTTCTTTGACAATAGGCTTTTACATTAATTATTTTATGAATTTTAGTAGGGTAATGAAATTAACTTTGAATTCTAATATATTCGAGATGCTTAAAGAATTCAAAAATCCATTTATCATTGGTTTAATAGAGTTGGTTGTTATGAAAATCGTTTATCAAATGGTTTCTGGAATAAATAGTATATTTGTTATTTTATTGATATCTGGATTAATATTTGGTGTTGTATTTTTAGTATTCTCATATTTATTGGGTGAGATTGACCTATTAAAGAGTAATTTTGGAAATTTAGAGGAATAAATATTAATAAAACAAAAACAACATTTATAAAAGAATGGCTCTTCGTCAAATAGGAATGATGAGTAATATCTGCCAGGTAATCATTAGATTGCCTGGCTTTTTTATATACTCTTTTCCATTATTCATTATGGGTAATAGTTAACTATTGTATACAATCCGCCCATAGGCTGCTTGTATAGTAGGAGTTCATTTAAATAGAGTCTGTTTGTCAGTAATAACTTTTTCTAAATTTCTGAAAGTTCTGATAGTCATAAGCAATACGTTAAGTACCTTAATTTTATTGTTAAATCCTTCTATACGCCCATCCGTTAAATGCTTATATTTGAAGGTGGTACCAATAAGCGTTGTAATTTAATAAATGTACGTAACACTCATTTAAGTACACTCAGTGTTAAGGGTAGCTTAGCGTGTTCAAGCTGTGTTATGAACGGATCAGAATTGTTTTTGTAAGTGGTTTTCTTAAATTATGCACAATAATATAGCGCGCTTTTCACATCAGGCTGTTATCTAATAATTATTCGATAATATCACCGGCTTTAGTGAGCCAAACAAATACCTTGAAAGGCTCATAGTGCCTTGCACTTAGATTTTCTCTACGGTCCAAAAAGGCGATCCTACTGATGAAAAGAAGGGTAATAGGTGTTTTAGATCTTCTGAAGTTATATTCATCTTCCTTAGTTCTTAAACTGGAACTTTCATACATACTCCTAGCTTTCCAAGAAAACATAATTGTTCTGATTAAATTGCGTATAGATTATAAAAATGAGTATATGACAAGTGATTTTGTATAAATATGAAAAAACCTTTCTTTCTATTTATATCTAGGACTATAATGTAAGGGTATACAAAGATTAGCTAGCAATAAAAATGGATTAAGAAACACAATGTGATATATAATTGCCATCAAATTTGTATCTTTATATTCTAAACTGAGGGAGGATTTCTAAATAAAATATGTAATCTCGTTTTGCCAATGTTTGTGAGAATAACTTTTTTTTTTCAAATATCCGTTTTACATTCACGGTTATGAAGAGAAAAAGCGCAAAAGTATGTTGTTGTTATTTTGTATTTTTAGTCAGTATACATTTTATGGGATGTTGTTTTAATATATGTTGAAATACAGAACATGATTGTGCATTTATTGATATGAAGATTACTAACAGTCGGTGAGTGGCATTTATTTTTATAAGGAAATTGTGGTGGATAAAATGGATAAAGTAGCGATTATCGGTGCAACGAACGCGATTGGCCGTCAGGCGGTAGAGCAATTTTCTATGGCGGGCTATGAAGCCCTAACTGCACATTATGAAGATGTTGAAGTTCCAAACTTACCTGGTGTGGAATATATTTTTATTCAACCGGGCGATACGACGATTGTTGAAGATATCTTAGAGCAAGCGCGGATTGTGATATTACCAGTAATTACAGAAATTTGTGATAGTCCAAAACTTGTCAATTATGAAGAACGGTTATTAAACATTATTGATATCTGTGAAGACCTGCCAATTGATGAATTTTGCTATATAATAGTGAGTGCTGAGCATCCAGATGAGCTTGATTTTGAAATGAAGCAAGTACAAAAACGTTTAAAAGCATATATCGAGAACGCTGACTTAAATTAACAGCCAATCGATATGTTTAAATTTGAAGATCAATTTACTGAAATCATTCAAAGGGATGTTGCTTCACTTGCAAGGAAACGCAATAATACGATTATATTTGATTTTTGAAAATGACGCCTTTCTTTTCATTCGATGATTTCCATGTGGTAAGATAAGAGAAAAGGAAAATGCTTATCAAAATGGGGAATGTAGATGAAAGGAAATAATCTTGTTCGACTTGCGGGTTTTTTTGCCGGCATGGGTATCGCTGTTGGTTTAGTGTGTATGATTACCATCAGTAACCTCATTGTAGATGAGGAACCGAAAGTTTCAGATATTATTGTTGTACCAGAAGGCGCTAGTGAGCGGGCCGGTGAAGCAGTTGAATTGCTTGAAGCAGGTTATTCACGGTCAGGAAAAATTATTGTAAGTCCACTAACCCAGTCAAACCGAGATTTTTACGTGGGGGCGGGTGCGCCAAGTGATGCCTTAATTAACGAAGGGAACGCTACGTCTACCTATACCAATGCGCGGAATACTTTGAAGATGATGCAAGAAATGGGTTATGATTCAGCCATTATTACTTCATCAGATTACCATATGCTGCGGACAAAAATGATTTACGAACGGCAAAATCGCCATTACGGGTTTGGCTTAACATACGTCGCTACCTATCATGATGTTGGCGGTGAGGAAGTGACTTGGTGGCAAGCCAATCGTGAAGCAGGATTTAAAGAAATTAAGAAATTTTGGGGCTACGTGTTCTTCTTATACCATTGGGTAGATGAAGACTAATAAGCTAGTCAAAAGTCATCCGGTTAGGGTGGCTTTTTTGACATTTCAAATGACTACAATATTAAAATGGTTTTGAATAACGTATTATGAATTTACTTTATGAATAGTTTAAATGAGATATGCGAAATGCTATATGATGACGTGAGATTTTGGGTAACTGAACAACTATTTATGTTTTCAGAGCAATGCCTAAAAAGAAAAAATCTGACAAGTAAACCGATCTTAAATTGCTATGCTTTATAACCTCTAACTTACTCATACTTATATCTCATTTCGGTTATGTTTGTGATTATGCTAAAATATAGTCATAAAATGAATAAAGGGGTTTAATGATGAAGTTAATTTCATGGAATATTGATTCTTTAAATGCAGCCTTAACTGGTGCGTCTCCGCGTGCAGAATTATCACGTGCAGTTTTAAAGATGATTCGTGAACATCAACCAGATGTGATTGCGATTCAAGAAACGAAACTATCGGCGAAGGGTCCTACGAAAAAGCACCTTGAGATATTAGAAGCAAATGTACCAGATTATGAGATTCAGTGGGTGTCTAGTATGGAGCCTGCCCGTAAAGGTTACGCTGGTACTATGTTCTTGTACAAGAAAGATTACTCGCCGGAAGTGACTGTCCCACAAATTGGGGCACCAACGACGATGGATTATGAAGGACGGATGATTACGTTAGAATTTCCTGATTTTTATGTAACCAATGTTTATACACCTAATGCGGGCTCTGCTCTGGCACGTTTAGAAGACCGTCAAGCTTGGGATGTGCAGTATGCAAACTATTTAGCGGACCTAGATACTAAGAAACCAGTGATCGCTTGTGGTGATTTTAATGTTGCCCATACGGAAATTGATTTGGCACACCCAAAAATAATCATTTTTCTGCTGGTTTCACTGATGAAGAACGTGCTGGTTTTACGAACTTGTTAAACCGCGGTTTCACAGATACCTTCCGTCTGATGCACGGTGACGTTGAAGGTGTGTACACTTGGTGGGCACAACGAGTGAAAACAAGTAAAATCAATAACTCAGGATGGCGCATTGATTATTGGTTGGTGAGTGATCGGATTGCAGACAAAGTGCAAAAATCTGAAATGCTAGACTCTGGCACGCGTCAAGACCATACACCAATTTTGTTAGAAATTGATATCTAGTCAGGGAAGATAATAAATCATAAGGCTGGGCTAATGGTAGCTCAGCTTTTTTAATTTACTGTTATCCTTGTACGGCGTTTGATCCTATTCCTTAATGCCTTTTTGAATTTTGCGTATCTTCTTTTGTGTGTTTTTGCCTGCGATTTTCTTTAATTTCTCTTGACCAAAAACATAGTAGAGAATATTGGCGAAAAGTTGGTACATACTATCTAGCTGGCCAAAGTCGACATATGCTTTAACGGGTTGATAGGCATACTCGCTGACCATAAATTGTTGATTGTCAAAAGTACGATTCTCAGCTGGGTCACTTAATTGTTGATGCTGAACGAAGTGGCTGAACTGACTATAAAAAGCCATTTGATTAAAGAATCGTAAGTGTTGTTGGCGAAAGGTGGCGTAAAAACCCATTTTTTCTCTTAAATATTTATTTTTTAGATTGATTCTATATTTGAAGTGGTCGTCTACTTCAATCCAGGTATCCTTCTTACACTGGGCGTCCGCATAGTAGACTTGGATATTATGCAAGGCCAGGATGTGATTGATTTCCTTTTCGTCATGAAAGCGTTGGAAGGCAAATTTTCCAAGGGTAATCGGTAACCGCTTATTACTATCCAGAATATCCGTGTGTGTTTGATTGAAATAAGTTGCCGGGAAGGCGTATTGGTCATGCCAAGCTTTCAAGAGTGTCATAGTGTCTAGGTGACTTATGCCAAAGGATTGGTCGGTGAAAAGAATAATTGTCTTAAAAGGTAGTTTGAATGCCGACACATTATAGAGGAGGGACATGTTTTGAAGCAGTTGATTGAAGTGACGGGGATTTCCAGTGATGGCTTTTTCGATGATTGTGTTGAGATGGTCTTGCCAATTGAATTTTTCTGGGACTGTTTCAAGTTTCCTGTTATACATGCGCATGTTTTACCACCTTTATACTTTTTGTTATCTTATTTATAACATTGTATTTATTTTTATGAAACCAAATAATTGCTAGGACTTGAAAATAGATCGATTTATATTAAATAAGTAATAATTTGACGGAAATTAGCCGTTTTGATTCAATGTTTTTATCTTTTAGGTGATAATTGCAATCAAAAATATTAGGCAATCAGCGTGGCGCGGGCTTGCCTTTTTCCGAGTATTAAACGTATTTTAAGTTACCTGCAGGTGATGAAAAGATACTTTAAGCTCGTTTAGGGGAGGAATTTGCGTTTATGTTTGATCAGTATCGGTATCCGGAGTTGTTGGACCAATATCATGGCGTGATTGTACATGTCTTGAATCGGTATCATGTGGATGTGTATAAGTCTTATTATGATGATGTATACCAGTTAGCTCAGATTGCTTTATATCAGGCGGCGGAGGAGTTTGATGGGGACCCGCTAAGTGACGCTGACCGTTACCGGTTTGTAGCTTATGTGAAGCGAGTGATGGCTTGGCGGGTTTTGGATGAGTTGCGCAAGCATACACGGTTGGGTGGTCAGGAGTTTTCAACAGCGGATGACTGGGTGTTTGAGGATGGTTTAGGTGAGGGGCCGACGATTGAGCTAACAGCTGATATTCAGCATTTCTTAGCAGAGGCGGCGAAAATATTAAAGCATCGTGATTTAGACTTTCTATACCAAGTGATTGACTGTCAGGGGAAGACCAAGTTATTACTTGAAATTTACCCGATTTCCCGTCAGGCGATTTACAATAAGAAACGTCATTTGATGGACAAACTACAATCTATTCGCCATTTATTGGTGGGTTAGGAGACAAGATGAAATCAACAACATTTAAAGAATATAAAGGCCTTTTAATTGCATTTGGCCATGGTAACGGAGATCCCGGGTGCATTAGCGGGCAATTTACCGAAGCCGACATGGTCCGAAAACTCAAACCCTACCTGCAAAGATGGGCAAACGAAGCTAATCTGAAAATTGCGTTTTATATGGACAATTTGTACCAACATGCCGCTGATATGAAAAAGTATGCTGATTGGATTGTTGTGGAAATACACATGGACGCGGCGGCCAAACCGCAACAGGGCGGCCATCTCATTATCCACCGCAACTATCAGCCAGATGCCATTGATGACAACTTAATAATGGTCATCAAAAACCATTTTGGCTTGGTCACTCGAAACGAGCTAGGACTGTCCAAACGGGATGATCTGTTGAATCTGAATAATGCCAGAAATTGGGGAATCAACTATCGTTTAATGGAATTATTTTTCTTGGCTGAAGCGACCGACCGGGGCTATTACCTGGAGAATCTTGACCTGATTAGTAAACACTTGATTGAAGCCGTCGTTGGCAAAGTGATTGCTGACGACAAGGTGTGTATTTGCACCAATTAACTAATTAATTAGAAAGCCGCAAGCATTGAAAAGTTGATGCTTGCGGCTTTTTGTGTGGACTCTTCGACTTTTAATGAGGCTAGCTTAATTTAAGCAAGAAACTTGAAATCATTTTATATGGATTTGAGTTTCTTTTTTGTCCGTTTTGTTTAAGATGATATATCTACATCGTTAAATAACCTAAAAATGAAAACTTCAGAGGGTTTTGGTTTCAAAAATGAGCAATTTTGCGTCACACAAGGGGCTGAACGTTCTTTATTTTTAAAAAAGGAACGTTCAGGGTGTTTTGCGTTTCATTTTTTCTCATAAATACACTCAAAAGCAGTTTAGGTTTCCAGTTTTCATCTATTTTAATCCGGATAAATACAATCTTGCAAAAATAGGCCAACCACAGCGATTAGATGCAACAAAACGGAACCTATTCATACAAATAGGTCCTATATTACAGGTTAGCGAGGAACCTATTCATATTGGTGAAGTGCGATGGCCAAGGTCAATCGCATGTCAAATGAGACTTTCAGATGTATTTAACCGTTCATAGTTTGTGAAATACATCATTATCAAAATTAGGTAAATAATGGGTGAAGACTAGGTGTAGTTGGTGAAGTTGTGGTAAAATATGAAATATTACAACGAATGAAGGAGTCACAAAATGGGTTTAGGTATCGGTATTTTAGATTTTGTCCCTCGCGACAAAAATACATCAGTGTTGGAGTCTTTTGAGCAATCAATTGCATTGGCCAAACTTGCTGATGAAAAGGGGTTTGACCGGTATTGGCTGACTGAACATCATTCCACGCCGGCCGTTTTATCTAGTACACCACAATTATTGTTGGCACGTTACGGCGCAGAAACAAGTCAAATTAAATTGGGTACGGGTGCTGTGGTGATGAATAACTCGACACCATATCAAATTGCTGAAAACTTCATGGTTTTAGAAGCAATGTATCCTGATCGTGTAGAAGCTGGGATTGGCCATTCTATGCCAAAAGAAGTGACGCGCCAAGAACATTTAGGCATGAAAATTAACCGTGGTCTTAACTATGAAAAGTCTTTAACGCAACTGGCTGGTCTGTTATATAATGACTTGTCAGTGGACGATGAAATGCACGGCCTACGTGTCATGCCTGCTTATTTTGGTGGGACGGTCCCACTTTTCACGATGATGGGTTCTAGACGCAATGCCAAATTCGTGGCACAACAAGGCTTGGGCATGGTGTTTGGTTTATTCTTCTCTGGAGACTTGGAAGAATGTATCGAAACCATCAAAATTTACCGGGAAAACTTTGTACCATCAAAAGGCTTGAAGGAACCAGCCGTTCAAATCGCTTTATATGCGGTTACGAGTAAAAAACGCAACTTGAAAGAGCCTTTAAACTACGCTTTAAATGACTGGATTGACGCCTTTTTGAATGATAAACGTGCCTATCTAGAATTGATGGATGTGGGTGAGGCGCGCGACTTCATTACGATGCATAGTGAAGTGATTGAAGAAGATCGCCATGCAGGCCGTAAAGTGTATGGCACACCAAAACAAGTTGAAATGCAATTGCGTCGCTTAAAAGAATTGACGAATACGGATGGCTTCTTGATTGCCAACCAGTTATCTGGTTTCGCTAATCGTCGTGCTCTGATTGAAATTTTGAGCGAAGTAAATATCAACGGTTAAAAATAAGTTGCAGCGAAAAGCACGGAAGCATATTCCGGCTTTTTCTTTGTCTCATGAAAACACCCAGTTTTTCCGGTAAAATAGGAGGAAATCATCAACGAAGGAGGGATGAAAATGGCACGAAGCTTACATGATCCAGTCACAGTACTCAAGGGTGTAGGGGGTAAGAAGGCTGAATTGCTAGACAAGGTCGGCATTAAAACAATTGAAGATTTGCTCTATCATTTTCCCTTCCGTTATGAAGATGTGTCTGTCAAATCGGCTAGTGAACTGGTTGATAATACCAAGGCATCGGTAAAGGGAATTGTGGCTACTGAACCTGTTGTCCAATATTTTGGTAAAAACCGCAATCGCTTAACCTTTAAGCTGGCTTTGGATTACGAGGTGATTCAAGTCATTTTCTTCAATCAACCCTATTTGAAGAAGAATATTGGGGCAAATCAAGAAATCGTCGTTTATGGTAAATATGAAGCAGCCAAGCAACAAATTGTGGGTATCAAGCTTTTTTCCAACCAGCAACATGTGGACGACAAGGATAAGGATTTTGAGGCGATTTATCACCTCACACAAGGTTTATCAACGAAGTATCTAACCGAGTTAATTCACCTGGGACTAGAAGCATATGAGGACTTGATTCCTGAAGTCTTACCTGAAGAACTCCAAGAACGCTATCACTTGGTCGACCATAAACGGGCCGTCCATCAGATGCATTTTCCAGATACCGAAGAGGATAACCGTCAAGCACGGCGTCAATTGAAATATCAGGAATTATTCTTATACGCCATGAAGTTACAATGGCAAAAATTACAAAAACGGCGCATTGCCAATGGGGCACAGATTCTATACGATAACCACCATTTGCGCGATTTCATCCAAACCATTCCTTTCGAATTAACGGATGGTCAAAAGGCCGTCGTCAATGAAATATGTGCTGATTTACGCCAACCCTTCCAGATGAACCGCCTCTTACAAGGAGATGTTGGTTCAGGGAAGACAGTTGTCGCCATGATTTGTTTTGTGGCTGCGATTGATGCGGGCTTCCAAGGTGCCTTGATGGTGCCCACAGAAATCCTGGCAGAACAGCATTACAAATCTATTTCCGAGTTCTTCGAGGGCACACCATATCGCGTGGCGCTCCTAACAGGGTCGACTAAAACCAAGGCGCGCCGGGAAATGCTTGCTGATTTAATTAACGGCGATATTGACCTCTTAATTGGGACGCACGCCTTAATTCAAGATGACGTCTTATTCGCTGATTTAGGTCTAGTCGTCATCGATGAGCAGCATCGTTTTGGTGTTAATCAGCGGTCTAAATTGGTGGCTAAGGGTGAACACGCAGCGCCAAATGTCCTATATATGACGGCAACACCGATTCCGCGTACGCTTGAAATCACGATTATGGGCGATATGGACGTATCCAAATTGAAGGAAATGCCTAAGGGTCGGATTCCGATTGAAACATCTTGGGTCCGTCATAATAAGCAAGACCAAGTCGATCAGCTCATGTGGCGCGAGGTCCGAAATGGCCGGCAAGTGTATATTATCTGTCCCTTAATTGGCGAGTCTGAAGCCCTTGAAGCGAAAAATGCGGAAGCCATCTATGAAACGTACGAGGCACAATTTGGTAGCCAGTTCAACGTTGGTTTACTACACGGGCAAATGTCTGCGGATGAGAAGGACAGTGTAATGGCCGCCTACAAAAATAACGACATTCAAATTTTAGTATCGACAACCGTTATCGAGGTTGGGGTGAACGTACCCAACGCGACCTTTATGGTGATTTTGGATGCAGACCGATTTGGTTTAGCGCAATTACACCAATTGCGGGGACGGGTTGGCCGTGGCCAATATGCATCTTATTGTGTCTTGGTTGCAGACCCTCGAACTGATAACGGCAAGAAGCGGATGCAGATTATGGTGGCGTCAACGGATGGTTTCTATTTGAGCCAACAAGACCTTGAATTGCGCGGTGCCGGGGATTACTTTGGTACACGACAATCGGGCTTACCTGAATTTAAGGTGGCTGATCCAGTTGAAGATGGTGTGATTTTAGAACTTGCTCGCGAAGATGCGATGCACTTCCTGCCGTATTTTGAAGGTAATCAAATCCAGTACCCTAATCTAGTTGATTGGTTGGCTGATCAGATGGGCAATATTCATGCCTAATGGTGGCAACTTGTCTTAGGTTCCAGTCGTCCTTTTCATAGGGCGAGGGGTCAAGGATTTGGTATGGGATATGGTATAATGAAGAAAATGAATGATAAAAGGAGACTGTGGCGTAGAGATGAGAATCGCGGTAGATGCTATGGGTGGCGACAATGCCCCTAAAGAAATCGTCTTGGGTAGTTTGCAAGCTGCTGAGGCGCGTAAGGATGTAACGATTGTGTTGTATGGTGACGAGGATGCGATTAAGGCCGTAATTGAAGGACCGACGCCTGAGAATGTGGAAATCGTGCATGCACCGGATAAGATTTTGTCCGAGGATGATCCTGTGAAGGCTGTTCGCTCGAAACGTGATTCGTCTATGGTGATGGCTGCGCGTGCCGTTCGTAATGGCGAAGCGGATGCGTTGATTTCTGCCGGTAATACGGGTGCTTTGCTAACGTCTGGGTTACTGGTTGTTGGCCGGATGAAGGGTGTGGAACGTCCTGCTTTGATGGCTGCTTTGCCGAATTTGAAGACGATGGGAGACCATGTACTACTAATTGACTGTGGTGCCAATGCGGAATCGAAAGCTTCATATTTAAATCAATATGCTGTGATGGCAAGTGCGTATGCGCGTGCTGTCTTGAAAAAAGCGAACCCAACTGTTGGTTTATTGAACAATGGGACGGAAGAAAACAAGGGTAATGATTTAAGTAAGGAAGCGCACGTTTTATTGAAGGTTAATGACCGCATCAACTTTGTGGGGAATGTAGAAGCGCGTGAAATCTTGAACGGGGCTGCGGATATCGTGGTTGCGGACGGCTTTACGGGTAATGCCGTCTTGAATCTATTGAAGGTACAGCCGGTTCATTAATGAAATTGATCAAGTCTTCTATTATGAATGGTGGCGTGACGTCTAAAGTTGGCGGTTTGCTATTGAAGAACACCTTGAAAGATATGGTCAATCAATTAGATTTAGACCAAGCTGGTGGTGGGATTTTATTTGGTGTGAAAGCACCTGTATTGAAAGCACACGGTTCTTCAAATGCAACAAGCGTTTATCATACAATTTTACAAGCGAAAACGATTGTAGATGCTGGTGTAATCGATGAATTAGCAGGTGCTTTTGAAGCAGAAGCAGCCTTAGCGAAAGCCAAAGCAGACGCTAAAGCTTAGTGGTTAGAAAGATGGTCATTTTTGCTTAAAATACATTGCATAAGATCAATTGATTTGTATATACAATAAAATAGCTAACCCCTTTAATTTATGCAATCAATACGTGTATAATATGAGGGTGATTAAAAGTAGATTTTTAGGAGGATTTTCATGGCAGAGGGAACAACTTTTGAACAAGTAGCAACATTAATCGTAGAACGTTTTGGTGTTGAAGAATCAAGCGTAACACCAGAAATGTCATTCACAACTGATTTAGGCGCAGATTCTTTAGACGTTGTCGAATTGGTAATGGAGTTAGAAGATAACTTTGGTATCCAAATTTCTGATGATGACGTAGAAGATATTACAACAGTAGCGGACATCGTCAAATATATCGATAGCCATAAATAACAGCGTGTGACAAAAGTGGTTCAGCTTTGGAACGTTGGAAGAAAATGAACAGTAAGCCCGCACTTTGGGATTGATGAATTTTTCTGAAACGCAGTCCAAAGCTCACCTTTGGAACACATTTTAACAGAGTGTGACTAGCACCGTTCAGCCCTCAACCAGTGGAAGAATAGCGCCCGAGATGACGATAGTCATCGCCAGCTAATCTGAAGTGGGCAGAGGGATGGTTCTAGGAACACATTTTAACAGAGTGCGACAGAAGTACTGATAGGCCTGGAACCGCTGTTGTCCCAGGCTATATTTTATTATAAGAAGTAAGTAGAAAAAGGAGGAAATAAAAATGGATTTAACAGGTGTGAAAGAACTTTTAGCGACAAATTTTGATTTACATATGCAAGATGAAACACATTATATCGAAGCTTTTACCCATTCTTCATTTGTAAATGAAAATCGGAATTTAGACTTAAAAGACAATGAACGTATCGAGTTCTTAGGCGATGCTGTCCTTGAATTAGTGGTTTCAAACTACTTGTACCGTAATTATCCTGAGATGGATGAAGGGAAAATGTCTTCATTACGAGCATTGATTGTCCGTGAAGAATCTTTATCTAAACGTGCGGTTGAATGCGGTTTTGACCAATTTGTTCGTCTTGGTAACGGTGAAGAAGCCAGCAATGGTCGTAAGCGTCCATCATTATTGTGTGATTTATTTGAATCTGTTCTAGGTGCGATTTATCTTGATCTTGGGTTAGATGCGATAGAACATTTTATGAGTCTAACCATTTATCCTAAGATCAAGAATGGCGAGTTTATGCGTCAAAGTGATGCGAAGACAGCCCTTCAAGAAGAATTACAAAAAGATGGTGCAATTCAATTAGCTTATGAATTGATTAAAGAAGAAGGACCTGCCCACGAAAAACGCTTTGAAGTCGCTGTTCGTCTATACGATGAAATCATCGGCCGTGGTGTTGGTCATTCTAAGAAATCGGCTGAACAAGCAGCTGCTGCCAACGCATTAGAAATGTTAAAAAAATAGCGTGCGACATGTGGCGTTAAGCCCACAACCGGTGGAAGAGGAGTGCAGTACCGCACGCAGTGTGGTGCAAGATCTTCTGAAGCGGGTAGTGGGTTGCCACATGGAACACGTTTAAATAGCGTGCGACATGTGGCGTTTTGGTATGTATGAAAAAAGATACATTTTTTTTCAACCGCTTGGTATTTATTTTGGTAAATTGTTTCGTTTTGCCTTGAAAAAGGGTACTATTTTGACAAATAGAATCACTAATTTTCTAGAAACGAAACAATTTCAATCAATAGTACCGCTATTTTTAGGAAAGGAAACTATATCCATAAATAGTTTCCCTTTATCTGAGTTGTAGGTACTTTTTCATGAAATAGTACCTTTTATCGACCTTTTTAGAATTGGATAAGGACAATTTTCAAAAACCGCCCCTGGGAACACATGTGCCACCAGGAGTTGGTGGGGGAAGAAGCTTATTCCCTTGATCAAGGTGACTGATATATGAAGTGATGCGGCGTAGATGATGCATGATATTTTTCAAAAGAACAAAAGAAGATGATGAGTAGAAAGGAATTAGCCTGTGTACCTTAAGACAGTTGAAATAGTCGGCTTTAAGAGTTTTGCTGACAAGACGACAATTGAATTTGACAATGGGTTTACGGCTATTGTTGGACCGAATGGATCGGGGAAGTCGAACATTACGGAGGCCATTAAGTGGGTTTTGGGGGAGCAATCTGCCAAGTCGCTACGTGGTGCCAAGATGTCCGATATTATTTTTGCGGGGGCGATTGACCGTCGCAAGGCCCAGTATGCCCAAGTGACGTTGACGTTTGATAATAAGGATCGTGCGCTGGATTTTGATGCGGATGAGTTGTCTTTGACGCGCCGTTATACAGCTGCCGGGGATTCGGAATATATGATTAATCGCCGTCCATGCCGTTTGCGTGACATCACTGAATTGATGATGGATACGGGTATTGGCCGGGATTCTTTTTCCATTATTTCGCAAGGTAAGGTGGAACAGATTTTCACGCAGAAGGCGGAGGACCGTCGCGGGATTTTTGAGGAAGCTGCCGGGGTTATGAAATATAAATCTCGTAAGCACGAGGCGGAGCGGAAGTTAAATCATACTGAGGAAAATTTGCATCGTATTTACGATATTTTGTCGGAAATTGCTGATCGAATTGAGCCTTTAGAAGAACAAAAGAACAAAGCTATTCATTACAAGGAGTCTAAGGCTGAGTTGTCTGAAATCGAGATTGCCTTAACTGCGGTTCAGATTGAAACCTTAAATGAACAGTGGCAGGTGGCCAAGAATGACCTGGCATCATATGCTAAGGATATCGCAGGGCGCCGTCAGACCCTGACTGAAACGCAAGAAGCCTTAACGAAATGGCGCGCGGAAGCGAATGATATGGACGACCAAGTCAATTTATTGCAAGAGCAGTATGTAGATTTGGTGAAAAAGGCTGAGCAAGTCCAAGCCAAAATTCAAGTCCACCATCAAGAAATTCTCTTTAAAGAGTCGAATCATGCCAACCAAGCGTCGACTTTGGACGACTTAAAGGCATCTGTTAAAGCTTTGCAGCAGGAGATTATCCAACTGACTGCCAAACAAACAGATATGCGTAAAGATATGGCTGTGAAGACAACGGACCGTGATGATTTGCTGACAGCGTATAAAGATTTTGCCCAAGATGCGGCGCCAGACAAGATCCAAGCCCGCCGTACGGCCTATATTGAGGCCCTACAAGCACAATCAGCCTTACAAAACGAAATGGCCCAACTTGAAAAAGATATGGCCAATGAAGCGGCAAACGCCGAAAAAGACCAAGCTGACCGCACGCTAATGACCCAAAAATTAGCGGATTATCGTGCGCAATTGACGCAACTAGCAGCCAACAAAGAGGCTTTGGCGACAAAAATTGAAGGTTTATTAGCATCCTATAAAGAACAACAGGCTGCTGTGAAAGCTAGTCAAGATGCAGCTTACCAAGCCAATCAAACGATGAATCAAGCCAATCAGGCTTTGATGCAAGCGAGTGCGCGCAAGGATTCATTAGAAGACTTAGAACGCGATCACGCTGGTTTCTACCAAGGTGTAAAGGTAGCCCTTGATCTCGGTAAGAAAATTCCAGGTGTCCATGGGGCCGTTGCGCAATTATTGCGGGTGCCGGATGCCTATACCGGTGCGGTTGAAACGGCTTTGGCTGGAGCCATGCAAAATATTGTGACAGAAGATGGGCTAGTGGCGAGTCAGTTAATTGGCGAATTGAAACGTCAACGCGCTGGTCGAGCAACCTTCCTACCCTTGAATGTCATTAAAGGGCGTTCAGTAGCAGCTGGCGATCTCGCTAAGATTCAAGGCATGCCTGGTTTTATTGGGGTAATGTCTGATTTAGTGGCCTTCGATGACCAATACCGTCAAATCATGCAAAATTTGATGGGGCACGTGATTGTGGCCGATCATTTGGACCACGCTCGGGCAATCTCTAAAACCCTATATAGTCGTTACCGCATTGTGACCCTGGAGTCAGATGTCATCAATGCCGGGGGTTCCATGACTGGTGGGGCAACCAAACATCAAAATAATAATGGGTTGTTATCTCGAAAAACAGATATCGACCGCTTAAATAAAGAAATTGCTAATTTGACCAAGACGGTTGAAGATTATCAGGCGAAAATGACGGCTGACCGGACTAAGGCAGAAGCGTTAGAAGCTGATTTGGCAACCATTAAAACACAAGGCGACGAAGCACGCTTTACTGAGCGCACCTTGGTTACCGAAATGGACCGCTTGAATGAGCAAATTACTGACCTGGAAAACAGCTTAGCGGCCGGTCAAGGTGCAGAGGCGCTTTTAGCAAAAGTCAAAGCATCTCATGAAAAAGAGTTGGCCAAATTACAAACTGATTTAGACCAGATCGACGGACAAGTCTTGCAATTGAAGACGACCATCGATGACATGAGCTTGTCAGCAAATGAAAAAGCAGCCAAACGCGACCAACTACAAAGTGATTTACAAGTAGCTGAAACAGCATTGGCTGTCCTGCAATCGCAATTTGATCAAGTTAGCCAAGATTTGACACGACGTCAAGCCGACTTGGCTGCTAAACAAGATCAGGTAGCGAAATTCGAAGCTGATTTGAAACTGATGGCGGAGGCTATCTTATCTAATTCTGAGACTTCTAATAGTTTGGAAGCAGATTACCAAGCAGCTGTGAAAGCGCAAAAAGACTGTGAAGCGCAATTGACGAACTTGAAAAAAGGCCGCAACAACGCCCAAAATAAGGCGGACGGACTAGATAAAGAAGTCAAAGAAATGAACAGTCACTTGCAATCCTTACTTGAAAAACAAGCCAAAGTAGAAGCAACGATTTCACGCTATGAGGTTTCAATCGATAATCACTTGACACATTTACGTGAAGAATATGGTCTGACGTTTGAACGGGCACGTGCCCAATCTGAATTAACCATGTCTATGGAAACAGCATCCTTAAAAGTGCGTGAATTGAAGAAAGAAATTGAACATATCGGACCGGTTAACCTGGCGGCAATCGAGGAATTTGAAGAAGTTAACGAGCGTTTTGTCTTCATGCAGAAACAACGTGACGATGTCTTAGCAGCCAAAGAAAAACTGTATCAATCGATTGAAGAAATGGATGCAGAGGTTTCAGAGCGCTTTGAACAAGCCTTTATTGCAATTCGTGATTCCTTTGAAGAGATTTTCCCTAAATTATTTGGTGGCGGTCGTGCGAGCTTGACCTTGACGGATCCGACTGACTTGCTGGCATCTGGGATTGAGATTGAGGCCCAACCACCTGGAAAGAGATTGCAACATCTTTCCTTATTATCTGGTGGAGAGAAAGCCTTGACTGCGATTGCCTTGTTGTTTGCGATTTTGGATGTAAAAACCGTACCGTTCTCGATTTTGGATGAGGTGGAAGCAGCCTTAGATGAGGCCAATGTGGCACGTTATGGACGCTTCTTACGTGAATTTGCGGATAAGACGCAATTTATCGTGATTACGCATCGTAAGGGGACAATGGAAGCAGCCAATATCTTGTATGGTGTGACGATGCAGGAATCTGGTGTATCCAAGTTGGCGGCTGTGCGATTAGAAGATTTCGATGAGAAAGCATTAGAAAAGGCTTAGTTTAGGCAAATCATGCCCCTTTTCCCATGAAGATATGGGACAATAGACGTAAGCAAAGAATACGAAAATGAAAATAGGGAAGTATGAGGGAATTATGATTGAGTTAATTGCAATTGATTTAGATGGTACGTTATTGAGTAAGGATAAAACGATTAGCCCAGCTAATATTGATATGATTCATAAGGCGATTCAAAATGGTGTGGATGTGGCGATTTGTACAGGTCGTCCGTTAGAAGCGATTCAACATATTTTGGATACTTTAGGCACAAATTCGTCCGACCACTATTCCATTACTTATAATGGTGGTTTGGTGTTAAAGAATGAATCTCGCGAAGTTGTGAGCCAAGTGACGATGTCAATGGGTCAAGCGCAATGTTTGTATGAGGCGATGCTTGCGGTTGATTTACCACTTGAAGCGGTCTTAATCGATGCGGTTTACCAATTCCCATTCCCTGAAGATTTTCCTGGGACTTATCAAGAAACCATGAATTTCTTGCCATTTAAACAGTTTGACATGACGAATTTGGATCCTGAAACAGCGATTTTTAAAGTCGTGATCAATACGGAAATTGCGCATTTAGAGAGCGCAATGACTAAATTACCTGAATGGGTATTCGAAGATTTTGAAGTGATGCGTAGTCATCCATACCAATTGGAAATCATGCCTAAGGGTGTGGATAAGGGTGTTGGGGTATCCCATTTGGCCCAAGTATTGGAATTAACTGCTGATCAAGTGATGGTTATTGGTGACGAAGAAAATGATTTGGCCATGTTAAAATGGGCGGGAACAGCCGTTGTCATGGAAAATGGCCGTCCGGATATCAAACAATACGCTGACTACATCACGTCAAGTAACGAAGAAGATGGCGTAGCAAAAGCAATTGACCATTTTGTATTTTACCAAGAAGACGAAAATTAAAATTAGAGTGTGACGAGAACCGTTCAGCCCTCAACCAGTGGAAGATTAGCGCCCGTGATGACGTAGTCAGCACAAGCTCATCTGAAGTGGGCAGAGGGTTGGTTCTAGGAGCACATTTTAATAGAGTGTGACAAGAACCGTTCTATAACGGTGCTGCCGTTTTCACAGTGAGAGCGGACACCAAGTGTTAGATATGATATGATACTAGAAAATAAGAATAGAGGGAGTGTGCTCGATGGGATTATTTGATCGTATTAAGAGAGCCTTCACCGGGGAAGATCCAGTTGTTGAAGAGCAACGAAAATCTGAGTCAGCAGAACCTAGCCAAGACCAGATTGTATTTGAAAAATATGATAAGGGTGTTGAAAAGACACGTCGTTCATTTTCAGACCGCATTAATGAATTGTTCGCTGGTTTCCGCCAAGTGGATGATGAATTTTTTGATGATTTAGAGGAAGCTTTTATTTCTTCTGATGTCGGCTTTGATATGACATTGGCACTATCTGATGCCGTTCGCGAGGAGGTTTTACTCCGCGGGGCTAGTTCAGGTGAACAAGTGAAGAATGTCATCATCGAAAAGATGGTGGAAATCTATGATAAGGGTGGCGAACCAAGTGTCGCTATCAACGAAAATCCAGATGGCCCAACAGTGATGCTATTTGTTGGGGTGAATGGTGTTGGGAAAACAACTACCATTGGGAAAATGGCTTACCAATTGAAACAACAAGGCCATAAAGTCTTGCTTGCTGCCGGTGATACTTTCCGTGCCGGTGCCATTGAACAATTAGAAGAATGGGCACGCCGAGTAGATGTGCCGATTATTACTGGTAAAGCCCACGGCGACCCAGCGTCTGTTGCCTTTGATGCAGCCAAAGAAGCGCGTGAGGGAAACTATGACTATGTCTTGGTGGATACAGCCGGACGTTTACAAAATAAAGTCAACTTGATGAATGAATTGGACAAGATGAAACGTATTTTAACACGTGAAATTCCAGGCGCACCGCATGAAACATTGTTGGTCTTGGATGCAACTACTGGACAAAATGCGCTTGTACAAGCCAAAGAATTCGACAAAACAGTTGATATCGATGGGATTGTCTTGACCAAATTGGATGGTACCGCTAAGGGTGGCGTGATTTTCGCCATTCGCTACGAAATGGATATTCCTGTTAAATTCATCGGTTTGGGTGAACAATTGGATGACTTACAAGTTTTCGATGCAGAGAAATTCATCTACCAATTAATCAAAGACGTAGTTGAAGTACATAGTTAATGCTATCTTTGTAAAAATGGGTTGGGACTTTTGGTTCCAGCCTTTTTTGTTGGACGGAGGGGTGATTCCCATATGGGATGCCATTCGAGACAAAAATGCGAAATCATCTCGAATAAGAATTCATTCGATAAAATCCAAATAACTTGTCCCGAATAGGATGCCATTCGAGACAAAAACGAGTACCCGTCTTGAATAAAATCTCATTTAGTAAAAATATGGCAAATCATATACAAGCACAGGGGCATCCAATAATAGGCATTTAAGGTTTAGTCGTGAGGTATTGATAATCGGTAGAGGCTTGGCACAAGCCTCATCATCTTTCAACAATAGTGGCTTGATCAATTGCTGTAGGCGTATTGTGGGCTAGTATCATTGAAAATATGCTACTATCTTCCCGACAATGTGACATTTTCGTTTTAACAGCTGGGTACTCTATAAGCTAATTTGCCTTATTTAATCTGTAGCCTACTTTTCACATCAAGAAAATTTTTAAATGATGTTATATATATAATTGCATGATGCCAAGTGTTGATATACTATTTAGGATAAAGAATGTGTTTATAGGCGCCAACGGTATGTGTGGCGCAAATATTGAGGAGGATGAGCTTTATGACTGAATTAAATGAAGATGAGCTTAAGAAAGCATCATTAGTTGAGGATGAAACGGTGACAACACCAGAGGATGAAGGGCAACAAGCGCAAGTTGTGGAGGACGAGGCTGTTATGCAAGATGTGCCGGGGACACATGTGGTGCTTGAGGCAGAGGCTGAAGATAATGGAACAGAAGCAGCGGATGACAAAGAATTTCACGCATTTTTCGATGAAGTGTTGAAGAAGATGCCTGTGAAAAGTGCGGGTGTGATTTTGGGCGCTTTGGACCAAACGAAGGCACAAGCTGAGAAGGTGCTTGGTACTAGCAAGGAACGCTACGAAGGAATTTTTGATGAATTTTTAGTAGGTGTGGATCCTGAGGTACGTAAGAAGTCCTATACCACTATCCATGCAGCGACGTTGACTGCGGCGATTATCGGCCTTTCGCCAATTCCGTTTTCAGATGCTATTTTATTGGTACCAGTGCAAACTGTTATGATGAGTCGTCTACATAAATTATTTGGCCGCTCATGGTCTGAATCAATTGGTTGGACGATTTCTAAGGAACTAGTTGTGGTTGGTTTTGGTCGTAGCATTGTGGGGAATCTAATCAAATTTATTCCTGGTGTTGGGACACTTGCTGGTGCTGCTATTAATGGTGTAGTCGCTAGTGGCATTACAGCTACGCTAGGTTGGGTTACGGTGAAAATGCTCAACGAAGGCGAAGATATTTTTGATAATGTCTTAACTTTCAAAGGTCAATTCAATTCGCTATATAAAACAATTCAAGCGTCCAACAAGAAAAATAAAGGTTAAATAAAAAAGGGGAAATGAAGTTTTTCGATAATTTCATTTCCTCTTTTTTTTGTTGGCTTTGAGTGAATGAGCGAAGATTGGAAAAAAATCCCAGCGTCTTTTTGTATTCCTAATATGTTTCAAGTCGGATTCATTTATTTAGGATAATACATGAAAAAATATTTTGGACAATTAACGAATATAAGTAAATAGATGAAAGCATTCAAAATGTGTCACTTATCGACTCAAATAAATGAAAAGCTTAGCTAAAGATTCTCTTATTTCATCTTAGAAATTAAGAAATTTGAAAAGAATTCATTTATATCATCAAATAAGTTAAACACAACGATTTAAAATTTTTTTAACATCCATTTGTGGGCATGCTTATGGTAGCGGACCACCTAAAATGGAAAGACTTGTGTACGCCTTTTACTTTGAAAAAATTCTTATAAATTTTGATTGAAATATATCATGGGAACAGGTTTAAGGACTGAAAGTGTAGTTCCTTAGCCGTGAAAGAGGATGAAATCGAGACCTTGGCTCGATTTCAAATTGAAAGACCTTGGCTTTCAATGGTCCCACGGCTCATAAGGAACGTACACTGTAAGGACG
>NZ_NEEY01000015.1 GCF_002252085.1 Aerococcus sp. 1KP-2016
TACCATCTTTTCTCTCTATGCCAAACGTGGCACAATGGAGAACTTCATTAAAGAAGCGAAAGCTGGCTTTTACTTAAAAAGAGTTGTGTACGCCTTTTACTTTGAAAAATTCTTACCAATTTTGATTGAAATATATCATGGGAGCAGGTTAAAGGGCTGAAAGTGTAGTTACTTAGCCGTGAAAGAGGATGAAATCGAGACCTTGGCTCGATTTCAAATTGAAATACCTTGGCTTTCAATGGTCCCACGGCTCACAATGAACGTACACTGTAAGGATGAAAAATCTTTGATTTTAATTTTTTATCCCAGCCTCTTTGTTATGCTTCGATTTTATGTTTGTTACTGAATTTAGATATATCATAGATGGTCCAAGTTAAAAGGCTAATGATGAAGATAATAATGATAGCAGCAATCCAATGTGCAAGGTTAGTTTGACCAAGACTAGGATTATCTCCAAAGAAGGAAAGGATTTCATCCGGTAAACCTAGCAAATTTAAACCGGTCAAAAGGATGACAGCTATCCAACCAAGCCCCTTAACTATACGGGAGTTTTTAAATTGATTCCCCATTTCTTTCTCGTCATTTGTTAGCATCAATAATGGCATCATAGAAAATGGTAAGGCGAAGGCTAAGAAAACTTGAGAATTGTTCATCAAGTTATTTAAAGCAATATGTTCATCTATAGTACCTTTTTTGCTTGTAAAATAGACACTTACAACAACTGGCACAATAGCCAATAGACGTGTTACTAATCGGCGCACCCATAGTGGTAATTTTAATTGAATAAATCCTTCCATAATGACCTGTCCAGTCAAAGTACCGGTAATCGTAGCATTTTGACCGGATGCAAGTAAGGCTACGGCAAATAAGGTTGCTAAAACACCTTTACCAGCCAAGTTAGCTAAAACGCCGTTAGCCATGATTTCAGGATTTGAGAGCGCATCATACAAGCCAAAAAAGGAAGGGTCGTTTACTGCACCCGTTTTGAAGACGGCTGCCCCCATAACTAACAATAGTGCATTAACGATAAAAGCTAGACCCAGTTGGATATTAGAATCCCACATGGTAAATCGTACGGCATTCGCAATTTGTGCTTCGTTGCTTCGATCCACTTTACGACTTTGGGAAATCGCTGAATGAAGAAATAAATTATGTGGCATGATGGTTGCCCCAATAATCCCTAAAGCACCGGTTAGCGGTGTCATACCATTCACGGTAGGGCTTGACGCAAAAACTTTGGGCGTTGGCATAAAGGAAGCCATGATGTTAGAGATACTCGGATTTGATAATGCGACTTGATAGACAAATACAAATAGAATGACAAAGATTAGCGCAACGACAAGTCCTTCAATCTTCCGAAAACCAATATGGGTGAGTAATAATAAGAGTAGTACATCAAAGACGGTAATCAAAACGGCCAGCATTAAAGGGATATTGAAGAGTAGGTATAGGGCAATGGCTGCACCGATAACTTCCGCAATATCGGTTGCCATAATAGCTAATTCTGTAATAATCCATAGAACAAAGGATAAGTGTTTGCTGGTACGCTTACGGATAGCTTGCGCTAAGTCGCGTTGTGTGACAATGCCTAATTTTGCAGCCATATATTGAAGTAGCATGGCTATCAGCGAGGACATCAGAATAACTGACATTAATAAGTATTGGAAATTTTGGCCACCAGTAATCGATGTTGACCAGTTTCCTGGATCCATATAGCCAACAGCAACTAAGGCGCCAGGACCTGAGTATGCCAGTAGCGTCCGCCAAAAGCTTTTACCTTCGGGAACAGTAATACTGCCATTGATTTCGGCTAGGGAAACATTGTGTTGTAATTTTTGACGTTTATGATGTAGGGCGGATTCTTCTTCCATGGGGTCACCTTTTCTGCAATGATATTTTCTTAAGATTGATTTATTAACCGTATTTATCATACGCCTATAAAGGGTGACTGTAAATAATTAAATCAGGTATACCTAAATATTTAAAAGGTGAACGCCAAAAGAGCTAACGCTTTTCTAAAAGAGTGGGTTGCTAATGCCCACCTGTCTTCAAGTGGGGGATTCATACATGTAGTGTGTTTTATGGTAAAATAATAAAGATGAACCTTGTTTACAAGTACTAAAAAAACGAAGTAAATTTTACTGAAATCATAATTAAAGTGAGTTGAAAATCATGCCACAAAAAACGAAAGAGACACCAATGATGGTGCAATATAACGAAATGAAAGCCCAACATCCGGATGCCTTTTTATTTTTCCGCTTAGGGGACTTTTATGAAATGTTTAATGAGGATGCCTTAAAGGCTGCCCAAATTCTAGAAATTACATTAACCAGTCGAAATAAAAACGCGGAAGATCCAATCCCTATGTGTGGGATTCCTTATCACTCTGCAAGTGAATATATCAAAACGCTAGTTAGCCAAGGCTACAAGGTAGCTATTGCAGAGCAATTAGAAGACCCCAAGTTAACGAAGGGAATGGTCAAAAGAGGAATTGTTAAAGTCATCACACCGGGAACTTATTTAAATGAAAGTATCGGTATCAATGAAAACAACTATTTAGCTGCTTTGACGCTGGCCAACAATCAATATATTTTGGCCTTTTCTGATGTGGGCACCGGTGAACTAAAGGTGACAACCCTTGACGATTTTAATGCTGTACTAACAGAATTTGCCCAATTACAATCCAAAGAACTGGTAGTTTCCGAAGCTATTCAGGCGAATGATGTTGAACAATTACAGCATTTACAAAATTTTACCTTATCTCATTTCAATGTGACCTACGAAACAAAAAATGAAACACAAGCACGCTACCAAGATGTTTTGACCGATATAGGTGATGCAGCAGAATTAGACGGTATTGTTACCTTACTCGCCTACGTAAATTCAATGTCTCATCAAGCCATTGACCATTGGCAAACGGCCAGACATTATGAAGTGGCGCATTACTTGCACATGGATTACTATGCCAAAGCCAATCTGGAATTAACAGAATCTGTACGTACCAAAAAACGCCAAGGTTCGCTCTTAGCCTTCTTAAATAAAACTGAAACGGCTATGGGCTTCCGCTTACTCAAACAATGGTTAGACCGCCCACTGATTTCTTTAAATGCGATAGAGCAACGTCAAAATCAAGTAGAAGATTTAATTGAGCATTACTTTGAACGTTTAGAAATCAAAGACCTATTGCATGGTGTCTATGATTTAGAACGTTTAGTTGCTAAGGTGGCCATGGGCAATGTAAATCCTAAGGAACTATTGCAATTAAACCAATCCTTATCGCGCGTACCAGGCATTATTGCAACCCTAGATCAAATTGTAGCTGACAATGAAAATACTGATGTTTGGGCCCAAATTCGGCGCAACATTACGGATTTACCAGAATTGACTGGTATGATTCAAGCGGCAATCAAGGAAGATGCGCCTGCAACATTAAAGGACGGGAATGTCATTGCGGATGGATTTGATCCCCAATTAGACGAATACCGCGATGCCATGCGTAATGGTCAACAGTGGATAGCACAATTGCAAGCGGATGAACGTGCGAAAACAGGTATTAAATCCTTAAAAGTAGGCTACAATAAGGTATTTGGTTACTACATTGAGGTCACAAAAGCCAACCTTCACTTATTAGAGGAAGGGCGTTATGACCGCAAGCAAACCTTAACCAATGCAGAACGATTTATTACGCCAGAACTAAAAGAAATGGAAGCCAAGATTTTAGAGGCTGAGGAACAATCACAAATCTTAGAACATCGTTTATTCCAAGAAGTACGGGAGGCTGTGAAACAACATCAAGTTGTCTTACAACGCATCGCCCAAACGGTTGCAACGATTGATGTATTACAAGCGCTAGCTGAAATCTCTGAAAGCCATCAATATGTTAAACCAATTTTTACGACGGATAAACGTGATTTATTCCTAAAAGATTCACGTCATCCGGTTGTCGAAGGGGTAATTGGTCAAGATAAATTTGTACCCAACGACATTATCATGGATCCAGATACCAGTATACTAATGATTACAGGGCCGAATATGTCTGGTAAATCAACCTACATGCGACAATTAGGTTTAATAGTCATTCTGGCTCAAATGGGCTGTTTTGTGCCGGCAACAGAAGCACGTTTACCGATTTTTGATAAAATATTTACCCGAATTGGAGCGGCGGATGACTTGTTAGCGGGTCAATCTACTTTTATGGTAGAAATGATGGAAGCTAATCAAGCCTTACAACATGCAACCGATGCCTCTCTATTATTATTCGATGAATTGGGACGAGGAACCTCAACCTATGATGGTATTGCCTTAGCCCAAGCCATCTTAATTTATATACATGACCATTTTGATGCGAAAGTTTTATTCTCGACACATTACCATGAGTTAACAGCCCTAGAAGAAAGCTTGCCTCATCTGCGCAATATACATGTAGGTGCAAGTGAAGAGGATGGGGAATTGGTCTTTTTACATAAGGTGTTTGATGGTGCAACGGATAAATCTTACGGCATTCATGTAGCCAAGTTAGCTGGCATGCCAGATTCACTATTGAAGAATGCTCAGGCTGTCTTAAAAGACCTAGAAGCGAATAACCTTAATGAAGTAAATAAAGACCAACAAATATCCTTATTTAGTTTAGCGGAAGACGATATAGCTACCGCAAACCAAGGTCTCGTGGTATCACAATCAGAGGTTGATGTATTAGACCAATTGAAGCAAGAGGATATTTATAATTTAACGCCAATTCAAGCCTTAAATCTATTAGCTGACCTAAAGAACAAGTTATAAAGGAAGATGTTTATGGCCATTCAAGAATTACCAATTCAAGTTGCCAACCAAATTGCAGCTGGGGAAGTGGTGGAACGACCAGCCTCAGTTGTCAAAGAGCTCGTTGAAAATGCTATTGATGCAGAAGCAAGTGAAATTTCAATAATTATTAAAGAAGCTGGCTTGCGGTCCATTCAGGTGATTGATAACGGGAAGGGTATTCCTGCCGATCAGGTGAGTTTAGCTTTTAAACGCCACGCCACCTCAAAAATATTTACATCTAATGATCTGTTCCGTATTAGGTCTTTGGGTTTTCGAGGGGAAGCTTTGCCGTCTATTGCGTCTGTTTCTGAAGTTACGATGAATACCTCAGACGGTGAAACATCTAGTGAAATTTATTTAAAGGATGGGGAAATCGTTGATCAAAAAGCATCTGCCCTAAGACGCGGTACTTCGATTTTAGTGGAGAATCTTTTTTACAACACACCTGCACGCTTGAAATATCTTAAGGCCTTATCAACCGAATTATCGCATATTACTGACATTATTAACCGGGAAGCGCTAGGTCATCCAAATATTCAATTCCGTTATGAGCATGACGGAAAAACCTTGCTGACAACAAACGGAAAAGGACGTGTCAATGAGGTTTTAGCGGCGATTTATGGCTTTAGACAAGCTAAAGACATGGTGCCCATCAATAATGAAAATCTAGATTTCCATGTATCAGGCTTTGCCTCTATGCCAACCCTGACCCGTGCTTCAAAATCCTACCTGTCGTTATTTGTGAATGGGCGATACATCAAGAACTATAAACTTAACCAAGCCATTATTAAGGGCTACGGTTCTAAGCTTATGGTCGGCCGTTATCCAATCGCCGTTATCTACATCGAACTCGACCCGCAACTAATCGATGTCAACGTCCATCCAACCAAGCAAGAGGTACGGATTTCTAAAGAAGACTTGTTATATGACATGATTCGCGATGCCATTGTAGCCGCCTTGCAACCTGTACAACGTATTCCGGATGTCTTTGAAGATGAAGACACTGGCTTAGACGACACCTATATTTATCCGGACGAGCAAAGTGACAGTTCTTATATTGAACAAAATACTTACCAGACCTTCGATGGTCCTAGTGACTATATTGGGGAACAGGCCAGTTTTGATTTCACTAGTTCGACCAACAGCCAAGGAGCGCCGAATGCGCACATAAATTTTGACCAAGATGATGCTGCTACAGAAGAACATATCCATCCAGTCCCAACCTACCTACAAGACTTGGTTCAAGTTGCAGCAATTGATGAAACAGATGAAGCAGGTCAAGATGAGCCTGAAGAACTGCCTTATCTGGATACAGAAGCTGAAGTAGCGGCACCTGTAAATCATGACAAGCCGGTTTGGCAAACCATCAACAACGTAGTTACTGCCGATAAGGAAATGATTCAACGCAATTTGTCCTTCCCTGAATTGACCTATATTGGCCAAATGCAGGGGACCTATCTGATTGCTGAGAATGAAACAGGCATGTATTTAATTGACCAACATGCGGCCCAAGAGCGGATTAAATATGAATACTACCGTGACATTATCGTCGAATTTGGTACCGCCATGCAGACGCTATTGCTGCCGATTGTATTCGATTTTGCTTTGGCGCAAGCCCAACAAATTCAAGGTGTGTTACCAAAATTATTGGAGATGGGGGTTGATTTGGAACCCTTCGGACCAACCTCTTTCCAATTACAACAGCACCCCTTATGGATGGGGAAAAAGAATATTCAAAAAATTGTGGAAGATTTGATAGATTTGGTACTAGAAGACCCCAAAGCTACAGTAGCAGATTACCGTGAAGCAACGGCCATTATGATGTCTTGTAAACGATCTATTAAAGCCAATCATTATTTAAATGACCTACAAGCTAAACAACTACTACATGATTTAGCTTATACCAAGAATCCATATAATTGTCCGCATGGTCGTCCTGTTTTAGTACATTTTTCAAATTATGAAATTGAACGCATGTTTAAACGTATCCAAGATCCACATCAATCACCGCAAATTTAAGTGAGTAGGGTCGGAATTTTCGTGTATAGCTAATGGATATGATAGAATATGACTAACCATAGTGGCCCTACTATAAATGATAGTATCGAAACCAAAATTTGAAAGGAAGTTTCACATGACAGAATTTAACAAAGAATTACGCTTAAGAGAATTAACAGATTTAGAATATGAAGTTACACAAAATGCTGCAACAGAACGTCCATTTACAGGACAATATGATGACTTTTATGAACAAGGAATTTACGTTGATATCGTAAGTGGTAAACCCTTATTTACATCAAGTGATAAATACGATGCTGGTTGTGGTTGGCCTTCATTCTCTAAACCAATCGCAGACGATGAAATTGAAGAGTTAGAAGACAATACATACGGTATGCGCCGTATTGAAGTTCGCTCTAAAGATGCTGATTCACATTTAGGTCACGTATTCAATGATGGCCCTGCTGAACTAGGTGGATTACGTTACTGCATCAACTCTGCATCATTACGCTTTGTACCACTAGCAGATATGGACAAAGAAGGCTATGGCGAATTAAAAGGCTTAGTGAAATAAGAATATGTACGAGTTTATGATAGGTCGGGTTGATAGTGTCTACCCAGATGCCCTTGTACTCGAAACAAATGGGATTGGCTATTATATTTATATGGCCAATCCTTATCGTTTTACAGACAAAATTGGCATAGATACGCCAAGCAAAATCTGGTTATATCAATCCGTTTCAGAAAATGATATCCGTTTATATGGTTTTAAAAGTCAGGTAGAAAAAATTATCTTCCTTCAATTGATTTCCGTTTCAGGGATTGGTCCTAAATCTGCCTTATCAATTCTCTCTTTAGACGATAACACAGGTTTAGTTCGTGCCATTGAAGCAGAAGATGCTACATTCCTAATGAAATTCCCAGGTGTAGGTAAGAAAACAGCTGGGCAAATCATCTTGGATTTAAAAGGGAAACTTGTAAAAGTGTTAGCCCTAACAACAGATAACGAGGCTTTAACTGAAATCGCAAGCGAAACTGAAAATGAAGTGCAAACGCAGTTACCTTTCATGCAAGAATTGGAAGATGCCATGGCTTCATTAGGTTACTCACAAAGAGAAATTGCCCGTGTTGTGAAACATGCTGACTTCACCTCAGTGACTACAACTGCGGAAGCAATTCGCATTGCGTTGAAGTTTATTACGCGGTAAAAAGACATTAGAAAGGGGTAGCTAGCCGTGACACCTTATGAAGAAGATGAATGGCAAGATGAAATCGATATTGAAATTGTTCATAATGGGCAAGTCCACAAGGGGCAAGCAGATGTAGATGAGGATAGTGAACTATCGCTTCGTCCACAATTTTTGCGTGAATATATTGGTCAAACAGAATTAAAAGAAGAATTAGCCATCTATATTCAAGCAGCAGAAAACCGTGAAGAAGCCTTGGATCATGTTCTTTTATATGGACCACCAGGTTTAGGGAAGACAACGCTAGCCAATATCATTGCCAATGAGATGGGCGTAAAAATCCAAACGACATCTGGACCCGCTATCGAAAAAACGGGGGATTTATTAGTCTTATTAAATGAATTAGGCCCTGGTGATGTCTTATTTATTGATGAAATTCATCGTTTGCCACGGGTGGTTGAGGAAATGCTTTATTCAGCTATGGAAGACTACCAAGTCGATATCATTATTGGCCAAGATGAAGGTGCCCATCCTGTACACTTCCCACTACCACCATTTACCTTAATTGGGGCAACGACGCGACCTGGTTCCTTGTCAGCACCCCTACGCCACCGTTTTGGTATCGTTCAACATCTACGTTATTATAATGTGGACGAATTAGCGACGATTGTAAAAAGAACGGCCCGCTTATTTGATGTGCCAATTGAAGATCAAGCTGCCATCGAAATCGGTATGCGTTCACGGGGTACACCTCGTATCGCTAACCGTTTATTAAAGCGTGTCCGCGATTTTGCGCAGGTATACCATGAAAATGGGCTGATTGATAATCCCATTACTGACCAAGCCTTGCGCATTCTAAAAGTGGATGATGCCGGATTGGATGAAACTGACCGCAAGATTTTAGAGGTCATAATTCGCTATTATGGTGGGGGTCCAGTGGGTCTGTCTACTATAGCAGCGAATATTTCAGAAGAAACAACAACAATAGAAGATATGTATGAACCCTATTTGATTCAAAATGGCTTCTTGCAAAGAACACCACGAGGCCGGATGGCAACACCAAAGGCCTATGATCATCTAGGTCTACCATATACGGAGGAAATTTAAGTGACTTTAACAACAAATGATTTTGATTTTGATTTGCCAGAAGAATTAATTGCTCAAGTACCAATTGAGGATCGCCTGGCAAGTCGTTTACTCAAATTAGATGCCCAATCAGGTGAATTTACGGATGGTCATTTTCCAGATATTGCTAGCGAATTAAATCCTGGGGATGTCTTGGTATTAAATAATACCCGAGTTTTACCTGCGCGATTACACGGAATTAGACCTGATACGAGTGGCCATGTTGAGGTATTATTATTAAACAATATTTCAGGTGACCGATGGGAAACCTTAGTAAAACCAGCACGCCGCATCTATGTAGGTACAGAAATCGTCTTCGGTGATGGTCAATTAAAAGCGGTTGTAACTGAGGTTTTGGAACATGGTGGCCGCATAATTGAATTCCAATATGATGGTATTTTCCTAGAGGTATTAGAAGCTTTGGGTGAAATGCCATTGCCACCATACATCAAGGAAAAATTGGATGATCCAGATCGTTATCAAACAGTCTATGCCAAAGAAAATGGATCGGCCGCAGCACCCACAGCTGGGTTACATTTTACGCAAGCATTTATGACAGAATTAGCAGCAAAAGGTGTAGAAATCGCCTACTTAACACTACATGTTGGACTAGGAACCTTCCGTCCGGTTTCTGTAGATGATATTGATGACCATAAAATGCATTCAGAATTTTATCGTTTAGACGAAATAAATGCCGAAAAAATCCGCAACGCCAAAGAAAATGGACATAAAGTGGTGGCTGTTGGTACTACCTCTATTCGTACCTTGGAGACAATTGGGACGAAATTTAAAGGTGAGATTAAAGCTGATTCAGGGTGGACGGATATTTTTATCGCACCAGGTTATACATTTACAGTGGTCGATGCCTTCATTACCAACTTTCATTTACCAAAATCAACACTAATTATGTTGGTGTCAGCTTTTGCAGGTCGTGATCACGTGCTAATCGCATATCAACATGCAGTGGAAGAGAAGTATCGTTTCTTCTCATTCGGTGATGCGATGTTCTTACGCGGACCGCAATTTATTGATCCAGCTTTATCAGCAGAAGATATTGATGCTGCGAAAAATCGTAACCGTCAATTCTTCCCTGAAGAAGCATAATTTGTACAAAAAGATTGAAAAGGAGGGTGCCTGATGTTTGTACCATTACATGTAAATTCCGCCTATTCCTTACTAACAAGTCCCATGTCTGTAGAAGCCTACGTGGCTGCAGGTAAAAAACTTGGTTATACGCATTTGGGTTTAGCTGATATCAATGTGATGTCAGGGGCACTCGCATTTATCCGTGCTTGCCAAAAACATCATATTCAACCCTTAGTGGGATTGACTGTCCAAATTCAAGTTGACCATATGACAGAAGAAATGGTTATTTTTGCAAAAACTACCAAGGCTATCAAGATTTGATGGCCCTTTCGTCGTATCTAAAATTAACAGAGAATCCAGGTAAACAAGCTGTCTACGAGCAAATTGCAGCCCATGCTAATGACTGGATTCTTATTTTTGCTGCGGTAAATGGTATGCACATGCGCTATTTGAAAATGGATAATGGCAGTATTGATAATCGCCAACTCATGTCTGATTTGGCTTGGTGGCGGTCCAAAATTGCGAATGGTCAATTGTATATTGGTCTTTCTGCCATAGAGAATGAACGTTTTCATGAAGAAGCCGTGTTGCATTTAGCAAAAACGGCAGATATTCCTGTGTTGGCCATGCCGCAGATTCAATATTTACATGCAGATGATTTTTTCACGCAAAAAGTCTTATCAGCCATCGGTGATAACCAACAAATGACTGATATCGCAAGCCTTCAACAAATGCAAGGGCACCATTATTTGCGAACCAATGATGCATGGACCACTTTATACCAAGAGGACAAATTAGATGAGGCATGGAACAATCTGGCGGAAATTGTAGCAAGTGTTCGTTTGGAGACGCCTGAAGCCAAAACTTTGTTACCTAAATATGTGATTCCTGAGGATTTCTCAGACACAAAATCCTATTTACGTGCCTTGGCACAAGCCGGATTAGAGGCTAGGGTGAGCCATCATGGACCTGAATATCAAGAACGTTTAGATTATGAATTAGGGGTTATCCATGATATGGGTTTTGATGATTATTTCCTAATTGTCTGGGATGTAATGAACTATGCCCATCAACATGATATTCAAACGGGACCTGGACGTGGATCGGCAGCAGGTGCATTAGTGGCCTATGTCTTGAAAATTACGGATGTTGATCCGATTGCCAATGATTTGCTGTTTGAACGTTTTTTGAATCCAGAAAGACAAAATATGCCGGATATTGATTTGGATTTCCCAGATGATAAACGCCAAGATGTATTAAATTATGTCTACCGGAAATATGGGGCCAATCATGTGGCACAAATCGCTACATTTGGTACTTTTGGGGCACGACAAGCCTTACGAAATGTTGGATCAGTATTTGGTAAAGCCCAAGTAACACTTTCAGAGTGGGCGAATACAGTTGGCAACAATCCGAATATTCCATCAGAAAATTTAAGTGAGGTTTATGAAAAATCACCTAAATTGAAAGAACTTATCGCTAAGGAAGAGATGGGACAATTATGGTTTGACACAGCCCGAAAATTGGAAGGCTTACCGCGTCATGTATCGACGCATGCAGCTGGGGTTGTCATCTCAGATCAACCATTAACATTGTATACACCGCTGCAGACTTCATCAACGCACATACCGAATACCCAATATACTATGGGGGATGTCGAAGCAGTTGGCTTGCTGAAAGTCGATTTTTTAAGTTTATCCAATTTAACGATATTACATGACGCACTGGAGGCTATCCATAGATTAACAGGCAGCAAATTAAATGCCTTAGATATTCCATTGGATGATGGTAAAACATTTGCTCTTTTCCGTAAAGCAGACACTAATGGGGTGTTCCAGTTTGAATCAGATGGTATCAAAAATGTGTTGAAACAAGTGGCGCCAACTTCAATTGAAGACATTGTAGCTGTTAACGCGCTTTTTAGGCCAGGACCAGTCCAGCAAATACCACATTTTGTCGCTAGAAAGCACGGGCGTGAACCAATTATCTATCCGCATCCAGATTTAATCGAGATTTTATCACCTACATATGGCATCATGGTATACCAAGAACAAGTTATGCAGGTAACCCAAAAAATTGCGGGTTTTAGTTTGGGAGAAGCCGATATTCTGCGTAGAGCCATTGGTAAAAAGAAACACGAAACAATTGATACGATGCGTCAGAAATTTGTTCAAGGTGCAGTACAAGAGGGTTATGAAGAAAATACTGCAATTCAAATTTATGACTACATTGAAGCATTTGCAAATTATGGTTTTAACAAATCACATTCTTTTGCCTATTCTTACTTGGCTTATCAATTAGCATGGATTAAAGCGAATTATCCTGTCGCATTTTACTTTGGTAATTTAAAACATACTCGGATTTACGATAAAAAAGGGAAGAATCTCATTCTTGAAGCCAAAAGCCATGGCGTAACGGTGATAAATCCAGACATTCAAAGTTCCTATTATGGATTAAGTGTCGTTGATGCCCATCAACTACGGTTAGGTTTAGGGGATATACGGGGTATTCCTAAACGAGCAATCGAAGAAATTATTGAAAATCGCGAAATTGACGGTCCCTTTAAAGATTTCAATGATTTCATCCAACGTCTAGGGAAATTATCCTTAAAAGAAGATATATTGATTAAATTGGCCCAAGCTGGTGCCCTAGATTCGTTTGGCTATAACCGACGAACATTAGAACTAGAAGCCATTCCCAAAATGATAACGCATGAACAACTTTTCCATAAGGATCAGCAGCTACAAACATCTTTGTTAGGGGACGATGATTTATCTACTTTATTTGCACCCAAAATCGATAAAATTGATGAATTTGATCAACATACCTTAATCGAAAATGAAATGGCTACACTGGGACAAGCTTTGTCTATTAACCTCTTTGAGGATTTCGAGCAATTCTATCAGTCAGGTGCCATTCAATATATTGAAAATTTGAAAGCAAATGATAAAGCCTATTTTATTGGAGAAGTAACCTCCGTCAAAAGAATTACGACCAAGAAGAATCAACCAATGGCCTTTGTGACGATTGAAGATCAAACAGGTCAAGTATCAGTAACTGCCTTTCCTGAACCTTACATTGCTTACGCGAAACAATTGAATCAAGGGAACACCTTGCTTGTCTATGGCCAGACACAAATGCGAAACGACGAGCTACAAGTTGTCCTAACCAAAGGCTGGCCTTTGGATGAGCAAACCCAAGCCTATCTGATGAAATTGGCTAAGCAAGTGGGTCATCATCCTGAGGCAACTAAGCCATTTGTGAACGACACAAAACAAGATGCTGCCCCTGTAATAGGTAAAAAATGTTATATTCGTGTCAAGGATAAAAATACCGCTAGCGCATTAAAAGGTGAATTATTGTCCGTGATTGGTCGCCATCCGGGTTCAATTCGGATGCATTTTACCATTCAAGATAGTCAAGAAAACTACTGGCTAGCACCAAAGTATGCTATTGATGGAAGTCAGGAAGCAATCGCTTATCTGATAGAGGTCTATGGACCAGAAAATGTGGTTGTCAAATAATCACTTGGTACATGTACAATTTTGCACAAAATAAGAAAACGTAAGACATTAGCCATGAATAATGGTAGAATAAGACTGTAAATAAATTAATTGAGGTGGAAATATGGGAAAACGTATAGGAGTTTTAACTAGTGGTGGAGACGCTCCTGGTATGAACGCTGCTATCAGAGCGGTTGTCCGTAAAGCAATTCATGATGGAGACGAAGTATTTGGTATTCGTTATGGTTACCGTGCTTAGCCGAAGGTGACATCTTCCAAATGGAAGAACGCGATGTTAGTGATTTAACTGCTCGTGGTGGTACGATGTTGTATACAGCCCGTTATCCTGAATTTAAGGATGCAGAGGGACGCCAACCTGCAATTGATCAATTGAAGAAACACGGTATTGACTCATTAGTTGTTATCGGTGGAGACGGTTCATACCGTGGTGCCGCTGCTTTAGCTGCAGAAGGTATTCAAACAGTTGGTATTCCAGGTACAATCGATAACGATATCCCTGGTACTGAATATACTATTGGTTTTGACACTGCATGTAATACAGCCCTAGAAGCAATTGATAAGATCCGTGATACTGCAACAAGTCACTTACGTACTTTCATTATTGAAGTTATGGGGCGTAACGCAGGCGATATTGCTGTTTGGACTGGTATTGGTTCAGGAGCAGAACAAATCATCATCCCTGAAACAGATTTCAACATGGATGAAATTGTTGCCAATATCGAATCTGGCCGTAAACGTGGTAAAAAACACTCTATCATCGTTTTAGCTGAAGGTGTAATGGAAGGGCATGAATTTGCTGATAAATTATACGAATACGATGATTACCATGCACGTGTTACCGTTTTAGCACGTACAACGTGGTGGTGCACCAACAGCCCGTGACCGTGTATTAGCAGCCTTATTTGGTTACAAAGCAGTTGAATTGATTCACGAAGGTGCTGCCGGCGTTTGTGTTGGTATGATGGGCGAAAAAATTGTTGCTACAGACATCAATGAAGCACTAGAATCAAAAGGTCATTCTCACGATAACCAAGTCAAGTTATACAACATTAACACTGAAATTTCATTTTAATATTTTCTAAGACAAGAAAGGATGCATTAATCATTATGGAAAAAAACACCAAGATTGTATGTACCATCGGACCAGCATCAGAATCAGTAGAAACATTAGTTAAACTTATTGAGTCAGGTATGAACGTTGCACGTTTAAACTTCTCACATGGTGACCACGAAGAACATTTAGCACGAATCAATAATATTCGTGAAGCATCAAAAATTACCGGCCGTCGCGTAGCTATCTTATTAGATACAAAAGGTCCTGAAATTCGTACAAACAACATGAAAGATCACAAACCTGTAACTTTAGAAAAAGGTTCTGAAGTACGTGTTGCAATGCATGAAGTGGAAGGGGACGCAAGTAAATTCTCTATCACTTACACTGAATTAATTAATGATGTTGCTGAAGGGTCTCATATCTTAATCGATGATGGTTTGGTTGACTTATTAGTTACTGCTATTGATACTGAAAATAACGAAATCGTTACTGAAGTTCAAAATACAGGAATCATCAAAGACAAAAAAGGTGTTAACGTTCCAGGTGTATCTATTCAATTACCTGGTATCACTGATAAAGATGCAAGCGATATTCGTTTCGGTTTAGAAAACGACATCGACTATATTGCAGCTTCATTCGTTCGTAAAGCTAGTGATGTCTTAGAAATTCGTGAAATTTTAGAAGAAACTGGTAACGAAAGCGTTCAAATTATCCCTAAAATTGAAAGCCAAGAAGGTGTAGATAACTTAGCAGAAATTTTATCTGTATCTGATGGTTTAATGGTCGCCCGTGGTGACTTAGGGGTAGAAATTCCAGCTGAACAAGTACCAATCGTTCAAAAAGACATGATTCGTCAATGTAATTTAGCTGGTAAACCAGTTATTACTGCGACTCAAATGTTAGACTCTATGCAACGTAACCCACGTCCTACACGTGCAGAAGCATCTGACGTTGCCAACGCTATCTTAGATGGTACAGACGCAATTATGCTTTCAGGTGAAACAGCTGCTGGTGACTATCCAGTTGAATCTGTTCAAACAATGAACCGTATTGCTTTAGTTACTGAAGGTCAAGCTTTATCTAAGACAAAAATTGGCGATTTAAAACGTGATGATTCTGACATGGCAGAAGCTATCAGCCAATCTGTTGCTTATACAGCTCGTAGCTTACAAGTTTCTACAATTGTAGCTGCAACTGAATCAGGTCACACAGCTAAAATGATTTCTAAATATCGTCCAGACGCTAAAATTATTGCTTTAACTTTCTCTGAAAGCCAAGCACGTAAATTAGTATTAGCATGGGGTGTTGAACCATTTGTTGTTGAAAAACCAACTTCAACAGATGAAATGATGTCACTAGCTGGTACTGTTGCTAAAGATTCAGGTTACGCTAAAGACGGCGATTTAATTATTATCTCAGCTGGTGTACCAGTTGGTGAAAAAGGTACAACAAACTTAATGAAGATCCAAGTAATTGGTGAAAAATTAGTTTCTGGTACTGGTATCGGTGAAAAATCTGTTGTTGGACATGCAGTAATTGCTACTGATGCAGCAACTGCTAACGCTAACGTAAAACCAAACTCAGTATTAGTAGTAAACAATACTGATAATGACTACAACGACGCAATTAAAACTGCTGCCGCTGTAATCGTTGAAAAAGGTGGTTTAACTAGCCATGCAGCTGTATTAGGTATCGAAAATGGTGTGCCAGTTATCGTTGGTGCAACTGACGCTACTTCAGCAATTCAAAATGGTCAATTAGTAACAGTTGATGCTCGTCGCGGTATTGTATACGCTGGCGCAACAACAACTATCTAATTCACTTTCTTTCATCGACACACATTGAATATTCAGACATTTGATAAAAAGGTGGTTGGGCATAAAATCCCAATCACCTTTTTTATGTTTTTTTCATTATTTTCTAATTATTTTGTAAATATAATTGCCCCAATGTTAATTTAAGGATAAAATGATACAGAGACTAAAGAATATTAGGGGGAAACAGTACATGTTACGTTTCATTACTGCTGGAGAATCACATGGTCCTTTAGAAACAGCGATCATTGAGGGTGTACCAGCCAACTTACCAATCGACATAGAGAAAATTAACGAAAACCTTGCACGACGCCAAATGGGTTATGGTGCAGGAAACCGTATGAAAATTGAACGTGATGAAGTCCGTATCACATCAGGTGTGCGTCACGGGAAAACATTAGGTTCACCAATTACTTTGATTGTTGAAAATCGAGACTTCAAAAAGTGGACTGAAATTATGAGCGCTGATGATGTTGAAGACGGTATTAAAAAACGTCGTACCGTTCATCATCCCCGTCCTGGTCACGCTGATTTGGTCGGTGGTATTAAATATCATTTTAAAGATTTACGTAATGTATTAGAACGTTCTTCAGCACGTGAAACAACCATGCGTGTAGCAGTTGGTTCAATTGCAGAACAATTATTAGAAGGTTTAGGCATTAAAGTTATTGCTTACGTAAAAGCACTTGGTGGCGTTGAAGGTAAGGTAGAAGGATTAGACTTATCACATGATGAGTTACGTCAAAAAACAGATGAATCTGAATTGAAAATGATTGATCCTTCAATTGATGAAGAAATCAAAGCCAAAATTGACCAAGCGAAAAAAGATGGTACCACACTTGGTGGGGTTATTGAAGTCATCGCTAAGAACGTACCAGCTGGCCTAGGATCGTACACACACTGGGACAAAAAATTAGATGCTAAACTTGTTGGCGCAATGGTATCTATTAATGCCTTCAAAGCCGCTGAAATTGGTGATGGCGTTGAGGTTGCACGTCGTTTCGGAAATGAATTAATGGATGAAATCGCCTATTCTGAAACATATGGTTTCTACCGACTAAGCAACCATATGGGTGGTTTAGAAGGTGGTATGACTACAGGTATGCCGATTATCGTGCGTGGTTACAAGAAACCAATTCCAACACAATACCATCCATTACAATCAGTGGATATTTACAGCAAAGAACCATACAAGGCCTCAATTGAACGTTCAGATATCACGGCTGTTCCACGTGCTGCAATTATTGGTGAAACCGTCATTGCGATGGAATTAGCACAAGCTATTTTAGAGAAATTCCCACATGATGACTACAATGAATTAATTAAAGCAGTAGAAGCTTACCGTGAATACGCGAAAAACCCTGATATGTGGCAAACAGAAGGAGAGTAATCATCCATGAAAGAACTATTAACCAATGCCAATCGCATACAAGGTGAAATTGTGATTCCTGGGGATAAATCGATTTCCCACCGTTCAATCATGTTTGCAGCAATTGCTCATGGTACCAGCAAAATTACGGGTTTCTTGCATGCAGAGGACTGTATCTCAACCATGAATATTTTCCGTAGTCTGGGTGTACAGATTGATGAATTAGAAGATGGTTCAGTGGTTGTTCATGGTAAAGGGATAGAAGGCTTACAAGCGCCAAATGGGGCTTTAGATGCTGGTAATTCTGGTACAACGATGCGTTTATTAGCCGGTTTATTTTCAGGATTTCCCTTTAAATTGAAAATGATTGGTGATGCATCCTTGTCTAAACGTCCAATGAATCGGGTCATGATTCCATTACGCCAAATGGGTGCCTCTATTTCTGGTTCTGAGGGCAGCGAATTTGCACCATTATACATCCAACCGGTAGACCATTTAAATGCGATTGAATATGATATGCCAGTTGCTTCTGCCCAAGTAAAATCATCTATCCTTCTGGCTGGTTTATCAGCTAAAGGCACAACCATTATTCACGAAAAAGAAAAATCAAGAGATCACACGGAACGCATGTTACGTCAATTTGGCGTGAATATTGAAGTGAATGATAAAGACATTTCACTTGAAGGTGGCCAAACATTGACAGCTAGTGACGTGCAAGTACCTGCTGATATTTCTTCAGCGGCTTTCTTTATTGTGGCGGCCTTATTAGTGAAAGACAGTCAATTGCGCATGCCGAATGTTGGTTTAAATCCAACACGTGCAGGTATCATTCAAGTTTTAAAAGACATGGGTGGCTTGATTGAAACAAATTATAAGGCAACGGGCTTAAGTGCTGATTTAACAGTTCGTTCAAGTGTTTTAAAAGGAACTGAATTTGGTGGCGATATCATTCCTACCCTAATCGATGAAATTCCGATTATCGCACTTGCAGCAACGCAAGCTGAAGGGCAGACGATTATCCGTGATGCACAAGAATTGAAGGTTAAGGAAACTGATCGTATACAAGTAACGGCACAAGAATTAAATAAAATGGGTGCCAATATTATTGAAACGGAAGATGGTATGATTATTACAGGTCCTACACAATTGCATGCAGCAGATGTTGATAGCCACGGTGACCATCGAATCGGTATGATGCTGCAAATTGCAGCCTTACTGGTTGAAGAAGGTACGGTTCATTTAACAGATGCAGAAGCCGTAAACATCTCATTTCCAAGCTTCTTTGATGATTTAGCTCGGATCGTCGACTAAATTCATCATTTCAAAGAGGAGGTTTTGAAAGAAATGCCAATCATTTTAACTGGGTTTATGGGTGTGGGAAAAACCACCGTTGGACGGGCCTTAGCTGAAGATTTAGCTATTCCTTTTGTAGACATGGATACCTATATCGAAGAACAGGCAGGTAAATCAATTTCAGATATATTTGCTGAAGGTGGGGAAAGTCATTTTCGCCAAATTGAATTAGCTGTATTAAAATCCTTACTACAAAATCCGGATTTAAACCAAGCTGTCATCTCAACAGGTGGTGGTGTCGTTGAAACAGCCGAATGTCGTCAATTGTTAAAAGAGCAAGACCAGGTATTCTATATGCAAGATGTATTTGAAACATCTTGGCGTAGAATTAGTCGCCATAATCCCGCAAAAGTGCAAAGACCGTTGGTGAAGGTAAATACGAGAGAAGAAATGTTAGCAAAATACAATCGACGCATTCCTTTGTATATAGAAACAGCTAATTTCACCTTGGATGTGCAAAAATCCAATGCTTTTCAAACTGCAAAAACCATTCAAAGATATCTATAAATTAGAAAGTTGGTCTCATTAGGACGTGTGTCTGCTGGGGCTAACTTTCTTTTTGTTTACCTTTAGCTCGAAATAACGTATAATCAATTGTTTATAACAATAAGCTGCGGCCAAGTGTTCATGAGATATGATACAATAACAAGAGAAACAAAGCCTTAAAGGAGATAGAATATGAGCGTAGAACTAGGAACTGTGACAAGTGCATTGGTGATTGACCAAAATGATAAATATTATTCAGTTCAAAAAGATGGTATTACCTACCAATTAGATAAAACAGAAGGCGACCATGCCATTGGTGATGCTGTCCTGGGTTTTATATATGAAAACATGAAACACAACAAGATGATGACAACTAAATTACCAGACGTTCGTCAAGATCGTTACGGTTGGTCAACCGTAACCATGGTACGTAAAGACTTAGGTGTATTTGTCGACATTGGTTTGCCAGATAAAGAAATCGTTATTTCATTAGACGATCTACCAAGTGAAAAACACTTGTGGCCTAAAAAAGATGATCGTTTGTTTATTCGACTAGAAGTCGATGCTAAAGACCGCGTTTGGGGTAAATTAGCAGATGATTCTATTTTTCAACAAATTACGAATAAACTTTCACCACAATCAAAATCTTGGACAAACCAAGAAGTAAAAGGGACTGTTTACCATGCTAAAATCGTGGGTACATACGTGATTACTGACGATTATTTCTTAGCCTTCATTCATGAAAGTGAACGTTTGGAAGAGCCGCGTTTAGGCCAAGAAGTTGAAGGCCGCGTTATTGGTATCGGTCAAAATGGTAACTTGAACATTTCATTGAAGCCTTTAGCATACACAGTTATTTCTGAAGATGCACAAATGATTTTAGCCTTATTAGAACGTTCAGATAACCACTTCTTACCATATCATGACAAATCTAATCCGGATGATATCCGTAGCTACTTTGGTATTTCAAAAGCACAATTTAAACGCGCTGTGGGTAACTTGTTGAAAAACAAACAAATAGAACAAGTAGACGGCGGAATCAAACTGAAATAACTTAGTCGACATAGATTAAAGAAGGGATAAATATGAAGTTAGCAGTAGCAATTGAAGATTTCTTAAATACCTTGCGTGTAGAAGAAGGTTTAGCTGACAACTCAATTATTTCCTATAAACAAGAATTACAACGTATGACGCTTTATCTGGAACGCCAGAAAATTGAAAGTATCCAACAGATTCATCAAGATAGTATCTTGGAACATCTCAAATGGATGCATGAAGAAAACCTGGCCACATCGACTAGGTCCCACTATGTGTCGACTTTGCGCCATTTCTTCCGATACTTAAAACTAGACGGAGAAATTACAGATAATCCTATGGAAAAAATTTCTTTACCCAAAAAGACACAGCACTTGCCATCTGTCTTAACGCTCGAAGAAGTTGACCGTTTACTATCAACGCCTGATATTGCTAAGCCACTTGGTTTGCGTGATCGAACTTTGCTTGAAACACTTTACTCGACTGGTATGCGGGTATCTGAAATCATTCACATCCAACTGACGGACATTCACTTAGATATGGGTTTCATCCAAACGATTGGTAAGGGCAACAAGGAACGTATTGTTCCTATCGGTGAAGTGGCCGAAGAATGGCTGCAACGCTATCTCCAAGAAGGTCGACCAAAATTAGTCAAAGATGAAGAGGCAGCCCAAAATTATTTATTTGTCAATAATCACGGTACACCTTTATCTAGACAGGGTGTTTGGAAAAATCTGAAGAAACTAGTTATGATGGCTAATATCTCTAAAGATATCAGTCCTCATACCTTACGCCATTCCTTTGCGACACATTTACTTGAAAATGGGGCAGATTTACGGGTTGTCCAAGAATTACTAGGCCATTCAGATATTTCTACAACGCAAATTTATACGCATATTCATGCCCAACATATGAAAGATATTTATACCAAAGCACATCCACGGGCATAATAAATAGATACTTCCTGAAATATCAGGGAGTATTTTTTTGCATTGTTTTATTACTTATTCTATATAAATTCTATGTTTTTACAGACAGGTATGCTATATTGATGGTGAAAACGATGTCATAAAATTTCAAGAAAAAATCTAATTTATAAAGGGGGTACTTGCATGTTACAAGTAGAACACCTGCGAAAAACCTTTGGTAATAAAGTTGCAGTAGATGATGTAAGTTTCGAAATTCAACCCAGTACTATACTAGGTATTGTTGGCCAAAACGGTTCGGGTAAAACGACCGTTTTTCGAATGATTTTAAATTTTTTAACACCAGAAAATAACGGTCGCGTGCTTTGGCAAAATAAACCCATGCAGATGGCAACCGTCTATAATACTGTAGGTTATTTGCCTGAAGAACGAGGGTTATATGAGAAGATGACCATAGAGCAACAAATCATGTACTTTGCTCGTTTGCGAGGTATGAAAAAGGCAGATATCAATAACAAAATTGACGAATGGATGACAAAATTTAATGTGAAAGGTGACCGTAAAGATAAGATAAAAACCTTGTCTAAAGGGAACCAACAAAAAGTACAACTGATTGCAACCTTGATTCATGAGCCAGCACTTGTGATATTGGATGAGCCTTTCTCTGGCTTGGACCCTGTGAATGCAGAATATCTCATGCAGGGTATACTAGAATTACGTGATAAGGGTTCATGTATTATATTTTCTAGCCATAATATGGCGAATGTACAAGCAATTTGTGACACGGTGATTATGATAGATAATGGGCAACAAAAACTTTATGGCACAATTGATGAAGTGCGTAAATCATATGGACAAACGCGTTTATTTGTCAAAGCAGATGGTTGGCAGGCAGAGAATTTAAAGGCCTTAGAAGGTGTAACCAACGTGCTGGAAGTGGCGCCTGGAGAATACAAATTAATGCTTGCGGATGAAACCTATGGTAGAAGTTTGTTCGACATTATTTCAAAAGGTCAATATATTCAAGAGTTTAGCCAACAAGCGCCAACACTAGATGAAATCTTTAAAATGGAGGTAGGTGGCAAGCATGAACACTAGTCATATCAGCACAGTAATTGAAGAAGTATATAAAAAGAATGTCAAGTCGGGGACCTTTATTTTCTTATTACTGAGCCCAATCATACTTGGTATCGTCATTCTTGGTATATCGGCGATTATTGGTTCAGCGACGGCATCCGAAAGTGTTGGGAAAGTTGCGATAGTTGGTGGCGAAGATCAAACCATTCAAGCCATAGAAACATATAATCAAGATGCGAATGAATTAACCTATATGGATGATGAGAATCAGGCGAAAGAGGCGCTCACAAATGGGACAATCGATGGGTATTTAGCAATTAATGACAGTGATCCAAGCAATATTCAAGGCAAGTTTTATCGTGACACGAGTGGGAAAAATGTTTCAGTTACTGTTTTTCAAGATGCATTAAAGGGCGTTCAGACGACTAATCGTGCGGCGAATATGGGCTTAACAGAAGATGAGGCTCAAGATTTGATTGAGTCAACCGTGGCTATTGAAACGACAGCACTCAATTTCCAAAAAGGAACAAGTGAACGAAGCCAAGATATTAACGCACTCGTTCGTCAAGGGGTGGCGTATATCGCTTCATTTATAGTATTTATGTTTGTTGCGAATTACATTTCCATTATTTCACAGGAAATTGCCGTGGAGAAAGGTTCCCGCATAATGGAAATCATTCTATCTTCTATTTCAGCGACGGAACATTTTATGGGTAAAATGTTAGGGATTTTCTTAGTACTATTAACCCAGGTAGCCTTCTATGCTGTCCTAGTTGTCGGGGCATACATGTATCTTGTAAATACACAGTTACCGGCTGAGATACAAGTTTTACTAGAAGGAGAGACGATAAATAGTTTAATGCAAACCGCCATGCCCGTGATTGTATGGTCACTAGTTTTCGCTTTCTTGGGCATTGTGACATACTCGGTGTTAGCGGCTTTCTTAGGTTCTTTGGTATCAAATGTTCAGGATGTCAATAAAATGATCACCCCTATTATGATGTTGAGTTTAGCAGGCTTTTATATTGGTATGTTCGGGATGTCTTTTTCAAATAATACGTTTGTGAAAATTTCATCTCACATTCCCTTCTTTACACCCTTCGTCATGCCATTTAGAATCGCAGCAGAAACAGTGTCGACCGGTGAATTATGGGCAGCAGTTTTGATTTCGCTCGTTTTTTCAATTTTTTGTTTATGGATTTCAACCAAATTTTACAAGACCAATGTCCTTACGTATTCTGATAAAGGACTATTTGGTACATTGAAGCAATCATGGAAATTGCAGCAAAGTGAACGTGCAAGTAACGATGCAAAATAATTAATGAACGATTTTTATCAAAGAAGAGGTTGGGACAAAAGATTAAAATCATAGATTTTTCGTCCTTATAGTGTACGTTCCTTGTGAGCCGTGGGATCATTGAAAACCAAGGTCTTTCAATTTGAAATCGAGCCAAGGTCTCGATTTCATCCTCTTTCACGGCTAAGGAACTACATTTTCAGTCCTTTAACCTGTGCCCATGATATATTTCAATCAAAATTTATAAGAAATTTTTCAAAGTAAAAGGCGTGCACAACTCTTTTTAAGAATTGTGTACGCCTTTTTAGAGGCCTTCTGTCCCAACCTCGCCTTTTTTCACACAACGGGACTAGCAGTAATGGATTTTTAGTTATCAGTAACTAAATGGTATTTCAATAAATTCTTTGTGAAAACTTTAGAAAAAATTGCCTTGCTTGTCGATGTATGCTAATGTACTGTTACGAATACTTTGTTATTGCAGTAATTGAAGGAGGCAAAACATGCTAGTGCCTTACATAGGAAAATACGAGAAAGTCGTAATGGGCCTACTATCCTACATTCCTGAATTCAAGGAATTTTCTGAATTAAAAGCAGAAATGGATAGAATACATAAACAAGAACGAAAAATATATTTATGGAAAGACGCAGAAAGCGACAATGTAATTGGTTTAGTGGGTTTTGACCAACATGACGATTCAGATACAATCGTAGTCCGTTATTTATCCATTAATCCTTCATTCCGTGAAGAAGGGCGCACCTATGCTATATTAACGGCTTTGAAAAAGGAGTACCCGGTTTATACATTGACAGGCGTTATCAGCTTATCAAGCTTGCTTTCTAAATGGGCAAAACATCGCCAGGAGCAAATAGCGGAAGATACTTTTTCCGGTAAGTAAGGGAGATAGGCCAAACATGATAGAAAAAACAAGTGAATTAACGTTAGATCTGGCGGCCTTTGAGGGGCCGCTTGATTTACTATTACACCTGATTAAAGACTTAAAAGTGGATATTTTTGATATTCCAATTAATATTGTTACTGACCAATATCTGGCATATATACACACATATGAAAATTTGTCATTAGATATTGCCTCAGAATATTTGGTAATGGCGGCAACTTTACTGGAAATCAAGACCCAGATGATGTTGCCTAAAACACCTAAAATGAGTGACGAAGAAGAGGATGAAGATCCACGTGATGCCCTAGTTGAGCAACTTTTGGCTTTTCAACAATATCAAGAAATTTCACATATTTTGGCAGATAAACAAGCTGAACGCTCATTAGAGTATACCAAGCAACCATCAGACTTATCAGCATATCAGGATAAAATTCCAATGACAGGGCGACAATTAACCCCGGATGATTTATATCGGGCCTTGCAAAAGATGGCCTTTCGCTTGAAAAATCAACAACCGATTCAAACGACTATATCCAATGACGGCTATTCAGTTAATATGGCCATGGCGGATATTCGTCAAGCTTTTGTAACTGCAGACAAGCAAATTTTGATGTTCCAAGAAACGGTGTTTGCTGGTAAAGCCCCAACAAGAGGCTATATTGTCACCTTATTTTTGGCTATTTTAGAATTAGTGAAGGCAAATGAGTTATACTTATATCAGGAAACAATTGTAGATGATATTCAATTAATTAGACGGGAGGAAAGTGAATGAGTGCTGTAGGCGCGATTGAGAGTTTACTTTTCGTAGCAGGAGAAGATGGCATAGCCATAGATGAGTTAGCAAACTTGCTAGAAATACGACAAGAGTGGGCTTTTTACTACGTCATGGTTTTGGGACAAAAGCTAAAAAATGATGATCAAGCTGGTTTGCGATTAACAGTCATCAATGAGCGTGTTCAATTAGTTACCAAAAGTGAATACGGTCAAATTGTCAAAAATTATGCTGTCTCACCATTTGCTACTAAATTATCCCAAGCAGCCTTGGAAACCTTAGCAATCATTGCTTACCAACAACCCATCACACGAATGGCTATTGATGACATACGTGGTGTGCAATCTTCAAATATGATTCATAAACTGTTAGAGCGTGATTTAATCATGGAACAGGGCCGGCAGAATTCACCAGGACGCCCAATTATCTACGGCGTAACCAATTATTTCTACCAATATTTTGGCTTAGAGTCACTTGAAGATCTACCAGATATTCATAACCTAGTATTAGATGGATCAGTAAATGAAGAAACCCTATTTAAAATTGATGAAAATGGGGAACCAGAGCAAAAAGATTTTGCAACAAAAGTAGAGACAAGTAAAGAGGAAGATTTGAGCGAAGAAGCTTAAAGTATTCTGAAAAATAGGAGTTAAGAGAGATGGAACGATTACAAAAAGTGATGGCACATGCAGGTGTTGCATCGAGACGTGAATCAGAAAAATTAATTGAAGCTGGTCGCGTGAAAGTGAACGGGCAAGTGGTTAGAGAGTTAGGGTACAAGGTATCCAATCAAGACCGTATTGAAGTGGATGAAGTACCTATCTACAAAGAAGAACCGGTATATTACTTGTTCTACAAGCCACTTGGCGTAATTTCAGCAGTGAAAGATGATAAGGGGCGTAAGGTCGTAACAGATTACTTCCCAGATGTGCAACAACGTATTTACCCTGTTGGTCGACTAGACTATAATACGTCAGGATTATTATTATTGACCAACGATGGTGAATTTGCTAACACCTTAATGCATCCGCGTTATGAAATCGATAAAGTGTATGTGGCTAAGGTTGAAGGTGTTATTAAAGGGGAAGAACGTAAGACGCTTGAACGTGGTGTCAAAATTGACGGCGTGATGACAGCACCAGCTAAGGCTCAAATCCTGTCTGTCGACCGTGATAAAGATAGCACCATTATTGAAGTTACGATTCATGAAGGCCGTAATCGCCAAGTCCGTAAAATGTTAGAAGCGATTGGACATCCAGTTACCAAACTGAAACGTGAACAGTATGGCTTCTTGAATTTACACGGTTTACGTCCTGGTGATGCTCGTACATTATTAAAACATGAAGTGCAAGAATTAATGGAATATGCCAAGAAAAAATAATTCCAAAAAAATGAAGCAACTTACTTGAAATAAGAGAAAATGATGCTATAATAAGTCTTGTAATTAAATATAAATTTTAAGCAATCTTCAGGGCAGGGTGTAATTCCCGACCGGCGGTAAAGTCCGCGACTCCCATTTGGGACTGATCTAGTGAAATTCTAGAACCGACTGTAAAGTCAGGATGGGAGAAGATGGGCGAACTATGCTTGTTTGCTCGTACTCTTTTTACCTTGAAGGTGGAAAGAGTTTTTTTATTGCCACCTTTAAGAGCCAACCCCATGAAGTAGAAAAGGAGAAAGTAACATGGGAAAAAGTAACACGCAACAAATCGTTTTGGTCGCAATCGTAGGAGCTATATCATTTATATTAATGTTTGTTGGTTTTCCAGTAATTCCAGCATTACCATTTTTAAAAGTTGATTTTTCAATCGTTCCACTATTACTGATTGCATTTGTTTATGGTCCTAAGGGTGCAATTGGCGCAAGCTTTATTGCCAACTTCCTACACTACATGTATACAGGTGGGGAAATGGGTATTCCAATTGGCGATACTACAGCATTTATTGCGACTATCGCATATATCTTACCAATCTATTACATCTTAAAAGACCAAATGCTTGCAGCCTACACTAATGACGGTCGCGAAGCCAATATCAGTCACGGTAAAACAATCACAGCATATGTGATTTCAATCTTATCGTTAACAATTGTAATGACTGTATTGAACTATTTCGTGATTACACCATTCTATATGCAAGTAATGAACTTTGATGTTGGCAACATGCAAACATATCTTTTAGCTGGTATCATACCATTCAACTTAATTAAAGGCGTACTGGTATCATTATTAGCACATTTTGTATTAGTACAAACATTACCAACAATGATTCATCGTTTTGGTAGCCCTCAATTATCTCGTCAATAGAGATGTTTTATCGTTAAATATTTGTTATAGTAAAGCTATCGAGTATTTGACAACTAAAATAATCATCGGTATTTGGAGGGATTTTCTTGGACACTTTATTAATGGCAGTTGCATACAAGGCCCAAGAACTCCCTGCAAATTCGGTATATCAAGTGTTGATTGGCAAGCGAACTGCCACAACACTTTTTTTTGCGTTTTCAAATCGTATCACCAGCCTTATTGGCCTATATCCAAAGCTGACTAAGGAAGAATGGGCACAGTATTTGAAGGAAGCGGCTAACTACCCATCCTTAACTGCAATTTATCGTCACCATGCGCAACCATCATTTATTCAGATGGTGATTGAGGAAATACTTCCCTTACGTGATGGTTTAATCATTTCAAGTAGCCGGCAAATTTATCGTCAAACATTGCAATTGATGATGCAAGTTGTCTCGTATGCCAATGTACATGTTCGTAGTTATATACCTTTCGTACAAGATATTCATGCCCAATTTCTTGTGAAAATCTGGGTTAACCATGTCAAGAACGTGTTCCAATATGGGTTGGCTGATGTTGCCAAATTGATACAAGACCAATTGTTGATTGATTTAAGTCGGTATCCTGATCAAGCTGCCATGATATTCTTACAACAATTTGAAGGGGCAAATGTACCTGCAGTCACTTTAGAACAAATTGCAGAAATCCATGAAGCTAGTAAACGTGAGATACTGATCGTGCAGCAAGCTATAACAGATGATTTATGGGCTCAGTGGTTAAAAGGAAAAAATGCGACGCCCGGTCAAGTATTACTCACAGATTTTGTCAACGTGGTAGATACTTTTTTTAAAAAGTGGAATGATTCGACCAATAAAACAGCTCTCATGCTAAAAGGTGCTACTATTTCAGTGGCAGAAATGGCAAATAGGCGCAATCTGAAACCTTCTACGATTACAGAACATTTTATTGAAATTGCCTTCAGTCAGCCAGAACTACTCGTCAATCGTGTGAAAGCGGCATTGCAGCTCGATGATGTAGGCGTATTACTAGATCATGAACCGGATGCAACGTTTGATGCGTTTCAAGCAAGGTTTGGAGACCAGGATTATTGGTTGTATCGTTATTGGAAAATCATTTATCAGAAAGGACCAGATGGCTTATGGGATGGCAGAAAAAATTAAGTGAAATGACAGGCTATAATCATTTTAAGCCGGGTCAAATAGAAAGCTTGGAGGCTTTAGAAAATGGGAGAAATGCGCTGGCCATTTTACCAACAGGTGGGGGAAAGTCCCTGATTTATCAGCTCAACCAATATCAAGCCCCTGGTATTACGGTGATTGTCTCACCATTAATCTCGCTCATGCAAGATCAAGTTGGGCAGTTACAAATGATGGGACTAGGTCAAGGTATTGCATTAAATTCGACCTATGAAAAAAAGCAACAAGCTTATATTTTGCGCCATTTAGACCAATATAAATTTGTATTTATTTCGCCCGAAATGTTATTAAAAAATCAGGTATTAGAAAAACTCAAAACAATGGATATTCATTTACTAGTGATTGATGAAGCCCATTGTATTTCGCAATGGGGCTTTGACTTTAGACCTGAATATACAGAATTAAAGGCGGTGCGCCAATTCCTAGGACATCCACAAACGCTGGCCTTATCAGCAACAGCATCAAGCGACACTTTGGACGATATTCAAGAATATTTATTTGAACATGATGAGCAAGCAATGTTGATTAAGGAATCAGTTGACCGACCGAATATTTTTTATATATTTGAGGAATTAGAAAGCCATATGGATAGAAGAAATTTTTTGTTGCAATGGTTAGCAGAATTACCCAAACCAGGAATTGTTTATGTTCACCATAAAAGTGAATTAGAAGAATTAACTAAATTTGTAAAAGCAAATACTGATTTCCAAGTAGCATCCTACCACGGTGATCGAACACTAGCAGATCGGCATATTATACAAAATCAGTTTATAAATGGATTGTTGGATGTCGTTTTTGCTACATCTGCTTTTGGTATGGGCATCAATCATCCCAATATCCGTTTTGTACTTCATTATCATTTACCTAAAAATATTGCTGATTTTGTACAAGAAATTGGCCGGGCGGGGCGTGATCAAGAACAGGCAGTTGCGGTTGTATGCTATGATCAGAGCGAGCGGGCAAGATTGCAGCAAATTCGCCGAGTGTATGAAGACGAAGCGGATTTATTGGAGCGTTTGTTAGTGCCCTTATTTGAAGGTAAGCTGACAGTTGATATGTTAGATCAGTATTCAGACACGATTATAGCCATGCTTAAATTCTATAAGCATCATTTTCATACGCTAGCGGATGCCAGATTGCACGCACAAAAATTGAGACAGACCAAAATGCAGCAAATTTTTCAAATGCTGGATTTAACGAATCATGAAGGCTGCTATCGAAAGCTTTTATTAGGCCATGCGGATGAAACTTTAAAGGAGCAACCGGACTTATGTTGCACACACTGCCATCCAGAGTTTCGAACAAAAACAAGTTGGCAGGAATTTATGAAATTACCCAAAGCGCTTGAAGGTCTACCAGGGCGTGCATCTGAAGTTGGTAATAAGCTATCATGGCGGTTACGCTTAGAAGAATTATTTAGTTAGCAAAAGGGGATAAACTTTTGTTAAACTACTGAATGTGTTACTGACATTAAAAGGGGTTCATGGTACAATTCTTAATGATAAGAAAGGGGTAGCAGGATGAAGTTCTGGGATAAATTAACCAAAAAAGATCAAAAAAATTCAGAGGATACATTTGATCAAGTGCAAGATGATTCAGTTGAAACTGACCAAGTCCCCCCTACAAGTGACGATTTTCAAAATCAAGGCTTTGGTGAGTTTGAGAACTTAAAGAATCAAAAATATACACGCACTGCTCGAAATAAGAAGAATAACAATGATTCAATTTCGACAACGTCTAAGGTATTGGCTTTCTTGTTATTTGTTATGATTGTAATACCGATATTAGTGTTCGCTTATATGAATAATGAAAGTCGAGTACCAGAGCCTGAATCTACGGAACAAGTTATGGTATCGAAGACGCAAAACATTGAATCGATGTCTAAAGCTAGTGAATCTGCTTCAGAATCAGCATCTATCTCTGTTTCTGAATCAATTGTTGCCTCAGAAAGTGCTGTGGCAGCTTCAGAATCAGAATCAATACGCTTAGCATCAGAACAAGAATCTTCAAGTATTGCAGCTAGTGAAGCTGCTGAAGCTGCAGCTGTTGCAGCAGCTCAAGCAGCATCAGCAAGTGCAGCGGAATCTGCATCAATCGCAGCTTCACAATCAGAAGAAGCAGTATCCGAATCTGTGGCTTCTGAAAGCGAATCATCTTCAACAGGTACTTATACCGTTCAAGTTGGGGACAATTTATATCGTATTGCTGTGAATAATGGTATGACCTTAGACGAATTGCTAGCATTAAATGGCCTTACGGCAAATTCAAGTATTGGTCCTGGGACGGTATTACGTGTAACAGAATAAGAAAGAAATAAAATTGAAAGAGTGGTGGACAGATTGTCTAAAGCGATTCAAATCGCCATCGATGGCCCTGCTTCGTCAGGAAAAAGTACCATCGCTAAAAAATTGGCTAAGCGTTTAGCTATGTATATTTAGATACAGGCGCAATGTATCGAAGCATTACCTTGCTTGCATTAGAAAAAGGTATTGATGCAAGTGACCATCAAGCGCTACGCGACTTAGCAGAAGCTAGTGAAATTGTTTTCCAAGTGAATGATAGTGGGCAAAGTGTTTGGGTAAATGGCGTAGATGTTACCGATGAAATCAGAACAGATCAAGTATCCCAAGCTGTTTCTGCCTATTCGGCTGTATCCGATGTTCGCGAAGTCTTAGTAGAAAAACAACGTGATTACACTAAAGGCGGACAAGGCATTATTATGGATGGTCGTGATATAGGAACTGTAGTTTTACCAGCAGCAGAATTAAAGATTTTCCTAACAGCGTCTGCTGAGGAACGTGGTCAACGCCGCTTTCTAGAAAATCAAGCAAAAGGGTATTCAGAAATGAGCCTAGAAGCATTAATTGCTGATATTAAACGCCGTGATCTTTATGATTCAACTCGGGAAGATAGTCCACTGAAACCTGCCGATGATGCCATTATTTTGGATTCATCAGATATGGATTTGGATCAAGTGGAAGAGGCCATTTTTTCATATGTAAACGAAGTATTATCACAAAATTAAACAATGGACCAGAGAGAATACATAAAAGAACGCTAAAATCAATAGAAATTAGGGTTCTTTTCTTGCTGTTTTAAGTCTTATTGGTTGAATATAGTTGAAATAAGTGATATAATGATAATTGATCATTGGCTTAGTGCGAATGAGGTAGTACATTTAGGAGAGGATTTAGAGTATGTCAAACGAATTTAATCAAAATCAAAATCAAAATAACGAAGAAATTCCATCAATGGAAGAGATTCTTGCTGAATCAGTAGAAGTGAAAATTGGTGATACAGTAACAGGTGAAGTATTATCAATCGACGATAACCAAGTAATTGTTGGTATCGAAGGCGCAGGTGTTGAAGGGGTTATTCCTTTCAAAGAATTATCTGCTACACCAATCGACTCAATTACTGACGTCGTAAACATCGGTGACACTTTAGAATTAGTAGTCATCAAACAAATCAAAGAAAAAGAAAATGGTTCATTCTTACTTTCTCGTCGTCGTATCGAAGCGAAAAAAGTATGGGCTGAATTAGAAGCTAAAGCTGAAAACGGTGAAGTAATCACAGTTCCAGTTAAGAGTGTAGTAAAAGGTGGATTAGTTGTTGACGCGGGTGTACGTGGTTTCATCCCAGCTTCAATGGTTGAAGACTTTTTCGTAGACGATTTCTCTCCTTACAAAGGCCAAGAGTTAGAAGTTAAAATCGTTGAAATCGAACCAAGCGAAAACCGTTTAATTCTTTCACACAAAGAAATCGCTGCTGAAAAACGCAAAGCGGAACGTGCTGAAAAATTAGGTTCATTCAACGAAGGTGACAAAGTTACAGGTACTGTAGCTCGCTTGGCAAACTTCGGTGCATTCATCGACTTAGGTGGCATCGACGGTTTAGTACATATCTCACAAATCGCTCAAGCACACGTTAACCATCCTTCAGATATTTTAAGCGAAGGTCAAGAAGTTGAAGCTTTAGTTCTTGCTGTTGATGAAGAACGCGGACGTATTTCATTGTCTATCAAAGGTTTACAACCAGGACCTTGGGAAAATATCGAAGAAAAAGCGCCTAAAGGTGCTGAATTAGAAGGTACTGTACGTCGTTTAGTAGACTTCGGTGCGTTTGTTGAAGTATTCCCTGGCGTTGAAGGTTTAGTTCATATTTCTCAAATTTCTCATGAACATATCGCAACTCCTGCTGACAAACTTACAGAAGGTCAAACTATTCAAGTGAAAGTTTTAGATGTTGATCCTGAAAACGAACGTTTATCATTATCAATTAAAGCTTTAGAAGAAGCACCAGAAGTTGATGCTTCAGCAGCACAAAGTGCGCCACGTGAAGAACGTCGTCAAAACAAACCTCGTAAACAAAACAACAATCGTCGTAACACTACATCAAACACAACTTCAGATGAAGAATCTGGATTCACATTTGGTGATTTACTAGGCGATCAATTAAAAAACTTCGATTTCGGTGACGATAACGAATAATTTTTATTAATAAACCATAATTTGGTTTGATGGTAGGTTGGGGAAACTCACCTACCTTTTTTATTGAAATAGATAAAGATTTCGAGAGGAGGCAAATACATGTCTAATTTAACAATAGCAATAGTAGGACGACCAAATGTTGGTAAGTCTACAATTTTTAACCGCGTGGTAGGAGACCGTATTTCAATTGTACAAGATGAACCTGGTGTAACACGTGACCGAATCTATGCACAAGGCGAATGGTTAGGTAAACAATTAAACGTGATTGATACTGGTGGTATCGAATTTAATGATCAAGATTTCATGACACAAATTCGTTTGCAAGCAGAAATCGCAATGGAAGAAGCAGATGTTATTATCATGATGACAAATGTGCGTGATGGGGTTACCAAAACCGATTCACAAATTGCAAGTATGCTACGTAAAACAGATAAACCAGTCGTTTTAGCAGTCAATAAAGTAGATAATCCTGAACAACGTGCAGAAATTTACGATTTCTACTCATTAGGTCTAGGGGATCCGTTCCCAATTTCTGGTTCTCACGGTTTAGGTATCGGGGATATTCTTGAAGAAGTATTTAAGCTAGCGCCAGATGACATTTCAAATGAAGATGATGACGATACCATTTCATTTGCATTAATTGGACGACCAAATGTTGGTAAGTCTTCAATGGTAAATGCAATTCTAGGTGAAAACCGAGTGATCGTATCAGATGTTGCGGGGACAACCCGTGATGCAATTGATACAAGTTTCGAAGAAAATGGCCAAGTATTTAAGATTATTGATACTGCAGGTATTCGTAAACGTGGTAAAGTCTACGAAGCAACAGAAAAATATTCTGTCATGCGTGCCATGCGTGCCATTGAACGAGCACAAGTTTGTTTGGTCGTGTTAAATGCTGAAGAAGGTATCCGTGATCAAGATAAAACAATCGCAGGGTATGCCCATGAGGCAGGCCGTGGTATTATCATCGTTGTGAATAAATGGGATACACTTGAAAAAGATAATCATACGATGAAGAAATTTACGGATGATATCCGTCGTGAATTTCAGTTTATCGACTACGCACCCATCTTATTTGTATCTGCGGAAACGAAACAACGTTTGACACAATTACCTGAAATCATTGCCCACGTACATGGTAACTTTAACCGTCGTGTACAATCATCATTATTAAATGAGGTACTTGTGGAAGCAATCCGTGTTAATCCGGCACCATCGGACAAAGGTAGAAAACTGAGAATTTACTATTTAACACAAGTGAAATCAGCACCACCAACTTTTGTGGCCTTTGTGAATGATGAAGAATTAATGCATTTCTCATATGAACGTTTTCTTTCAAATCAAATTCGAAAATCATTTGATTTCTTAGGTACACCTATACAAATCATTACAAGAAATCGGAAATAGCCGAAAAATTGTAAAAATATTGTGAATTTTGACTAAAAACGTTGTTATATAGCGGTTTGTATGGTATCCTAAAAAAGGATTATCTGAGAAGTATTTCGATTATCCTGATATTTATCTAAGATAAATATTTCCGAGAATATTCGGAGGAGGTGAAATTAGAATGGCAAATAAAGCAGAATTAGTACAAAACGTTGCAAATGCAGTAGGTGATTCTAAAAAGAACGTCGCTCCAGTTGTTGATGCAGTTTTCGAACAAATCGAAGCATTTTTAGCTGAAGGTGAAAAAGTTCAATTAATCGGTTTCGGTAGCTTTGAAGTACGTGACCGTGCGGCTCGTAAAGGTCGTAACCCTCAAACTGGTGATGAAATCGAAATTCCTGCAAGCAAAGTACCAGCTTTCAAACCTGGTAAAGCGCTTAAAGACGCAGTTAAATAATGATTTTAGAAACGTCGTCAATGTCTTAGACATTGACGGCTTTTTTGTATCTTCATATAAATGGTTTGAGACTATCTTCAAATGAGTATAACTTTAACGAAAGGTATTTTGTGCAGATTATGGGTGATTGTATATATTAAACCTAAAATGGACGGTAATTGGAAAGTTCGGGGTGTTCTGCTTTAAAAAATGAGCGATTTTTAGTCACACAGAGGGATAACCTTTCGCTTTTTTTTTAATGGGAAAGTTCAGGTTGTTTTATTTTGCGTTTTTTTTCATAAATGTAATCACAGCTGGTTTTGGTTTCCATTTTTCGTTTATTTTAAATCTGATATACATAATGCTGTAAAAATAAGCATCTTTCCTCTTCAAAAGGCATATCATTCCAAAGAAAAAAGCGGCTGAGACCTTATTGAACTGCCCCCTGTCAAGCAGACAGGTAAATAAATAAAATATTTAAGCCATGCATCAATTTTAATATGCATGGTTTTTTTATGCTGGAATACGCAATCCCATGCTAAGTGGAACTCGCTCCATATTATAAAATTCAATATAAGATTGAAGTGCATCATTTAACTCTTCAAACGTATCGTATGCTTCTAATTGTGGCATTTC
>NZ_NEEY01000016.1 GCF_002252085.1 Aerococcus sp. 1KP-2016
TATACGACAATGAACCTGTCCATCGTAATATTTTTTGTTTTTTTTCCTCTCGAATAAATGGCTATTGTATAAGAAATGAGATTATTTTACTGAATATAACCCCATTCGAGATAGCTTTTATGCCTTGTACTGAATGAACCGTCATTCAGTAAGAATCATCATTAATGTATCGAATGAAATTTTATTCGGGAAAATTTCATGTTTTTGTCTCGAACCGCGCAGTATTGTGGCATCATCTTTTTCGCAATATACCAAAAAGAGGTTGGAACCGTTTGTTCCAACCTCCCTCTAAAAATTTTGATTTATTTGCCCGTATGCAGATCGGCGGCCACGTATTCGTGAATGAAACGCGTACTAGCTTGTTCTGGATCGAGTGCCTCGAATAGGATGTCAACGGCGCGTGAACCGATGATATGTGAGTTCAGATTGATGAATGAGGCATCTTCAGCCACCCCAATGCCATCTTGTTTGTAGGCGGGGAAGGTGATTGTTTTGACCTTCTCATTCTCTTGTTCACCGAGATAGGCTTGAATGCCTTGTGCAACAAGCTCGTCGGAAATTACCAGACCGTCCAGCGTTTTGAGGTCTAAGTGTTTTTGCGCCAGTTCATACCCGTCAGTAGGTAGGAAGGCAAGGTCATTGTATACTAAACCTGGGTCGTAGATGCGGTTATTCGCTTCCAATGCGCGACGGTAGCCGTTGTGGCGGTCGGCGATGAAGAATTGGTCCATATCCCCACCAATATAGGCGATACGTTCGCAACCCTTTTTAATCAAGGCTTCAGTCGCTTGGTAGCCAATCAAATCGTTGTCGTTGTCGACGTAATGAACTTTCGAATTGTCAGGCGAACCGATAACAACAGCGGGACATTGGACTTCTTGGGCGAAACGCAACAAAGGATCATCTTTTGACGCATAGAGGAAGATTAGACCTTCCACTTGCTTGCCGTTGACAATCTTTTCAATATGACGCTGGCGTTGGTCGTTATCCAGGCCGACAGATAATAAAATAGAATAATCATGTTTAGACATTTCGTAATTGATACCGCGTAAAACCGTTGGAAAGAAGGGATTTTGATAGAAGGCATCTGTGGCTAGGGGGAGAACGAGACCAAACGTTTTGGAATGCGCGCTCGCAAGCCCTTGCGCATAGATATTAGGAAAATAATTCATTTCTTTCATAATGTTACGCACTTTGATTTTGGTTTGCTCAGAAATCGAAGGGTTGTCTGCAATCACACGGGAAACCGTGGAAGGCGCAACACCCGCTCTCTTCGCAACATCTCTAATTGTAATTGGCATAGGTATGAATCCTCTCTTCTTGTTACACTCATTATACGTTATACTGATAACGCTTTCAAGAAAAGATAAAAATATTTACGGAATCGGTTGCATTGCGTAAGCGCTTTATGTAAAATAAGGGTGAATCAACAAAGCGAAAACAAGATACAAATCACATGGAAATTTAGGAGGTAATTTAATGGACAGAGCAAGTGGCGCAGTACTACACATTTCTTCCATACCCAACGAATATGGGATCGGATCATTTGGTCAATCAGACTTTGACTTCGTAGACTTTTTAGTCGACACCAAACAAACTTACTGGCAAATGCTACCACTTCGATTACTGATGTTCCGTTAGCATTCTGCGTATAAATCCTCTCTTCTTGTTGCACTCATTATACGTTATACTGATAACGCTTACAAGAAAAGACAAAAATATTTACGAAATCGGTTGCATTGCGTAAGCGCTTTATGTAAAATAAGGGTGAATCAACAAAGCAAAAACAAGATACAAATCATATGGAAATTTAGGAGGTAATTTAATGGACAGAGCAAGTGGCGTAGTACTACACATTTCTTCCATACCCAACGAATATGGGATCGGATCATTCGGTCAGTCAGCCTTTGAATTCGTAGACTTTTTAGTCGACACCAAACAAACTTACTGGCAAATACTACCACTATCAACAACATCATACGGCGACTCACCTTATCAATCATTCTCAGCCTTCGCAGGGAACACCCACTTTATCGACTTAGATATTTTAGTGAAAAAGGGTTATCTTGATGAACTAGACGTAGCCAACGCCTACTTTGGCGATAATCCCAAAAAAGTAGACTACAACACCGTCTACTACAACCGCCGCCCACTACTTGACCAAGCGGTGGCTAAATTTGTGGACGAAAAAGGCTACAACCATCCAGACTTCTTAGATTTCTATGAAGCTAATGCAGATTGGTTGGTACCATTTGCCCAATACATGACCATCAAAGAAGAACACGGTCAAGCGCCTTGGTATGAATGGCCTGAAGAATACAAAAATTATGATGCAGACTTTGTTGCCCAATATTGTAATGAACATATTAACCGTTACGACTACCATTTGGTGACACAATTCTGGTTTAACGAACAATATACAGCCTTGAAAGCCTACGCCAATAAGAACTACATCCAAATTATTGGTGATATTCCAATCTATGTGGCCCGTGACTCTGTAGAAATGTGGACACAACCAGAGCTATTTTTAGTTGACGAGAAGAAAAATCCTGCCTTAGTTGCAGGGGTGCCACCTGATTTCTATTCAGCTGACGGCCAATACTGGGGGAATCCAATTTATGACTGGGACTATATGGAAACGACCGGTTATGAGTGGTGGGTGAAACGTATGCGTGAGAGCTTCAAGCTGTATGACGTTGTACGTATCGACCATTTCCGCGGTTTCGAAAGCTATTGGGCAGTACCATTTGGTGCGCCAACTGCTGCGGCGGGGACTTGGAAGAAAGGTCCTGGCATCAAGATTTTCAATCAATTCAAGGAAGATTTAGGCGATGTGAAAGTAATTGCAGAAGACTTAGGTTTCATGACCCAAGCGGTGCACGACATGCGTGATGCAGCGGGTTATCCAGGTATGAAGGTATTACAAAATGGTTTCTTCGGTGAAGATTCTGAAGATTTACCGCATCATTATCCAGAGAATTCAGTAGCCTATGCGTCAACACATGACTCCATGCAAGCCTATGACTGGTACATGAACCAGGCTAATCAAGATCAACGTGATCAAGCTGATAAATACTTAAATCGGGCCAAGGGAGAACATCCTTCAGACGCTTTTGTACGTGGGATTGCATCTTCACCAAGTTTCCTAGCCATCTATATGATGAACGATTTATTACGCCTTGGCCCTGAAGGACGCATCAATACGCCTTCAACCATCGGTGATAACTGGGATTGGCGTGTGACACCAGCAGATTTTACAATTGATTTGAAGGAACGTTTGCTGGATATTACGGAAACATATTTCCGAGAAAATAAAGCTTATATTAGTCAAAATGATATAATAAATGGTATAAATAGTGTATCAGCAGAAGCTGCTTATTTACCAGATGATGAACCGTTAGATTAGGTCGCAAAGCGACTGATGTAATTTGCAATGGATGTCTACATCCACAGAATAAAGGAGCATATAATGTTAAATTTAAATGAACGTGCGCAAGCACAATTTGAAAAACCAATCAGTGAATTATCGAATGCAGAAATTTATAAAGTCCTATTAGATTTAGTGCAAGAAAAAACAAATGCCATGCCAGCAAACCAAGGCAAGCGTAAATTGTACTATATTTCAGCTGAGTTTTTAATTGGGAAATTGCTGTCTAACAACCTATTAAACTTAGGTTTGTATGACGAAGTAGCTGCTGAATTAAAGGCGAATGGTACTAGCTTAGCAGAGGTTGAAGAGGCTGAAGCTGAACCGTCATTAGGTAATGGTGGTTTGGGCCGTTTGGCGGCTTGTTTCTTAGACTCTATTGCTACTTTAGGCCTAAACGGCGACGGAGTAGGTTTGAACTACCATTTTGGTTTGTTCCGCCAATATTTTGAGAATAATGAGCAGTCGTATGAGCCGGATGAGTGGTTGGACCACCCAACTTGGTTGAATAAGTCTGATATTTCATATCAAGTGCCGTTTGGTAAATTCACCTTGAATTCGACTTTATATGAGATTAATGTGCCTGGTTACAATCAAGGGACGATTAACAAGTTGCGCCTATTCGATTTAGATTCTGTGAATCCAGAAATTATTGAAGAGGGTTCTATTGATTTCGATAAGACGGATATCAAGGAAAACTTGACTTTATTCTTGTACCCGGATGATTCTGACCGCAATGGTAACTTGTTACGTATTTACCAACAATACTTTATGGTATCGAATGCGGCACAATTGGCGATTCAAGAGGCGATTGAACGTGGCTCAAATATTCATGATTTAGCGGATTATGTTGTGATCCAAATTAACGATACACATCCAACGTTCGTTATCCCTGAATTGATTCGTTTATTGACGACTGTTCACGGTATCGATTTTGATGAAGCGGTTGAGATTACACAAAATGTGGTAGCTTTCACTAACCATACGATTTTGGCAGAAGCGCTAGAAAAATGGCCTTTATCTGATATCCATGAAGTAGTGCCTGAAATTGCAGAAATTATCGTGGCATTAGATGAACGTGTTGACGCTGCTTTCCCTGGAAATGCGGCTGTAGCGATTATCGACAAAAGGGATACTGTACATATGGCGTCAATCGCTATCCACTATGGTTTCTCTATTAATGGGGTTGCTGCTTTACATACTGAAATCTTGAAAAATAATGAGTTAAATCATTTTTACGAAATCTATCCAGAAAAATTCTCTAACAAAACGAACGGGATTACTTTCCGTCGTTGGTTGATGGCGTCTAACCCAGAGTTATCACAATTTATTGATGACCGCATTGGTACGAGATGGCATGAAGATGCTGATTTGACTGATTTATTGGCTTTCGAAAATGACGAAGAAGCGTTATTAGATTTACTTCGTATTAAGGAAAATAATAAAGAAGCCTTAGCTGACCATCTACATCGTACACGTGGTATCGTGATTGACCGTCATTCTATTATTGACGTACAAATCAAACGTATCCATGAATACAAACGTCAACAAATGTTAGCTTTATACATCATCTACAAATACCACCAAATCAAGGCTGGTCATATTCCTGCTACGCCAATCACAATTATCTTTGGTGGTAAGGCTGCACCGGCATATACGATTGCTAAAGACATTATTCATTTGATTCTTGCTTTATCTGAATTGATTGAAAATGACTTGGATGTTGCACCATACTTGAAAGTTGTTTTCGTAGATAACTACAACGTTTCTGAAGCTGAGTACCTAATCCCAGCGGCGAACATTTCTGAACAAATTTCATTGGCTTCTAAAGAGGCGTCAGGTACTGGTAACATGAAATTCATGTTGAACGGTGCGTTGACCATCATGACTTGGGATGGTGCCAATGTTGAGATTGCGGAACATGTTGGTGAAGAAAACATCTACCCATTTGGTAAATCAAGTGAAGAGATTGTTGATTTATACGCGAACAATGCTTACGATCCACAATACTACTACAAGCAAGAACGTATTAAACCATTAGTAGACTTCATCATTTCTGATGAATTGGCAGCTTACGGTATCCCTGAGCGTCTACACCGTCTATACAAGGACATCACAAACAAAGACTACTTCATGGCCCTAATCGACTTAGAAGAATTTATTGATGTGAAAGAAAAAGTATACTCCGAATACGAAGACCGCTTAGATTGGACACGTCGTTCATTGATCAACATCGCGAACGCCGGCTTCTTCTCAGCAGACCGTACGATTAAAGAATATAACAATGACATTTGGCACTTAGAAAACTAGGATAGGATGAGGATGAGAGGACCGACGCTTAGAAAGCCACCGGTGGAAGACTATAGCAGTGACGCACGCAGTGTGGCGCAATATAGTCTGAAGCGCAGGGCTTTCTGGAGGTCCGAACTCGACTTTATAGGATGAGAGCAATAGCGTTCAGCCCTCATCTGAAGCAGGTAGAGGGTTGCTATTGTGAGCTCAATTATAGGATGAGAGAAAAAGAACTGGCACATGCCAGTTCTTTTTTTGTCTTTTGGTAATCATCAAAATGAAAAGAGGGCTGGCCCTCTTTCATTATTTTATTTTCAGATCCACTGCCCCAAGATAAAAAAAACCCGACCGTTGGGACAAATGGTTCCAACCGTTTTTGCTGTATTGTCAACGAGGGAATTATAGAATAATTCCAAATACTAGAAAATAATGCGAAATTTTATAGTATAAAATTTCATTCTATAAATAATTGACGAATATTATTATATGACGGCGCGTTCTTTATAAATAAAAAAATCTATCAAATATGGAAATATATGCTATAAAAAAATAAGATATTTTATAGAACCACGATTTATTCTTGATAAAAGCGCCCAAAATTAGAGAATGGAAGGTTCATTCTCTAATCGTAGTTTTCTCAACAAATATGGGGCAATTATCTTGCGGTAAGGCTCCTGGTGGTTGTGTACTAGCCTCAACTTTTTGTTTGAGCGAAAAGGATACAGCGGCATATCCTATGCAAAACGAGATGTGGTGCAGCTTGTACATTAGGGGGCAAACTATTTTTCACAAGAATGAGAAAATATTCCATGAAATGTGACAAGGGATATTGACAAAGATTAGGCCTAGTCCATATAATGTAGAAGTTGTAATGTAAGATTTCATAAACAAGTAAATAAAATTTCTAAGATACAAAGAGTAAGTGATGACTGAGTCGAAGCGAGGGGCGATTGATGGAAGGCCCTACTTGAAGCATCATTGAACCGCATTGTTGAGAAGAATGGTTGAAATGAGTAGGCCATTCCGCTAATGACGTTACCATTTCAAGAAAAGTATGCTGGCAATTAGCGCGTGGCATGCTTGAATTAGAGTGGTACCGTGGATCTCCGCCTCTTTTATAGAGGTGGGGATTTTTTTGTTTTATTGGTTATTTAGGCATTTAAAGGAGGAAGCACATGAAATACATCAAACAATTTAGCTTAGTATTAATGACTTTGGTCGCAGTATTATTTGCGGGCGGATCAGGACAAGCTCAAGCAAGTGAAACCAGTTCATCATCTGCAGCATCTAGCGCAAGTTCAACCGCTAGTGTGGGTGAAGATCAATTATACCAAGCCATTCAAGACCGTGGTGTTTTGCGGGTAGGGACCAACTCAACCTATGCACCTTTTGAATTCTCTATTTTAAAAGATGGTGAAAATCAAGTGGTTGGGGTAGATATGTTCCTGGCTGAGAAAATTGCAGACGATATGGGCGTTGACCTAGAAATCGTCGATATGGAATTCTCTAACTTGCTAACGGCTTTAGATACGGGACAAATCGATATCGTTCTTGCTGGGATGACAGCTACCGAAGAACGTGCCGAATCAGTAGACTTCTCTGATATTTACCAAGTATCTGGTCAATCATTTGTCATTCAAGAAAGCAAGGCAACCGACATTCAAGACGACACCTACTTTAAAGATGGCGGTAAAATTTCCGTAGGTGAAGGTACTACCCAACAAATTCTTGTGGGAGACTACTATCCAAACGCAGAAGTACAAGTCATGCGTACGACAACGGATTCAATTTCGGCCTTGAATTCCGACTTAGTTGACGGTGTGTTACTGGACGAAGATGTAGCGGGTGCCTATGCCGCTGAAAATCCCAACCTAACTGTTATCGAAGCGAATTTACCAATCCAAGATCCAGGTAAAGCTGCAGCCTTACCAAAAATCAACCGACCTTATTAGCAGCGGTGAATGCATCAATTACCGAAGTGAAAGATCAAGGCTTGATGGATAAATATCTAGAAGATTCATATGCCTTAATTGCAGCCAATAGACAATCAACATGGGCAGCTTACGCACCGTATTTCATTGACGGTGTGAAAACAACCCTAATCATCTCAGCAACGGCCATCTTCTTCGGTTTAATCCTGGGTGTGGCACTTGCACTGATGCGTTTATCAGGTATCAAAGTCATTGATTGGTTGGCACAAGCTTATATTGAAATCGTTCGTGGTACGCCATTAATGGTTCAAGTCTTATTCATTTACCTAGGTTTCGCCGGCATCTTTGGCTGGTCAACCATGACATCAGGTTTAGTTGCCGTATCCTTAAACTCAGGCGCCTACATCGCCGAAATCATTCGTGGTGGGATCAATTCAGTCGATAAAGGACAAGCTGAAGCAGCGCGTTCACTAGGCTTAGGCTACTGGGTAACCATGCGTAAAGTTATTTTCCCGCAATCATTACGCTCAATCTGGCCATCACTAGGAAACGAATTCGTATCCCTAATCAAAGAATCATCAATCGTATCAACTATTGGTGTTGCGGAATTAACCTTCCAAACACGTAACGTATCAACCATTACCTTCAACGGTATCATTCCATTAATCATCTCAATGGCTATTTACTTCATCTTGACCTTCACACTAACTAAACTGTTGAACGTCTATGAACGCCGTATGAACGAAAAATATAACTAAACTTATGACTGAAGGCCGGACAAGCGATCCGGTCTTTTTTATTTTGGGTAAAATTGGTATATCCCATCTTGCTTGGTTACAATAGGTGTAGCGGAGCATCCGTAAATGCCACAACGCGCACTACGGTCAACCACTAGCTGTTACAATCATGTTACGGGCGTATGTCTAATATAAAATTTTTATGATAAAGCACAACACAGTCCTTTTTTTGCGGAAAATCATGATAATCTTAAGGTATAAAGAAAAGGGAGGGGCGATATAGTGATGCAAAGGTTTATGGGTAGAAACCGAAACTATACCATGCTATTGGGTGTACTAATCTTATGTGCGATTTTCATCATTATTCGTAGTTTTGCCAACAGTAACAAAATGTCAGCGGAAGAGAGAACCGTGGCTGTTGCTGCTTCTGTGAACGCACTCTATTATGATAATTCCTATACATTTTTAAAAGAAGATATTACACAAGATGAAATTTCAGCAGTTAGTGATGACGTGAATGACCTAACCGAAAATAATGATAAAGATATTATTGAAGCACGTTTGGATTCTGTCCAAAGACGTTTCGATATGCAGCGACAAGTGAACGCCTTGTTTGAAGCAGAGGATGAACAAGCGGTGATTAATGGCGCTACAATTAAAGAATTCGTGGTTGTTGAAGATGATATTCATTTAGATATGATCGACTTCCTAAAAGATGATTATGCCAATGAATTAAGTAATTTGGATGATGGATTCTATGCGACAGCCGATGCCTTGATGGATGAGGCCGCGCAACAAGTAGCCCTGTTCAATAGTTATGAGGATGCCATTGCCGCTATTCAAGCTGATGATCAACTGACATATGAAGACTTAGCAAGCCATCTGGAACAAATGGTGGCAGATGTGAATGAAATTGAAAATCCATATGTGCAAAGTAAATTATTATTGATGATTGCAGCTATGGATGAGGAAACGACGGAAAATATTTTCCAACGTTTGGTGAAGAAAGCCGAAGAAAACAATGCGACAGCAAGTGAATTGGCAAAAATTCGTGAAGAAGGTCAAGCAGCCCTTGCTTTATCAGCAGAGCGTTGTCAAAGTTTACGCGATAAGGGTGAAGAAATTCTTGCGAGTAAGGCAGCAACATCTACCTTAACTTTACGTGTGCAAAAGAATAAACCTTCATTTAATGTAGATACCAATGTGGCAACAAACATCCTTTCAGGACGTAACATTGCTAGTGCTAGGTCTTATCAAACGAGCGGACGGACGAGTAGTTCAAGTGCAGACCTGCCTTCATCTAGCGTAGCTGTGAATACACCTAGTGCAAGTAGTGCGGATATCAGCACTGGCATCACAAGTGAAGTAGATTCTAGCAGCGCGGAAACAAGTAGCGAACCAATTGATTCCACCAGTTCTGATGTTGTAGTGAGCGTGCCAAGTAGTGAATCAAGCATTGATACAGGGGTTATCCCTTCAAGTTCTGATTCGGCTAGCATCAGTTCATCTTCAGACTCTAGCGTTGCTAGCTCATCTAGTGAATCTAGAGATGACTCGTCAATTGATGATTCATCGTCATCAAATAGTGAGACCATAACCGATCCAAGTGAGATGAGCTCTGAATCATCAACTAGTGATATGGTAAGTGACAATAGTGGTTCAAGTAGCACGTCGAGTGAACAAGAACAAAGTACAATTGAGGAAAGTTTACCGGCTAGTTCTGAAATACCGATAGCCACACCACAGTAAAATACAAATAGGATGATACAGGGTTGTGACCAAATGAGGTTCCAGCCCTTTTTTGTACAAAAAAGGATGGATTTAATAGTTTTTTAAAGAGAAATAGGGAATTATCAAGTCCCAATATGGTAAAATGTATTGGATTATAGATATTTTACTATAAGTAAATAGAAATGAAATGGGTGAAAAAATGCAAAAAAACGGAGAATGGACCAACTGGTACCGCGTTGTTATCGTGGCCACAGAAGCTTTGATACTGTTCCTTTCCTATATTGTTTCATTCTTTTTGCGATACGGTCGTTATGTACCTTTGAAAAACTTTGAAGCCTTTCAAGGCGCAATCGGATGGATTTTGATGATATTTATCTTCATCAACATTTTATTCGGTGTATATATTCTATACGATAAAACCAAAGGTGACCTTTTCTTCATTACAATTATTAGCCAAGCGATTCTAGCTGTCGTTGCGATGGTCTTAAGTTTCGCAGGTCGTTGGTTGGCCTTTCCAAGATCAGTAGTATTAATCGATTTTGTGGTCAGTGTAGTCATGCTTTATATCTTTAGAGCCTTAGTGTTCGATATTTATCGACGTTACGCATCAACGAAACGGGTTATGATTGTAGGGACTGAGGATGCTGTTTTCCCAGCTATATATAATTTCAAAAATTCAAAAAGTACGCGTCACATCGTTACACATGTGGTCTTAGATGACTACTACCGTAATGTGAAGAGTCGTTTAGATGAATATGATATTGTATACCTTGCATCGCAAATAGATGAATCGGAAAAACTAAAAATTTATGATGTATTAATGCGGGCCAACAAAAAGTTATTCTTAAATTCTAAGTTTGAAAACTTGGTGATGGTGAATCCAAACATCATGAATTTCGAAGATGAATCCATTATCGAAACGTCAGATTTTGCGATTCCAGCTGACCAAGCAATTATCAAACGGGGCATTGATATTATTATGGCCCTTGTGGGGTTAGTATTAGCGTCACCAATCATGTTGATTACAGCTATTTTGATTAAGTTAACGTCTAAAGGTCCCGTGTTCTACCGCCAAGTACGGATTACTAAAGGTGGCGAAGAATTTGATATCTTGAAATTCCGTTCAATGACAACGGATGCTGAAGTAAAATCAGGTCCTATGATTGCAACAAAAAATGATGCGCGTGTCACAACAATTGGTAAATACATTCGTGCCTTACGTATTGATGAGTTACCACAATTGTTAAATGTATTGCGTGGGGATATGTCGATGATTGGTCCAAGACCTGAACGACCTTTCTTCGTAAATCAATTCCAAGAAGAAAACCCGCATTACTACTTACGCCACAATGTGCAGGCTGGAATTACCGGTTACGCACAGGTTTACGGTAAGTATGCGACAGATTTCAACTCTAAATTGAACTTTGATTTGATCTATATCAAAAAATATTCCATCATTTTAGACTTCAAGATTTTGCTACAAACCATCAAAATTTTATTTGATAAGGTATCGTCTTCAGGTATTGATGAAGATGAAAAACCAACTGTAACAAGAGAAGAAGCACGTGAAATGAATATTGACGTTATTGGATAAATAAAAGGGCTCTTCGACATTTAATGTAGATAGCTTAATTTGAGCAAGAAACTTGAATTCATTTTATATGGACTTGAGTTTCTTTTTTATTTTATTTTAAATGAGATTTGATAAAAGAAAAATTATCTTTTTGTCCGTCTTGTTTAGGTTTGTATATATACATCGTTACATAACCAAAAAATGGAAACCTCGGAAGGTTTTGGTTTCAAAAATGAGAAATTTTGCGCCACACAAAGGGCTGAACGTTCATTATTTTTAGAAAAGGAACGTTCAGGGTGTTTTGCGTTTCATTTTCCCTCATAGATATACTTAAAAGCAGGTCTGGTTTCCAGTTTTCATCTATTTTAAAACGGATATAAACAATCTCGCAAAAATATGCCAACCAAAGCGATTAGATGCGACAGAAGGGAACCTTTCATACAAATAGGGCCTATTTTACAGGTTAGCGAGGAACCTTTTCATATGTCTTTTCTGTGTTGGGAAAGAGATTATTCCTGAATAATGCGCGATTCGAGACAAAAACGCGAAATTGTATCGAATGACATTTCATTCGATACATGAATGATGCTTCGTACTGAATGACGGCTCATTTAGTACGAAGCATAAAAGTTATCTCGAATGGGGTTCTATGCAATAAAATAATCTCATTTCTTATACAATAGCCATTTATTCGAGATAAAAAAACCAAAAAATTCTCGAATGATAGCCTCATTCGAGAATCGCAGTTTTCTAAACAAGTACAGGACAAGGTTTCCTCGGTAATGGTCCTGTATTTTTATCCCACCCTCCAAAAGTCGGAGACCCAATAAAAGCAGCTAGGTTACATACCTGGCTGCTTTTTTGTTTGGCTGTAGGGCGTGACTTTTCACGGTACATTATATTTTGAATGGCATGTTATTTTTACCCTATAATAGTGCTAAAAGGTGAATCGTCTCCACCTGCTACAATGGTTCACAATAACAAGTTGATCACCTTTAGTGGTATAATAGAATGTATCAAATCACAATTTGGAGGAAAAATAAATAATGAAGACAACCATCAATGATAGTTTAGCACTTCACACGGATTTATACGAAATCAATATGATGAAAACTTATTGGGATGCTGGGAAGGCTGACCAACAAGCGGTTTTTGAAGTGTATTTCCGTAATAATCCCTTTGATAGTGGCTATGCCATCTTTGCAGGTCTAGAACGTGTGATTCAATATGTTCAAGGGTTGAAATTTACCGAAGATGACATTGATTATCTACGTGAAACGCAAAATTATCCTGAAGCATTTTTAGCTTATCTTGCTGATTATCATTTTGATGCAAGCATTCGCGCTATGGAAGAAGGAGAAATTGTATTCAACAATGAACCAATCATGCAAATCAAAGGTTCATTAGCTGACTGTACACTTGTTGAAACAGCAATTTTAAATATCATCAACTACCAAACTTTGATTGCAACGAAAGCATCACGTATCCGTAACGTAGCTGGCGACGATAATTTAGCAGAATTTGGTGCGCGTCGTGCACAAGAAATGGATGCTGCGATTTGGGGTGCCCGTGCTGCTTACATCGGTGGTTTCAACTCCACATCAAACGTTCGTGCTGGTAAATTATTTAATATTCCAATTTCTGGTACCCATGCCCATGCAATGGTGCAAGCTTACCAAAATGACTATGAAGCTTTCAAGGCCTATGCCGCTTCACATGAAAAATGTACCTTCTTGGTAGACACTTACGATACCCTTCGTTCAGGTGTGCCAAATGCTATACGTGTAGCCAACGAAATGGATGATAAATCACGTTTTGTCGGTGTACGTATCGACTCAGGCGATATCTCATACCTATCAACTCGTATTCGCAGAATGCTTGATGACGCCGGTTATCCGGATGCAATTATCGTTGCTTCAAACGATTTAGACGAAAAAACAATTCTAAACCTTAAAATGCAAGGTGCTAAGGTAGATGCATGGGGCGTGGGTACACAATTAATCACTGCTTTCGATCAACCAGCGCTGGGTGCAGTGTACAAACTTTGCTGTATCGAAGATGAAAGTGGTGAATTGGTACCAACGATGAAACTTTCTTCATCTCCTGATAAAATGACTACGCCAGGTGAAAAACAAATTTGGCGTATTACCCGTAAAAAAGATGGAAAATCTGAAGGAGACTATGTCACTTCAATTACAGAAGACCCAACAAATGAAGAATCAATCTTCATGTTCCATCCAACCTATACCTATGTGAACAAGACAGTCCGTCATTTCAATGCGCGACCATTGTTAAAAACAATCTTTGCAAACGGCGAATTAGTGTACGATGTGCCAGCAATTGATGATATACGTGACTTCTCTCGTGAACATTTAGATGCGCTATGGGAAGAATACCGTCGTATGTTAAATCCAGAACCATATCCAGTTGACCTATCGCAACAATTATATGACTTGAAGATGGATAGTATTGCTGCAATCCGTCAACGTGTGGCGAATGATTGTAAAACCTTCGACTTGGATGAAGATTTAAACTTGAACTTCAAGTAAGCCAATATGTATTGCCAGATTTATTCACTCCAGATTTATTCACTAGAGAAGAGGAAAAAACATGCGTCCACTACAAGAACGTATTATTGAAGAATTAAAAGTAGCCCCAACTATCGATCCGGAAACCGAAATCCGTCGAACTGTTGATTTTCTAAAAGACTATTTAAAACAATACCCATTCTTGAAGAGTCTGGTGCTAGGCATTTCTGGGGGCCAAGATTCTACCTTAGCTGGTACCTTGTGCCAAATCGCCATCAATGAAATGCGTGAAGAAACGGGCGTTCAAGCATACAAATTCATCGCAGTTCGTTTGCCATATGGTAACCAAGCTGATGAACAAGATGCTATGGATGCGATTGCTTTCATGGATGCTGATCAAACGGTCCGCGTGAACATCAAACCAGGTGTAGATGCAATGGTAGCAGAACTTGCAGAGGGTGGCGTAACTGTTTCTGATTTTAACAAAGGGAACATTAAAGCGCGTCAACGTATGATCGTGCAATATGCGATTGCCGGAGAAAACGCGGGTGTGGTCGTCGGTACAGACCATGCTGCGGAAGCAATCACTGGTTTTTATACAAAATTTGGAGACGGCGCCGCAGACATTACACCAATTTGGCGTCTAAACAAACGTCAAGGTCGTCAAATCTTAGCCTATTTAGAAGCGCCAGAACATCTATATGTGAAAGTACCTACAGCCGACTTGGAGGAAGAGCGTCCAGGTCTTGCTGACGAAGTTGCACTTGGCGTAACTTATAATGATATCGATGATTACTTAGAAGGCAAAGATATTAACACAGAAGCTGCAGAAAAAATTGAAGCATGGTTCACCAAAACAGAACATAAACGTGCATTACCAATCACTGTTTATGATCAATGGTGGAGAAACTAGGTTTACATTTTCAAACGATAATCCATCATAATCAATAGAAGAGGATAAGTGTCTTAATTGGCGCTTATCCTTTTTAATATATTCAGCTAATTTCATTAAACATAGACAGCTCACTCGTACTTTTAACGATATTATACCTTCAAATTAAAGGGAACTTTACCTAGAAACAAAGTGAACACATAATTGTTTTGTTTTTGAGCATTTTTTTTCAATTTCAGAAATTTAGACAGCCTTTGAGTAAAGTTTCAACCTGTTATTCGTTAGCGCTTTCGAATGTATCCAGAGAGCGTATAATTCTATATGTGAAAAGGGACACAAACAAATAATTAAGAGGCGTGGCATTAAAATGGAAATTACATTAACAGATCAAACAGCAGTTATCTTTGGTGCAGGCCGTGGTATTGGGGAAGCAATGGCAACCGTGTTTGCTGATGCAGGTGCAACAGTATATGTTACTGATTTAATTGAAGAAAATAGTAAAGCACTCGCTGAAGAATTAAAAGCAGCTGGCCATAAAGCTGTTGGCGTTAAATGTGATGTTTCAAGTTATGATGATGTAGATGCTGTGTTAGCGCAAGCTGAAGAAGAAACTGGGCGTCTTGATATTATTATCAACAATGCGGGAATTGTTGGTTTAGATTCATTCTTAGAAACTAGCCAAGAAGCTATCCAAAAAATCATCAATGTAAACCTAATGGGTGCTAACAATGGTATGCAAGCTGGTATCAAACGTATGATGAAATACGATCAAGGTAAAATTATTAATACAGCTTCATTCGCTGGTCGTCACGCGATGAAAGAAGGCTTCGCACATTATGGTATGACGAAAGCAGCCGTAATTTACTTAACACAAGCTGCGGCTTATGCAGGTGCAGATCACAATATCAACGTGAATGCTATTTGCCCTGGTATCATTCGTTCTCAAATGTGGGAAACAATTCTAGAAAGTTATGAACAAGCAGGCCAAGACAAAGAAACAGCTTGGAAAGAAAGCTTGAAACATTTTATCCCATTAAAACGTGGTGACCAAAAAGCGGAAGATATCGCGTATACAGCCTTGTTCTTGGCATCGCCATTAGCAGATCATATCACTGGTCAAGCGATTAAGGTTGATGGTGGCGCAGCAATGAACTAATCTTTTACAGAAAAAATAGCTTCACTTAATGCTAACAAAATAAACTATTGGCAATCAAAAAGCCCAGGACAACTATCAAATGTCCTGGGCTTTTGTGTTAAGCGAATATACTTTGTATAGATTAATAGAATACAGTTGCCACAATAATAACAGCAATCAAGGCAAGTACATTGGCACCTGTTACGGCAATGAAGATGTTCTTGAAGCTATTTTTGTGATTCAAACCAGCTAATGCCAAGAAAGAGATAATCCCACCACTATGTGGCATAACAGCCAGCGTTGAAGAGGCAATGGCTGCAACTCTGTGGATGACTTGTGGATCAAGACCCATATCGATATAGGTTTGGCCAAATGCTTCCATGACGATACCCAATGAACCAGTTGCAGAGGCAGTAATTCCACCAAATAAGGCTGATGCAAATGATAATGAAATCAATGGATTGCTTGACATATTCAAGATGAAATCTGAAATGAAGCTAAATCCTGGTGCTAAGGTAATGATTACCCCAAAGGCTACAGCAGAACCAGTTAATAACATAGGGATAATACCTGAGTTTGCACCTTCATTAATGACTTGTTTTTGTGAGTCGATTTCTTTATTGAATAAGATTGCTGACAAAATAATAGCCACCGCTAGTGAAATTAAGACGATATTTTCTACTTTGTAGAATGATCCTACAAGGTTAATCACGATTAACACAGCAATTGGTGTGATAGAACGAGCGAATGAAGGTCGTGCTTCGTGAGTGATTTCAACATCGTTACCAGTATAGTAGTCGGCGAATGTTTCATTTTTTGCCAGACTCTTGTCCATTGCATATTTCATGTACCATAAACCAAATAACAAAGCGACAACAGAACCGACAATTCCTAGTACGGGTGCTGCCGTTAAGGTTGTGCCTAAGTATGCAGTTGGTACAACGTTTTGAATAGATGGTGTACCAGGTAGCATGGTCATGGTAAAGGTACCCAAACCTAATTCAATCGGAATCGCAACCATGTTCCAGGCGATATTCAATTTCTTGAATAATGGTTTTGCAAGTGGAATCAAGACAAAGATTACCACGTAAAGGCTGACGCCACCGTAAGTTAGCAGGGCTGTAATCAATAGTAAAGCAACCAGTACCGAATAAGGTTTTTCAGTACCTGTTAATTTCAAGATTTGGTTGGCAATGGATTCTGCCGCACCACTTTTATCCGTATATTTAGCTAAAATAGCTCCCAATAAGAAAACGGCAAAGAATTTCAAGATGAAGCCAGTCAAACCGGTTAAATATGAAGCCTCGCTGCCTAAAAGGGCAGTTGAAATGCTCATACCGTTGGTTAAAATAACAATTAATGAAGCAATTGGTGCAGCTACTAAGATGTTTAAGTTCTTAGCAGTAGAGTAGATGATACAGGCGATAGCTATAATGATACCGCTGATTTGTAATAAGTCCATGTGAATTCCTTCCTAAAGAAAAATTGCCTAAAAAAAGAATTGATGGTGTACCACCAATTCCTTTATAGCTTATATATTATATCCTTTTTTAAACGGATTAGTCGAATATTTTACCAGGATTCAATAGTCCTTTTGGATCCAAGGCTTTTTTGATTGAACGAAGTACGTTTAGGTAAGCTTCATCCTTAAAGTATGGTAAATATTCTTTCTTTTCAAGACCAATACCGTGCTCAGCTGACAGTAAACCACCTTGTTTGGCAACGTATGGGAATAAATCATTTTCGTAGTCTTCTTTTAATTTTTCCCATTCTTCGTCAGTTTGATCTTCGCGTAACACACAGATGTGGATGTTACCATCACCGGCATGGCCGAAGAAACCAGTTTGAACGTTATATTTGGCACCCAGACGTTTACCTTCGTGCACTAAGTCAGTGAATAAGTGGTTTGGTACAACTGGATCGTACATTTTCCAGTCACCATTGTGAACGATACCGTTTAAGATATTGTCACGAATTTCCCACATTTCTTTGGCTTCGGTTTCAGAAAGTTCACGTGTTTCAATAGCACCAGCTTTTTTGCCTAAGGCTTGGACAGCTTGTAATTGGAAATCTAAACCATCAGCAGCGTTATCAGCAACTGTTGCTAATAAGAAGGCTTCACCTTTCACTTCTGGCATTTTTTTGTTGATGAATTTTTCAGAGTAGTGGATACCTGATTCTTCCAACAATTCCAAAGCGATTGGTTGTACAGGTGATTTGATGACTTCAAAAATTGCATTCGATACGCCATCTAAGCTTTCAAATCCCATGATTAAAGATTTTTCATAGGCAGGTCTTGCAATTAATTTCAATTGTAATTCAGTGATGATACCTAACGTACCTTCAGCACCGATGAAAATGTCTTTCAGGTCATAAGCTGTCGCATCTTTTTTATTTGAAGAACCGACGTGGATTGTTTCTCCACTTGCTAAAACGACATCGTAACCACGGATATTATCACGCGTTACACCGTATTTGATTGCACGCATACCACCAGCATTAGTAGAAGCGTTACCACCAACAGAGGCATTTTTGTTACCTGGGTCAGGTGCGTAGAAGTATGATGTCTTTTCTAGGAAATCTCTGATTTGGAATAAAGTCACACCAGCTTGAACATTTAAAGTTAATGTTTGTTCATCCAAAGATAGGATTTTATCCATTTTTTCCATACTGATTAACCAGCTTCATCTTGTGGATATGTCGCACTAGTTAAACCTGTTTGACGTCCAATGGTGATGACTTTTTTGTTTTCAGCATCAGCTTTTTTCACAAATTCGGCAACTTCTTCCGTTGAAGTTGGGAAAGCAATCAGTGCTGCTGAACCTGGTTCATCTTCTGCCATATAAGTTTTTAGATACTTATCGGCAACTGTTTTTTCAATTTCCATTCTTTGACCTCCTATTTGTAAATGCTTGCATCATTAATAGTCTACCAAATACTAATAAAAATCAATATTGAATCAAAAATACCTAAAAATTATGCATTGATCGGTAAATCGACATAGATTTCGTCGCCGATTTCAAATTTCACTTGACCTGATGTTAAATTAATTAAACTATTTTGTACTTTATCTAGTTCATTTGTAGGGATACCTAGATGGAAAGTCACATCCGCCAAATAGCTGGTATCCAATAATTGATAGGTGGACTCTTCAATCCAATGTTCCACTTTGCCACTCAAAGTATAGGCAACTTCGATCGCTAATTGTGTTTGTAATTTACGCTCTACCTGACCAATAGCATCCAAACCTTCGGAAACGGCCGATGAATAAGCGCGAATTAAACCACCCGAACCTAATTTGGTACCACCAAAATAGCGTGTTACTACCACCACGATATTTTTTAGGTCACGTTGTTTTAATACTTCAAGCATTGGTACACCGGCAGTACCGGATGGTTCACCGTCATCTAAAGCACGTTGTATTTCATTGTTATCACCAATTTGAAAGGCAACACAATTATGCGTCGCTTTGTAATGTTCTTTACGAATCGCTTCAATAAATTCAATTGCTTCTGCTTCAGAAAAGACGCGCTTGGCATTGCAGATAAATCTAGATCCTTTTACATCAATTTCATGGGTGCCACCTTGGGCGACGACCGTACGGTATTCAATCATTATTTAACACTCCTCAGTTGAACAGTTTTTCATAAGTTGAGCCTAGCATATTTACCACAATTTCGCTAACAAGTAAGTTTTATAATTAAAGTGATAATTTGCGATTGAAAAGGCTTTTCTACATATATATGTCGAAATTTTACTTGAGTTTTGATAGAATGATTGATATGTTATTCTTTCGATGTTTGAACGAAAGAACAGTCAGTATTCAGAGATTTAGGGATAAAGGGGAATCATTCATGTCAATTGCCATTGTTACGGATAGTACGGCTTATCTTACGGACGAATTTGTTCGTAAGCACGATATTACAGTACTACCATTAACCATTACTTTTAGTGATGGATCATATCTAGACAATATCGATATCTCAACTGATGCCTTCTATGACAAAATGGCGACCCTTGACGAGATCCCAACCAGTTCCCAACCAGCTCCAGGTATTGTAAAAGAAGCCTTCGAACGCCTTGCAAAGACTCATGACGAGATTATTGCTATCACCTTATCGAAGGGGATTTCAGGCACCTACCAAACCTTTACCATGATTGGGAATCAGGTGGCGGAAGACACAGGAGTTCGTGTAAAGGTCTACAATTCTGGTATTTCCTTGGTTGGCCAAGCCTTCTATGTATATGAAGCAGTCCGCTTGCGTGACCTTGGTTACACAGCTATGGACATTCTACCAAAATTAGATGCACTAAAATGTACGACAGATGCCTACTTCTCAGTAGATAACCTAGGTCACTTGGCCAAGGGTGGGCGTATTAACCCAGGGGCTGCTAGTATTGGTAACCTGCTACAGGTGAAGCCAATTTTGCATTTTGATGACGGGTTGATTAATGTATTCGAAAAGGTACGTACGCATAAGAAAACAGTGCGTCGTATTACTGAATTATTTGAAGAATCCTATCAAAAGAACCCGCAATTGCGGGTGGCAATTGTTGGGGACGATGCAACACCGCAAGTTCAATCCTTGGTGGCTTACTTTAAAACAGCACATCCAGATCTACTACTGGAAAGAACACCTGTTGGACCAGTGATTGGGACACATTTAGGCCCTAATGCTTTATGCCTTAGCCTGGTGTGAAGATACAACAAAAAGCATATAAATAATGAGTGAAGCGAGGTTGGGACAAATGGTTCCAGCCTCTTTTGCTGTATTGTGAAGCATATTATTACAGCATAATTCAAGATACTTGATAAAAGAGCAAAATTTTATAGGATAGAATTTCATATTATAAATAAATGGCTAATTTTATAATATGACGATGGGTACTTTATAGCAGGGGAAAATTTATCAATAATGGGGTTATATTTGCTAAAAAAATATCATATTTTATAGAACCGCAATTTATTCTAGATAAAAACGCCCAAAATTCTAGAATGACAGTCTCATTCTAGAATCGCAGTTTTCTCAACAAGTGTAAGACAACTAGTCCTCGGTAATGGTCCTATATTTTTGTCGCAGGTTTATTTTTTTGCGGTAATTTGTTTTTCTTCACGTATATATATAGTGAGGGGAGGCAGGAAGATGGATTTTGCAGCACAAATGGAAGGACGCCTAGTAACCGCCAAAGAGTTAGGTGCTAGTGAGCATCAGCTGAAGGACATAAATCAGGGTGGGCTAATTGTTATGCCGGCAATTCAAGTTGTGGGGAAATACAAGACCTGTCAACGATGTGGTAATCAGCGTGATTTCATAGAAAATAGCTGTAACTGTGGAAATACTTGTTTTTATTGTCTGCAGTGCCTCGCTTTTGGCAAATTACGTACTTGCGACTTACTTTATCATCTGCCAGCAAGTGAACAAGCCTATCCTTGGGCACAGGACGCATCCTATTTGGCTTGGTCAGGACAATTATCAATGCAGCAAACGCAGGCTTCTCAAGAAATTTGTGATAGCTACCAGCAAAGGAAGGGGAAACATTTGGTCTGGGCGGTTACCGGTGCTGGAAAGACAGAGATGGTGTTTCAAGCGATTGACATCGCCTTAAGGGCGGGTAAGAAAGTTGCTATCGCGACACCTAGGATTGATGTAGCCAATGAATTAGCACCACGTTTTCAAGTAGCTTTCCCTAAAATTGCCATTCAAGTACTACATGGTCAGTCTGAACAAGTATATGACCACCAAGTAGCGATGACAGTCTGTTCCACCCATCAATTGATTCGCTTTCGCCAAGCCTTTGATTTACTGATTATCGATGAAATTGATGCCTTCCCCTATGATGGGGATCCCATGTTATATCAGGCAAGTGAAGGTGCGGTAACAACGTCGGGCACACAAATTTTACTAACAGCCACGCCGAATAGAACACAATTGACAGCCATTGAACAGAAAAAGTTGGCAGTGTCTATCTTGCCAGCCCGCTATCATCGCCATCATTTACCTGTACCCAAGCATATGTGGGTGGGGGATTGGCGGTCAACCATTCAGAAGGGTAAAATCCCTAAAATATTCAAACACTTGTTGTTCAATCTGATAGCAAGCAAACGGCGTGTGCTAGTTTTTGTCCCCCATATTGCGTATATGTTGCAGCTAGTCAAAAGCTGTCGTGGCGTTTTTCATGGCTACCACTTTGAATCAGTATCATCAAAAGATCCTGACCGAGTTAGGAAAGTACAAGCTATGCGGGATGGTGCGTATGATTTTCTCTTTTCAACAACGATTTTAGAGCGGGGCGTGACCTTTGCGGATATCGATGTGATTGTTTTAGGTAGTGAAGACCGAACGTATACAACAGCATCCTTAGTACAAATAGCTGGTCGAGTGGGACGTAAAGCCGAATTTCCGAAGGGTAGTGTTTACTTGCTACATTATGGTAAAACCAAGGCATCAATGGGGGCAATTAGACAAATTAAAAGTATGAACCGACAAGCGCGTGAGCGGGGCTTAATCGATGATTGAGGTAAATAATGGGCGAATCGAGCGAACCCCTACATGCCTTATTTGTCAGGAAGGCATGTCAGACACGTTGACCCTAAAACAATTGCTTTCATGGTCAAAAATAGATCAGCCTTTGTTTTGTCAATGCTGTTTAGCGGGATTCAGTAAGATAGAGGGCGTGACTTGCGGTCAGTGTGGTCGGGAAATGCTAGAAGAAGACCGGGAACACTGGGTTGATGGTATTTGCCGTGATTGCCAGCGCTGGCGTCATTTTCACAAATGGACCTTTCGACATCAATCAATCTACCATTATAATGCAGTTTTTAAGCAATGGCTGGTAGTGCTTAAGGGACAGGGGGATATTCGGGGGCGTTATCTATTTAAAAGTGATTTACAAAGTATATATAGAAGGAATCGCCAAACGATTTGGGTGCCAATGCCTTCTTCTAGTGGAAAAGTATCCAATCGCGGCTTTAATCAAACGGTTTTGCTATTAGAAGGGGCGAACATTTCCTTTATGGACCTCTTAGAAATGAAGGCATCGTCTACTAAACAAGTATACAAAAGCCGATTGGACCGATTGAAAGATATGGATAAAATTCAAGTAAAGCAAGATAGTGGTATTGAACATTTAGACAGGGGGCAAAATATTCTTTTATTTGATGATGTGTATACAACGGGTACGACCATGTATTCAGCTTATAAAGCCTTATCAGATATGGGCTTTACCCATATTCAAGGATTGAGTTTGGCTAGATAATCTTTCATAAATGACAAGTGTCTTATTTGTATAAGAAAGCGATTTCGAGTATAATTAATATACTATAAAGAAGCAGAAAATGCTTCCCGGTAAATGTATTTACTGGTAGAAAGGATGAAAAATTATGTTTACATATAATGTCCGCGGTGAGAATATTGAGATTACGCCAGCAATTAGAGAGTACGCTGAAAAGAAAATCTCTAAAATAGAGCGCTTCTTTACGAATTCACCAGATGCAACTGTTTATGTAAATGCTAAAGTTTATCCGAACAAGGATGCCAAAGCAGAAGTTACGATTCCTTTAACAGGTGGCTTAACTTTACGTGCAGAAGAAACGTCTCAAGATTTATACGGATCTATCGATTTAGTGGTAGATAAGTTAGAGCGTCAAGTACGTAAGTATAAAACCAAAATGAACCGTAAATCTCGTGAAGGCGAAGGTTTAACGGAAGCAGTGAACATTCAAGTGGAAGCTGACCGTCAAGAATTTGAAGCAGGTGAAGACACTTCAAATGAACAAATCAAAATTGTTCGTCGCAAAACCTTGTCTATTAAACCAATGACTGCTGAAGAAGCCGTTCTTCAAATGGAAATGCTAGGCCACAATTTCTTCATCTTTGAAGATGCAGAAACTGGTAAGGGCGCGTTAGTTTACGCTCGTCGTAAAGGTTCTTATGGTCTAATTGCTATTGAAGAAGATGCTGATGAAGCATAGAAACACTTCTTTCTAACGTTATATCAAGGAGGGTAGGATATCATGTCCTACTCTCTTTTTTGTATTTACGGTCATTTACAAGGGATATTTCGAAAAACCTTAATGAATAGTGGTTTTAATGACAAAATTTTAATGCTATCATATAATAGAATATAAAAGATTGGGATAGTGGGCACTAAACGATTACAAAAAGCCCACAAAATCAACATTTATCCAAGTTTCTAACATCGAAGGAGAAAATAATGGCTAACGTATTAAAGAAAATCTTTGATAATCAAAAGAAAGATTTGAAAAAATTCAATAAACAAGCAAAACAAGTCGAGGCTTTAGAGGATCGATTTGCCAAATATACTGATGACCAATTAAAAGACATGACTAAGTCTTTCCAAGATCGTTTGGCTTTGGGCGAAGACCTTGAAGATATTTTAATTGAAGCTTTTGCGACAGTTCGTGAAGGGGCGAAACGTGTACTAGGTTTATTCCCATACCACGTACAAATCATGGGTGGTTTGGCACTACACTACGGTAATATCGCTGAAATGAAAACTGGTGAAGGTAAAACGTTGACCGAAACAATGCCTGTATATCTAAATGCCCTAACAGGCAAAGGTGTGCACGTGGTTACAGTTAATGACTATTTAGCAAGCCGTGACTCGGCACAAATGGGTGAGTTATACCGTTTCCTAGGGTTGACAGTTGGGCTAAACCAAGCAGGTATGAATAATGACGAAAAACGTGCAGCTTATGCATGTGACGTTACTTATTCAACTAATAATGAGTTAGGGTTCGATTACTTGCGTGACAACATGGTCGTTTACAAACGACAAATGGTGCAACGTCCATTGTACTATGCAGTTGTCGATGAAGTTGACTCTATCTTGATTGATGAGGCACGTACACCATTAATCATTTCAAACCAAGCGGAACAATCTACTGCCCTATATCAACGCGCGGATTATTTTGCCAAGAGTTTAAAAGAGGATGAAGACTATATTATCGATGTATCTTCAAAAACGATTGCCCTAACTGAATCTGGTATTGAAAAAGCAGAAGACGTATTCCATGTAAAAAACCTTTACGATATTGAAAATGGTCGATTAATTCACCATATCGATACTGCTTTACGTGCCAACTACATCATGATTTTAAACATCGACTATGTTGTGGTTGATGGTGAAGTAAAAATCGTTGATGGTTTTACCGGCCGTATTATGGAAGGGCGCCGATTCTCTGATGGTTTACACCAAGGGATTGAAGCCAAAGAAAATGTTGCCATTCAAAATGAATCAAAAACGATGGCAACCATCACTTTCCAAAACTACTTCAGAATGTACGAAAAATTATCAGGTATGACTGGTACAGCGAAGACTGAAGAAGAAGAATTCCGTGAAATTTACAATATGAACGTTATTCAAATTCCAACAAACAAACCGGTTATTCGTGAAGATAAATCGGATGTATTATATCCAAACTTAAAATCTAAATTTAAGGCGGTTGTGGCAGATATTAAGGATCGTCATGAAAAAGGCCAACCCGTACTAGTTGGTACGGTTGCCGTTGAAACATCTGAAATGCTTTCAGCTGAATTAGACCGCATGGGCATTAAACATAATGTATTGAATGCCAAAAACCATGAACGTGAAGCCCAAATTGTCGCAGATGCGGGTCAACAAGGTGCTGTCACAATTGCCACTAATATGGCTGGTCGTGGTACCGATATTAAACTTGGCCCTGGTGTGAGAGAATTAGGCGGTCTGGCTGTAATTGGTACAGAACGTCATGAATCTCGTCGTATTGATAATCAGTTACGTGGTCGTGCTGGTCGTCAAGGTGACCCTGGTTACTCTCGTTTCTATTTATCATTAGAAGATGACGTTATGCGTCGTTTCGGTTCTGAACGCATCCAACAACTATGGGAAAGCCTAAATATTGACCAAGACGATCCAGATATGGTTATTGAATCAAAAATGATTACACGTCAAGTTGAAGGTGCACAAATTCGTGTTGAAGGGAATAACTACGATACACGTAAAAATGTCCTTGAATATGATGAAGTAATGCGTCAACAACGTGATATTATTTACGCACAACGTTTTGAAGTAATTTCTGCTGAAGAATCATTAGATGATGTGATCTGGCCAATGATTGAACGTACAATTCAACGTCAAGTTGATTTATATACATCTGGTGACAAGGCTGACTGGAACTTAGAAGCACTTGCTGATTTCGCGGAAACAAGCCTTTATCGTAATACCAAAGTAGCGATTGAAGATTTAGAAGGTAAGAATCCTAAAGAAATTACTGCTTACATTACAAACATGGCAGCAGACCGTTTTAACCAAAAACTAGATTCAATCAATAATAAAGATTTGGCACTAGAATTTGAAAAAGTAGTCATCTTGCGTGCAGTAGATGGTCACTGGACTGACCATATCGATGCAATGGATCAATTGCGTCAAGGTGTGGGTCTACGTGCCTATGCTCAAAATAATCCATTGGTAGAATACCAATCTGAAGGTTTTGAACGCTTCAATGAAATGATTGCGGGTATCGAATATGATGCAACACGTATGTTTATGCAATCAGAAATTCGTCAAAATATAGACCGTAGCCAAGCATAAACACAACATTTTATAAATCACTAGAGACTAAACACGGTATCATATCTGAATGATCAGGTTTGGTCTCTATGTTTTTATGAGGAGAGAACGACAAATGGAACAATATGAAATAAATGCCTTATTAGAACAAAATAAATCTCAAATCGATAGCTTCAGGGGGTCTCTTTGACTTAGATAAATTAGAAGCCGATTTGGCAGCACTAGAAAGTGAAATGGTCCAACCAGGATTTTGGGATAACTCTGAAAAGGCGCAAGCTGTCATTGACCAAAATAACAACCTGAAGAAAATCTATGACAACTTTAATGATTTAGCTGCTGAGTGGGAAAATCTATCCATTCTAAATGATATGGTCAAAGAAGAACCGGATGCTGAATTACAAGCTGAATTAGAGGAAGGGATTACTGCCTATCAAAGTAAAATTTCGGCCTATGAACGTAATATTTTACTAAGTGGGGAATATGACCATAATGATGCGCTATTAGAAATTCATCCAGGTGCCGGTGGTACTGAATCCCAAGATTGGGCAAGTATGCTACTGAGAATGTACCAAAGATGGGCTGAACAACATGATTACCAGGTAACAACATTGGAATATCAAAACGGTGATGAAGCGGGTATTAAATCGGTAACCCTTGAGATTAAGGGGCTAAATGCCTATGGTTTTTTGCGTTCTGAAGATGGTATCCATCGTCTCGTGCGTATCTCCCCATTTGATTCAAATAACCGTCGTCATACATCATTTGCATCGGTTGAAATTATGCCCGTATTAGATCAAAATACGGAAATTGATATAGATGAATCTGATATTCAAATGGATGTTTTCCGTGCATCGGGTGCCGGTGGTCAACATATTAATAAAACATCATCAGCTGTTCGGTTAACCCATGTGCCGACGGGTATCGTGGTAGCGTCTCAAAGTCAACGTTCGCAATTCCAAAATAGGGATACTGCGATGAAAATGTTGCAAGCAAAACTAGCGCATTTACTTGCTGAAAAGAATGCGAAAGAATTGGATGAAATTCGCGGTGAGAAAGCTGAAATTGCTTGGGGTTCGCAAATTCGTTCTTATGTTTTCCATCCATATAATATGGTCAAGGACCATCGTACTGGCCATGAAACGGCTAACGTTCAGGGGGTAATGGATGGCGATTTAGACGGCTTTATAGATGCTTATTTAAAAGGGCAACTAAGCGAGGATGACACGACGGTATAAAAGTCGGTGTCAGCTGGTTTGTGTGAGCAAAAGGCTGGCAGTTCTTTTTTTACAGGACTGGCGATATTTTCAAATGACAAGTATTCGTTATATAATAAGGTGAAAGCGCATGTGTGAATCAATTGCTGGGGTTTAGCTGGGGAAGCTAAAAAATCCTCAAATTTTCTTTGGAGGAAACGAATGAAAAAAGTATTAATTGTGGATGATGAGCAATCTATCCTAACTTTATTGAAATATAGTCTAGAAAAAGAGGGTTACGAAGTGATTCAGGCGGAGGACGGTCAAACGGGTTTTGATATCGCTATGAATAATGACCTGGATTTTATTATTTTGGACTTAATGTTGCCTAAAATGGATGGTATGGATGTATGTAAAAATCTGCGGTTAAATAAGGTAAATACACCGATTTTAATGTTAACAGCTAAAGATGATGAACTTGAACGTATCATCGGTTTAGAATTAGGTGCAGATGATTATATAACCAAGCCATTCAGCCCCCGTGAAGTCTTAGCACGTATGAAGGCTATTTTGCGTCGTGCGTCTTATTCAGCGTCAAATGTTGTCGTTGAAAAAAATAATGAAAAGCATGAAATTACCCTAACGAAAGATTCAGTAGGTAACTACAAAGACGAAGACGTCGAAATCATCCGAGCAGGTGACATTGAAATCCACGTTAACGACTATGTGGTATACGTGCGCGGTGAATCTATCGAAATGACACCAAAGGAATTTGAATTACTTACCTATATGGCGCGTCGTGTGAACCGTACGCTGTCTAGAGAGCAGCTATTACAAAAATTGTGGCGTTTTGACTATGCGGGCGAAACGCGTATTGTGGATGTTCACGTAAGTCATTTGCGCGAAAAAATCGAACGAGACACCAAAAACCCAGAATATATTATTACTGTACGTGGATTCGGCTATAAATTCGAGGTACCAATCTAATGCAAAAATTGATTCAAAGCATAACAACAGTGTTCGCACTGTTGTTTATTTTATATAGTGTCATCTTTGCCATTACCGTAAATAATTTTGTGTCTGAAACAGTGAATACTGAAGTTCAAAATACCTTGGTAAATGTTGTATCAACGATTAGACCAAGTTTCCGTTCTGTGGAAGCTGAGGATTTAGAGAACAATACCAATGAATTTAGGGAACTCAAGCAAATCATTCAACCCATGGTAAATCTCAACGACCGCATCTTGGTTTATACTGCGGATGGTAATCGCGTCTACAGCATGGGCAATGAGCAATTGTCCAATGATGCCGCCTTTAGAGATTATGAAGCAGACATGGATAATCGTTTTGAACAAGAACGTACCGAAGAAAATTCAGTGATCTATTCCTATACAGAACGTATTTCAAATTCCAAAGGGGAAGTGTTGGGATATATACAGGTCCTTCGTAATTTTCCAATGAATGAGCAAATTCAAGACAACATTACCAAAATTGCCGTCTTGATGGGCTTGGGGGCAGTATTTTTACTTGTAGCATTTTTCATGCATTTTAATCGCAAAATGTACTTGCCAATGGCTGCGATTAATGATCAACTGACCCACATGGCCAATAATGATTATGTCGTACAATATAAGAATGTGGATATCGAGGAATTCGATGAAATTGGTGAGAATATCAATATTTTAGCGGATGAATTAGCCGCTCAAGAATTTCAAATTTCAAGCCAATCCCATAGGATGAATAAACTGGTGGAGGCTATGATGTTGGGTGTTGTGATGGTCGACAAAGACCATACGATTCAATTAGCCAATCCAGCTGTCTATGATATTTTAGGTTTGGATGAACAAATTGAAGGGCGTCGTTTTGAAGAGGTATTACAATCCTATCGTCTCATTCAAATGTTGAATCAAGCATCTAAAACCAAACAAAAAATTAATGAAGAAATCTATTTATACTATCCGCGCGAAGTCATTTTAGATGTTAATATTATCTATTTAAGTGCTCAGGAAATGGATGTTGCCTACAATCCTGATAACGACTATGACCATGAAGGTAGCGATGCTTCAGAACAAATCATCCTGTTAATTTACGATATTACTGATATCCGCAGATTGGAAAAAGTACGAAGTGACTTTATTTCTAATGCCTCTCATGAGTTGAAGACGCCGGTAACCGCCTTGCAAGGATTTTCGGAAACACTCCTAGACGGCGCCATCGAGGATCACGATACAGCAATCGAATTCGTTAAAATTATGCAAAAAGAAAGTAACCGACTTGGTTCTTTAATCCAGGATATATTAGACCTAGCCAAAATCGAACAAGATCAAGTACAACAAAAATTTGAATTACTGGTTGCGGAAGACGTTGTAAATGATGTGTTCCAACATCTAAGCGGACGAGCACAAGCAAAATCGATAGATTTACGTCTGATCAATCCAAGCGGGCAATCCGTCCACTTTAGAGGTGATAAGGGCCGGGTCATGCAAGTGCTAACAAATCTAGTACATAATGCAATTATCTACAATAACCCATATGGCTATGTAGAAGTTACAATTGGGGAAGAAGAGGATTTCGTTCGTTATGATGTAAGCGATAATGGTTTAGGAATCCCTCAAGAAGATTTACCACGTATTTTTGAGCGCTTTTACCGTGTGAGCAAAGACCGTTCTACCGCTTCAGGAGGAACTGGCTTAGGGCTCTCCATTGTGCGGAATATCTTAGAGCACATGAATGGACATATTGAAGTAGAAAGCGTCTTTGGTGAAGGTACTCACTTTACGGTATACATTCCTAAGGTAGTTGTTGAAGCGTTTAATGAAGACGTCGAAGATGACGAGGATGATGAATAGTTAGGTCAAATTGTGAAGAGAAAATAGGTTTGGTGCACTAAAATGAGCATTCTTTAATTCAATTTACAAAACCTTTACAATTAATTTACATAAACCCACCATATTTACATTTAAACATCTCATATTTTTACAATCGTTCTATATAATAAGCATTGTAATCGTTTGGAACTATGTTTTATGGATAAAGAAAAGAAAAGGTGGAAATATTAAATGACTTTCAACAAGTTTTCTAAATTAGTTTTAGCTTTAGGTGCATCTGCTGCATTAGCTGCATGTGGTAACTCTGCATCAACTGAAGAATCATCAGCTGCATCTTCAACTGAAGGATCTTCAGCAGAAGCTACAAACGCTGTTACAGGTGCTATTTCAGTAATCTCTCGTGAAGAAGGTTCTGGTACTCGTGACGCTTTCATCGAAGCAACTGGCGTAAAAGCAGATGACGTTGATAGCACAACTCCTGCTGCAACTATCATGAACGGTACTGACCAAGTAATCACAGCTGTAGCTGATGATCCAAATGCAATTGGTTATATCTCTTTAGGTTCATTAAATGACACAGTTAAAGCTGTAGCTGTTGATGGTGTTGCTGCTACTGAAGAAGCTGTAGCTGATGGTTCTTACGCTATTTCTCGTCCATTCAACATTGTATACCAAGGCGAATTAGAAGGCGTTGTAGCTGACTTCTATGACTTCATCTTCTCTCAAGAAGGTCAAGCAATTGTATTAGAAGAAGGTTACGTACAAGCTGATGCTGAAGCAGCTGCTTACGAAGGTGACGGTTCTCAATCTGGTTCAATCAACGTTGTAGGTTCAACTTCAGTTTCTCCAGTAATGGAAAAAATTGCTGAAGCTTACCAAGAAGCTAACCCAGATGTTCAAGTAAACATCACTTCTAATGGTTCATCTGCAGGTGTTACTGCTGCTGCTGAAGGTACTGCTGACTTAGGTATGGCTTCTCGTGCATTAGCTGAAGACGAAACTGATGTAACTGCTGAAGCAATCGCTACTGATGGTGTTGCAGTTATTGTTAACCCTGAAAATGGCTTAGAAGACATTTCATTAGAAACAATTAAAGGTATCTTTACTGGCGAAATCACTGACTGGGCTGACGTTAAATAATTAACACTCTTTAGTAACAACTAACGATTTATCTTATTAGAGCTGCTACTCCTATATAGTAGCGGCTCATTTTTTATTAATAGGGAAAGACGATTCTTTTCTATCAGATGAGGATTATGAAATTATGGGTGCAAATGCGCGTAGTAATACGTTATAATTCTTTGGTAGATATTTTTATTCAATTGAATTTGATAAGGAGAGCATATGAAACAAAATAATTTGTTGGAAAATGTCATGAAGTATGTCTTCATGTTTGCAGCCTTTACATCAATTCTTGCTTTATTAGCTATCTGTTACTTTATTTTCGCAAGAGGTATTCCTTTTATGGCCGACTATGGCTTAGGTAATTTCTTGTTCGGTGACACGTGGCAACCATCTCAAGAAGTGTTTGGGTTAGCACCAATGTTAGTAGGATCACTTTATGTAACACTCATTGCATTTGTCTTAGGGGTACCAACTGGTATTTTTACAGCAATGTTTATGGCTTACTATTGCCCACCGAAATTACATAAAATTTTAAAACCTGCAACAAACTTGATGTCAGGTATTCCTTCTATTGTATTTGGTTACTTTGGTTTACAAGTTTTAGTACCGGCTATTCGTTCACTTGCTAGAGCGTTAGGTTTTGCTTCAAATGGTATGAGTATCGCGACTGCAGGTATCGTATTAGCAATTATGATCTTACCTACTATTATTACAATGTCTGAATCTTCATTACGTGCAGTACCGAAAACTTATTATCAAGCATCTGTTGGTTTAGGTGCCGACCATGATCGAACTTCATATTCAATCATGATGCCCGCTGCTCGCTCAGGTATTTATTCATCAGTTATTCTAGGTATCGGTCGTGCTGTTGGTGAAACAATGGCCGTAGTAATGGTTGCTGGTAACCAAGCGATGTTCCCACAAGGACTATTCTTAGGAGCCCGTACCATGACAGCGAATATCATTTTGGAAATGGCTTACGCAACAGGTACACACCAAAGTGCATTGATTGCAACAGGTGCAGTATTGTTTGTAATTATCCTAATTATCAATGCAATCTTTGCATATGTGAAGAGAACGGGGGTAAATAACTAATGTCTAAAGTATTACGTGGATTCACTTATTTATCTGCAGCAATCACTTTTACTTCGTTAATTTGGATTATTGGTTACGTATTAGTATCAGGTATTCCACATTTAAGCCCTGAATTGTTCTCTTGGCATTATACAACTGACAACGTTTCAATGATGCCATCTATCATTACAACTTTATATGTCATTGGGGGCTCATTATTAATTGCCATTCCTTTTGGTGTATTTGCAGGGTTCTATTTGGTAGAATATGCTGGCAAGAATAATAAATGGGTAGAAGTAGTTCGTATTGCAACAGATACATTGACAGGTGTACCGTCAATCGTTTTTGGTTTATTCGGTATGTTAGCCTTTGTTACTGCTGCAAAATTGCAATATTCATTAATTTCTGGTATCTTAACCATGGCAATTATGGTATTACCGTTAATCATCCGTAATACTGAAGAAGCATTGATGTCAGTTAAAGACACATTGCGTCAAGCAAGTTTTGGTTTAGGTGCTGGTAAATTACGTACAATTTTCAAGATTGTATTGCCTATTGCAATGCCAGGTATTCTATCAGGTATCATCTTAGCAATTGGTCGTATTGTTGGTGAAACAGCTGCGCTAATGTATACATTAGGTACATCTACTTCACTACCAAACTCAATCTTTTCATCTGGACGTACTTTAGCTTTACATATGTATGTATTATCAAGTGAAGGTTTACATCGTGATCAAGCTAATGCAACCGGTGTTATCCTATTACTTGTTGTTTTGATTGTTAATGGTTTATCTACATGGCTATCGCAACAGTTTACAAAAGGAGAAAACAAATAATTATGGCTGAAAATAATTTAAAAGTTAAAATGAAAGCTGAAAACATGGATTTATTCTATGGCAATTTCAAAGCCTTAGAAGGGATTAACATGCCTATCTATGAAAAACAAGTTACAGCTTTAATTGGACCGTCAGGATCAGGTAAATCTACATTTATTAAGAGTTTAAACCGTATGAATGATTTAGTAGAGGGTTGCCAAGTAAAAGGTGAAATTACCTTAGACGGCAAAAATATTTATGACCGTGATGTAAACTTAAACCTATTACGTAAAAACGTAGGTATGGTTTTCCAACAACCAAATCCATTCCCAATGTCTATTTACGATAACATTGCTTACGGACCTCGTACACATGGTATCAAGGATAAAAATGAGCTGGATGAAATTGTTGAGAAATCTTTACGTGGCGCTGCTATTTGGGATGAGGTAAAAGATGACTTAAACAAGAGTGGTATGTCAATCTCTGGTGGTCAACAACAACGTGTATGTATCGCTCGTGCTTTAGCAGTAAAACCAGATGTTTTATTGATGGACGAACCTACATCTGCATTGGACCCAATTTCAACTTTAAAAGTAGAAGAATTGGTACAACAATTACGTGATGACTACACAATCGTTATCGTTACACACAATATGCAACAAGCTGCGCGTGTTTCTGACTACACAGGATTCTTCTATGCTGATCCAGAAACTGGCCCAGGTAAATCACACATCATTGAATTTGGTGAAACTGATCAAATCTTCAATAACCCAACAAATTCGCAAACTGCGGACTATGTTGCAGGTCGTTTTGGTTAATTCGATTTATTCTTATTTGACTACTCGGAGTCATCGACAATTGTGGCTCTTCGACATTTAATGTGGATAGCTTAATTTAAGCAAGAAACTTAAATTCATTTTATATGGATTTGAGTTTCTTTTTTATTTTAAATGAGATTTGATAAAAGAAGAACTATCTTTTTTGTCCTT